>NT_187157.1 GCF_000265205.3 Sinorhizobium fredii USDA 257
GGATCGCATAGAGCTGCCGCTTGTTCTGATAGGCGATCGCGGCGATCTCGGCCGGTACGGTGAACACGACATGGAAGTACGGTACCGGCAACAGATCGGCCTGGCGGTCGGTAAGCCAGCGATCGCGCGTGGCACCCTGGCATTTGGGGCAATGGCGGTTGCGGCAGGAGTTGTAGGCGACGCGGCTCAAGGCGCAGTCGTCGCAGGTCTCGACATGGCCGCCGAGCGCCGCCGTCCGGCACAGCGCGATCGCCGCCATGACGCGGCGTTCCCCCCGGCCGAGACGACCGTCATGGGTACGACGATAAGCGGGGCCATGGCGGCGGAAGATATCCGCCACCTCCAGCGCCGGTCGCATGGCGCGATCTCAGACCGGCGGCACGACCTCGAGGCGCAGCCGGTCGAGCGGGCTCTCAGTCCGGGCGATCGTCGTTGTCGCCACCTGGGTGTAGTGCGCCGTCGTCGACAGGTGGGTGTGTCCGAGCAGCACCTGAATGATGCGGATATCGACGCCGCTCTCGAGCAGATGGGTTGCAAAGCTGTGCCGCAGCGTGTGCACGCTGACCCGCTTGGTCAATCCCGCCGCCTTGGTCGCCGACCGGCAGGCGGCATAAAGCACCTGCACATCGATCGGCTTGTCGCCCCGTCCGGGAAACAGCCAATCCTTGGGGCGCGCCAGCCGCCAATAGGTGCGCAGGATGCCAAGCAGCTGCGGCGACAGCATCACCGTGCGATCCTTGGCGCCCTTGCCGTGACGGACCTGGATCACCATGCGCTGGCTGTCGATGTCGGCCACCTTCAGGCTCACCGCCTCCGAGGCGCGCAGTCCGGCGGCATAGGCGGTCGTCAGCGCCGTGCGCGCCTTCAAGGACGGCACCGCTTCGAGAAACCGCACGACCTCGTCGGCGCTCAAGATCGCCGGCAGCTTGCGCGGCGTGCGCGCATAGGCAATTCGCTCGGGAAGCTCCGCCCGGTCCAGCGTCACGCCGTAAAAGAACCGCAGCGCGCAAACCGTCTGGTTGAGCGCCGGCCAGGAGACGCCCTGCGACACCAGGTACACCTGGAAAGCGCGCACATCCTCCAGCCCCAGCCGATCCGGCGAGCGGCCGAAATAACGGCTGAACTTTGTCACTGCATGCAGGTAGGATCGTTGCGTGGCCGGCGACAGGTTGCGGAGCGTCATGTCGTCGATCATGCGGCGGCGCAGCGGGTTCACCGCTGCCGGGGCGTCGGTCATCGGTCGGTCTCCTGGTCAAGGGTTGGTTCTCAACACCCCAACATCCCATCAGGAGACCGCGCCTCCAAACCCGACCTATCCCGCGTCAGCGGGTTAGTTCAATCCTTCGATTCCGGATTTCAATCCGATGCTCTAGTTGACGAAGCCTAACTTGGCCGCCGGTTGAAGCGATGATCTCCTTCTCAAGATCGTATAGTGCTGTCGGTCTTGAAAGACGGTCCCTCTTCCTCGCGTCCTCCATCGACGACTTGCACCGTTACTTGGTGATCTCATCACCACCGGCAGGCCGCTGATCACGAAGTGTTTGCTGGGGGTGAGCTTCGTCGGCGATCGCCATGAGTTCATCAAGCGTTAACGCATCACCAGAACGCTCCTTGAGATCGATGGTCGCCTTGATCGCCTTCAATTCGCCTGCGCTCGACTGATCGGCCAATTCCCCAGGCAACTGCACGAACGCGGCGTCCTTTCCTGTCATCTGGATGCAGTTCTTCCCAGCCGCACACTTCTCTCCGGGAACGAGATAGCCCCAGCGTGGACCAAAGGCATAGACGGCGTAGAACAGCAATTTCGCTTTCGGTTTCTCCAAGCCGCTGGCCAGCATGGCGTCATAGAAGACGCGATGCGTCTCTTTCCAAGTTCGAACGTGCCTGTCGCAGTACATGGATGACGGCTGCACGAATATAGCCGTCTTCCCATGGGGAACCGACAAACGGTTGCAATAGCGGCGGAATCGAAGCGCCGTCAGTCTTCGTCTCCTTGTTGGTCTGCCAACCCACTCCGTTCAAATCGACATATCCGAAATCTGCCTTGAGCAGCTTATGGCTTGCGTCACCGGGAATGTCGACAAGTCCGAAACTGCCGGTAAAGCAATTCCGGTCTTTGTTGGACTGGCAGAAATTAACCGCCAAAGTGCTGCTGGCACTGACTGCAACGCCAACCGCTGCAAGAAGCATTGCAACCATAGTTTTCATGAAAGCCCCTTCCATTTGAACGCGAGATTAGCAACTTTGCGTCTACAATCAACGCTAAATGGTATCGGATAAACTCGCTCCATGAAGATTGCGCGGCTCGGCTGAACAAGCGCGTTGCATTTCATTACTTGGCTGGCGGCCTTCCGGAAATAAAGCCCCACAGCGAGGATTTCCGCAACCTGGTGCTCGACCTGGTGCGTGAGCATTACCTGGATTTCGGACCGACGCTGGCGGCCGAGAAGCTGATCGAACGCCACCGGCTTGCCGGTATCCCCACGGTGACGGCCGTCTTGTGATGTGATGCCGAACATTGGAAGTCCTGGTGGTAGCACTGGGAGTAGTCCTATGACGAAGCAGCATATTGAGGTGATCACGTCGGTCGAGCGTCGCCGGCATTGGTCTCGCGAAGAGAAAGAACGGCTGGTAGCGGCGGCGTTAGAGCCTGGAACCGTTGTTTCGGATGTGGCGCGCTCGGCCGGGATTCATGTCAGTCAGCTATTCCGGTGGCGCAAAGAGCTCTGCCAAATGTCAGCGCCGTCCGTGCCTCCATTCATTCCGATTGAGGTCGTCGCGGCGTTGCCAGCGCCTGATCCTTTGGAGACGACACCGGCACCACGGGCGCGCAAGAAGCCAAGTATCGTGACGATCGAGCTTGGCCGCGGCCGGCGCATTCGAGTGGAGAGTGATGTTGACACCGAAGCTCTGGGCCGCATCCTCGATGTCGTGGAACGGCGATGATCCCGGTTCCGAGCGGCGTAAAGGTCTGGCTGGCGACGGGCTATACGGACATGCGGAGGGGATTTCCTGGCCTGTCGCTGATGGTGCAGGAGACACTGAAGCGTGATCCGCATAGCGGCCATTTGTTCTGCTTCCGCGGCAGGAAGGGCGGCCTAATCAAGGTGATCTGGCACGACGGCCAGGGTGCCTGCCTGTTCACGAAGAAGCTTGAGCGCGGCCGCTTTATCTGGCCGTCAGCGGCCGACGGCACGGTGGTGATCACGCCGGCGCAGCTCGGCTATCTGCTCGAAGGAATCGACTGGCGAATGCCGCAAAAAACCTGGCGTCCGAGCTCTGCTGGATAGTGGAAATGGCTGGAAAGGTCGGAGCGAATATGATTCCATCTCGCCATGACCGATGCGGCCGATCAGCTTCCCGACGACCTTGCCAGCGCGCATGCGATGATCCTCGCCGAGCGCGCGGCACGCCGTGAAGCCGAGGCCGTTGCTGCCCGAGCCCAGGCAGTGAACTCGCATTCGGATGCGCTGATTGCCAGGTTGAGGCTGGAGATCGAGAAGCTCAAGCGCGACATTCATGGCAGCCGCTCGGAGCGCAAGGCGCGGCTTCTTGAGCAGATGGAATTGCAGCTCGAAGAGTTGGAGGCGGACGCCAGCCAGGACGAATTGGCCGCTGAACTGGCGGCACGATCCTCGACGGTTCGGGCCTTCGAGCGCAAGCGTCCATCGCGCAAGCCGTTTCCGGAGCACCTGCCGCGCGAACGCGTCGTCATTGCTCCGCCAACAAGCTGCCCATGCTGCGGCTCGGCCAAGCTGGCGAAACTGGGCGAGGACATTGCCGAGACGCTGGAAGTGATCCCGCGCCAGTGGAAGGTCATCCAGACGGTGCGCGAGAAGTTCTCCTGCCGCGAATGCGAGAAGATCGCCCAGCCACCGGCCCCTTTCCATGTGACGCCGCGCGGTTTTGCAGGGCCAAACCTGCTGGCGATGATCCTGTTTGAGAAGTTCGGCCAGCATCAACCGCTGAACCGGCAAAGTGAACGCTATGCCCGCGAGGGTGTCGACCTCAGCCTCTCGACGCTTGCCGACCAGGTGGGGGCTTGCGCCGCGGTCTTGAAGCCCTTGCACGGATTGATCGAGGCGCATGTGCTGACCGCCGAGCGTCTACATGGCGATGACACGACCGTGCCGATCCTGGCGAAGGGCAAGACCGATACCGGGCGGATTTGGACCTATGTCAGGGACGATCGGCCGTTCAGCGGAACGTCGCCGCCAGCCGCCCTCTACTATGCCTCCCGCGATCGGCGGCAGGAACATCCCGAGCGCCATCTAAAGACCTTCACCGGCATTCTGCAGGCCGACGCCTATGGCGGCTACAACCCGCTCTTCAAAATGGACCGCGATTCTGGTCCGCTGACCCAGGCATTGTGCTGGTCGCATTCGCGTCGCAAGTTCTTCGTGCTTGCCGACATCGCCACCAACGCCAAACGGGGAAAGAACGCCACGCCGATCTCGCCGGTGGCGCTCGAGGCCGTGAAACGGATCGATGCCCTGTTCGATATCGAGCGTGACATCAATCGTCTCGCTGCAAGTGAAAGACTGGCGCGACGCCAGCGGGACAGCCGTCGTCTTGTCGAAGAGCTTGAGGCCTGGATGCGGGCCGAGCGGACAAAGCTGTCGCGCAGCTCTCCGGTCGCCGAGCCGATCGACTACATGCTAAAGCGCTGGGAGGGCTTTACGTCCTTCCTGGGCGACGGTCGGATTTGCCTGACCAACAATGCCGCCGAACGCGCTCTGCGCGGCTTCGCTCTCGGCAGGAAGTCGTGGCTGTTTGCGGGTTCTGATCGTGGTGCTGATCGCGCCGCCTTCATGGCGACGATGATCATGACGGCCAAGCTCAACGACGTCGATCCGCAGGCTTGGCTTGCCGACGTTCTCGCGCGTATCGCTGACACGCCGACAACAAAGCTTGCAGAGCTGCTGCCGTGGAATTGGACAGGTCCGCGGCCTATGATGGCTTTGGCATCATGACCGTCGATCGCATCGCCAGGCTACATATCCAACTCGACGATATCGAGCCTTTGATCTGGCGCAGGGTCGAGGTTCCACTCACGATGAGCTTGAAGGGGCTCCACGATGTCATTCAGGCCGTGATGCTGTTCGAGGATTATCATCTGTTCGAGTTCGAGGCTGGTGGGCGATGTTACGATGTGCCGGATCCAGAAGACCTCTACGAACGCAAAACCTTTGCTGCTCGCAACGTCCGCATAGCGGCACTCATCGAGCGTGGGATCGCGACCTTTAGCTACACCTATGACTTTGGTGATAACTGGCGGCACACTATCACGGTCGAGGCAGTGGAGGATGGAAACCCCAGCATCGAATATCCGCGCTTCATCGATGGTGAGCGCAGAGCGCCGCCGGAAGATGTTGGCAGCACCTCGGGGTTCGAGGAATTCCTGAACGTCATGGCGAAGCCACGGCATGCGCAGCATCGAGAGTTCGTGCGTTGGTATGGTGGCCGCTTCGACCCAGAAGATTTAAGCGTTGATATCATTCAAGACCGTGTCGCTAAAATTGCCCGCCGTCGGACACTTGGAAAAGCTGGATTTGCGAAGAGCCAAAACCAGCAGCACTGACCAAATCTGAAAACACAGAACGAGGCATCATGGGCTACCGCAACTCTGCCCTCTACACCCTGAAATATGTCGCCGCGATGCTTGATGAGGACGAAGACTTCTTGCGAGAATGTTCGATTGAGATGTTCTCTGAAGATGGCTGCTTGTGGGCATATGATGACTATCCGGCCTCGGAGCTCAGCGAGCACATCATCTTGTTCACCCAAGTGGGGATCGAAAACCTTCAACAGATTATCCGCAATCTTCGCGGAATTGGCGACCCGCCATCGAAACCAGTGGCAGAAAGAAATCGCAAAAAGCCTCGGCTACTGCGGTCCTGACCGGATGGTTACTCCTTGCCGTCAGCAAGGAGACGCTGCGTCAGTGGATGATGGAAGCCGGCATCTGGGTGTTGCGACGCGAACGCAAGAAGCGGGTTTTCCAGCCGCGCGGCCGGCGCGATTGCTTCGGCGAACTCATTCAGATCGACGGCTCGCCGGGGACAGATAAAAAGTCGATCGTGCTGCCAATTTTATCGACGGCGCGGTAAAGGTATGTCCATTGACCACGGACTTTCACACGCGCCAACTTGTCGACTGCAGCCGACGCCGGTGCCAACGCAGCCGCTTTTCGATCTCCGGCGCGTATTTCTAGCCCAGCGAAAGATCGTGTAGTGATCGACAGGCACGCCCCTTCCAACGTCATTTGTTCAAGACCCCTCCCAGATTCGGGTTTGTCTTTGATCCACGTCAAGGATTACTCCTTCAAACCCTGTAGCCTCTCTTATGGGTTCAGTGAAATACGCCATGAACAGACTCATCAGGCTTATCGGCGATTGCGCCGCGCTTCTGCTCTGACTACCGAGCCGTGCTTTCTCGTGTCTGGGATCGGCGACGGCATTCGGGGGACTACGCGCACCACCTTCGTTTGCGGCGGTAAGTGCGTCAACTGGGGATCCGACGAGCCGTTAAAGAATCGAGAGGCGATCAGCTTGAGCTTTCTTGAAACAAGTTTGCAGCTGTTTCGGCAAAAGTATGCGCCTGACTTAGGTGCTGAACAATACGCTCACCACACTGGAGTCGACCGGAATGGCAATCCAATGAGTGGCGCGTTGTTATGGGCTAAGGCTGAAGCCCAGAGGATCAGTAATGTGCTCGTCACTGGCACAACCAATATGGTGGATGCTGAACTCAAGTTAGCCCAAAAACTTCACGGGAGAGTCAGAGATTATGTTCAATGGCATCACCAGGACGAACGATGTCGTAAAGGAATTTCGGTTCTGGAGTATGGGCCTGGAACAGTGCGAGCCTTCCAACAGAAAACGCTTCCGCTTGTTATAGGTCTGCGAGGCGAAACCTCACGTTGCACGCTCGTCGACCGGTCAAGAGAATTCCTCGGGGACATAGCACAGTTGTCATCCGCTTTAGGGTTGAAAATCGAGTTCATACGCGGCGATATATTCTCTGGACGACGCTATTTTTCGACGATGAAGCGGCATTTATTGTCATGTTTGGCCGGACATTTGGAAATCTTGCTGTCCCAACAAATGATACGCACCCCATGGAAGCGGTCGTCGAGACGCTGAAGAAGATATCGAATAGTGCGAAGAGGTGCTGGGTTGCGATCTCAATTGGCTCAGATTTGAGGAGGGATGTGGCGAAGTCCTACTATGAAGCGCATCCTGAATTTCAGCTAAATGTGTTCTATAGAATGAAGGCAGAGCTGCCGGTCGACGGCAATTTCGATCCAGAGGCATTTGAGTATGAGCCGGATGTTATTGGTGGAGACCAATTCATGCAAGTCATACATACAGCGGTGGTCAAAAAGAACCTGGACTTTTGCATTGGCGGCAAGGATATCATCCTATTAAGTGGCGAGCGACTGCATCTGAAGAACTCTTTTTGTTTCTCTGAGTCGTTTTTCAAAAAATGTGCACACCGAGCGGGTTTTGTGCCAATAGATGTGCTCTCAGACGACGCCGGCTCAGCCATTCACGTGTTGCAGAAGGTGAATTAAACAAAACAGAAAGTGACCAGGAGTGATGTCAAGAGACAATGGGACCAGCGGCTCAGCGGCGCCTCGCCTTCGTCGATGCGCACGCTGACTTCGCCTTCCTGCTCCGCCTGAGCCAAGTGCGGAAAAGAGGTCGATGGCGGCGCCCTCGGGTGCAACAGGCGCAGCGAGTTCCAGCCGGTGCTCCACGATGACCTCTGAGCCTTGGTGGAGCACCGGCCGCTTTGATCCAGAGTTTGGGCGATGGCGAGTAAGCGAGTTAGGAAGCAACCAGAGTGTATCATAATTGGCTTGATCGTTGGGACGAGCGGCGGGCGCGGCGCGGTGAGGAAGCGAAGAAAGTAACGAATTTCATCCTCGACGCCGGCCGGGCCTTTCCGGCCGAGAAGAGGATAGAAACTATCGACGAGTTTTGTGTCCTTGCGGACCAGGCCCTGTCTGATTCATATGTGGAC
>NT_187158.1 GCF_000265205.3 Sinorhizobium fredii USDA 257
ATTCGCCCAGGTACGGCGGAATCTGCCAGCACGCAGTGGCGCAATGTTGCCGACCAGATAAGACCAAAAGTGCCGAAGCTCGCCGCCATTATGGATGATGCCGAAGAGGATGTGCTCGCCTACATGACTTTCCCGAAAGAGCACCGGGCAAAGCTGCACTCGACCAATCCAATCGAGCGCCTCAATGGCGAGATCAAGCGCCGCACCGAGGTCGTCGGCATCTTTCCCAACGACGAAGCCATTGTCCGCCTCGTCGGCGCATTACTGCTCGAGCAAAACGACGAATGGGCCGTTCAGCGGGCCAGGTATATGACACTTGAGACTATGGCGTCGATGAGCGATGATCCGCAAATCAGCCTGCCTGCAGTCGCACGCTGATATCCCCTCCGGCCCTTGCCGGAAAGCACGGCCATCAGGCGCGAGCTACACCACCCATCGGGACACCATCCTCTCAACGATCGGGCGACTACTCCAACTCTTCACTCCAGACGAATGCGATCAAGCCGAGCAGCCCCCAACACGCCCGCCCTTGGAGTGACCGGAACTGGCGAAACTTCCATAACCTGGATGTTTGGCATCACAAAAATCGATTTTACTTCGAGCGAACTCAAGGGCCCACAAGTAGCAGTATTGACGGAGCCATCGTTGCCGGCGACCGCTTTCTCGGGAATTCGCGTGCATTCCACGCCTCCGGATTCGCCTCGCTCTCCCCACCCAGCAAAATCGTGCACAGTGTTTCGGAGCCAAATTTGACGCGGGTCAACAACTATCATTTATTGCACCGTGAGCTGGCGGAGGAGGACCCATGGCGGCTCGACGCCAATGCGTTCGAGCAGGAGCGACATTCGCAGATGCTTCGGTTGTCGTTTTCCCAAGGTCCTATCACCAACGCACTCGAAGTCGGGTGCGCGGCCGGCGCATTCACGGAAAACTGGCGCCTTATTGCAAGCGGCTGACTGTGATTGATGTGGTGCCGCGAGCGATTGCTCGAACGAGGCAACGGATGAAGGAATCGTCTCACATCAACTGGATAGTCGCTGACGTTCGACAGTTCTCGACTCAGCAGCTATTCGATCTGATCGTCGTGGCCGAAGTTCTTTATTATCTCGAGGATGTAGCCGCGATACGCACCGCCGTTCACAACCTGGTGAGCATGCTGGCGCCAAGTGGGCACATGGTTTTTGGATCCGCAATCGATGCTAATTGCCGGCGCTGGGGGCATGTGGCCGGTACCGAGACCGTCATCGCGATGTTGAACGAAACGTTGATCGAGGTGGAGCAGCTTTATTGCCGCGGCGCATCGGTCAATGAAGACTGCTTGCTTTCCCGTTTTCAGAAATCGACTACCTGATTTGGATAGAGACACTAAGCGCGTCTGTGGCATCAAGTTAACCCATGACGGGGCTATCGCCGTTGTCGAGGATGGAAGGCTCGTCTTCTGTACTGAGCAGGAGAAGCGGAATAACAATTCGCGCTATCAAGAAATCAACAATCTCGATGCTGTTGTGGCGGCTCTGGCGGAAAACGGGGTCAATGCAAGAGATGTTGATCAGTTTGTCATCGACGGCTGGGACGGTGAGGCCGAGTCGCGGTTCAAGGTCCTCAGTGGGGAGACTCCTGTTATCCTCAGAGGCGCGCCTTACGTTGAACGTCACGCCGAGGGACTTCTCGATTGGATCGGCGGCTCCGGCCTCACACTTGGTGATCGGGTTTTTAGCTACAGAAGCTATCCGCATGTGACGAGCCATGTCGCCTCTGCATACTGCACCAGCCCCTTTGCCAAATCCGGAGACCCTGCGCTTTGCCTGGTGTGGGACGGCTGCATATTTCCGCAGCTCTACCATGTGGAAGGCAAGCGAGCCAGCTTCGTCAAATCCTTGTTCCCGGTAACAGGTCAGGCCTACGCTGCCGCGGGCCACTACTTCGGCCCCTATAAGCAGACGAGCCGCGGGGGCTGGGACCTTGGCGTTGCCGGCAAACTGATGGCCTTTATCGCACTGGGATCAGTTCACGTACGCATCGTTGCTGTGTTCCAAAAGCTCTATCAAGAACACTTTGCCGGCGATACTGCGCTTGCCTGCGCCTTCCGTGCGAACATCAACAACTCGGAATCCTCACTTGCGGCCGTGCACGATTTTTTCGCTGCGAGCGCGCTCCAATTGGGGCAGAGGCGCCCGAAGACGTGCTTGCATCGTCTCATTTTTTCCTCGAACGTCTCCTCGTTGACGAAATGGCGAACGCCTTGCAGCACCATCCCCTGCCGGGAGCACGCAATCTGTGCATAGCTGGCGGCTGTGGACTCAATATTAAATGGAACAGTGCGCTGCGCGAGACAGGCCTGTTCGATTCGGTTTGGGTACCGCCCTTTCCTAATGACAGCGGCTCTGCGATTGGTGCAGCCTGCTGTGAAATAGTGGCCCAGCAAGGGTTCGTGCCATTAGACTGGTCAGTCTACAGCGGCCCGAGCCTGCAAGCAGGCGAAGTACCAGCTGGGTGGCATGCTAGCCCGTGCAGCATCTCGGAAGTGGCCGCCATCCTCGCCAGCAACAAACCCGTGGTTTTCCTTTCCGGGCGCAGCGAGCTTGGACCACGGGCACTGGGAGGAAGAAGCATTCTGGCGGCTGCGACCTCGCCGGAAATGAAAGATCATCTTAACGAAATCAAATTCCGCGAACACTTCCGGCCAGTTGCGCCAATATGTCTGGAGGACCGTGCACCGGATATATTTAGTCCCGGAACGCCCGATCCATACATGTTGTTCGATCACCAGACGAAGATGCCGTGGCAGGACAAAGTTCCTGCAGTTGTACATCTTGACGGATCTGCGCGGCTGCAAACCATTTCTAGGAACTCTCAGCATAAGGTCGCCGAGGTACTTGTCGAATATGAAAAGCTCACGGGCATTCCGTTGCTTTGCAACACAAGTGCCAATTACCATGGGCGTGGCTTCTTCCCAAGTGCAGCCGCAGCCTGCGAGTGGGGCCGCGTTGAACACGTATGGTGCGACGGCATGCTATACAGGAAACCGTCCGCAACCGCGTGATCCTATCGGGCGCGGGCTTCGCGCAAGATACGTGTATGTCAACGCATAAGGTTGCTGCCCCACGGCGAAAGGTCACTCTTCCACTGGGGAGCAGCGAACTCCTGGATCGAATGTACAAGTTGAACTTCCGTTCGCCGTTTTCGATCTAACCAAACGCTCGTATATCATTGCGCAGGGCAGTTCCTATGAGCGCCCTTGGTACGAGCAGGCCTATGACGGTGGCTGGGGCGGTAAAAGGCTTGCCCGCGGTGCGCCGCTCCGCTGACAACCGAGATTGCAGCTCAAGCGCATTCCTCAGCCAGTCACAGGATAAATACGAACCCGTGAGCGACCGTTCTCTTCCAGCAACTCGGCCCTATAAGGCACGCCGCGGATGTTGATATATGTCGGGCGCCCGGCTTCCGGCATGAGGCGCTCGCTCTCTAGTGCACGGTCAAGGTAAGGTGGAAGCTTGCCTTGGACCGAACTGGTTTGGCAGTAGATTGATATCTACCAGTACGTCGATCACGACATTCTAGGCTGGTTCGGAGCCGTGGCGCCAATTCTCGCCAATGATAGGTCCGATATCCGGAAGCTCCTGAGGGGTCCCCGACGGCCTGATGAGCGACAGCGGTCTGGCGGAGGTGTCAATCGGCACTGAACTTTGACCCTTATTGGAGTGCGCCCTTGGGTGGACAGTCCGGGATGACGAATTGACCGGCCTACCAGGTTTTCGGAAAAATCCCCCGAGCTTGTTGACCAAATTGCCGCTGACGGCGCGGCTCTTCATACGCAGAAGCGCGGTTCTTCCACAAAGCAAGGCTGGGTGTCGACAATCCCGAGTCAACCCTATAGCGCGAACTCCCTGAAGTGCCGGATCCGACCGCGCCCGACGTCGTCCAACGCCGTTTCGCGGTTGCGACACACAGTGCCACTTCTCCTACAACGGCCTCCCAATGACCCCGAAAAAACCGGGCTGGCACAGCTCTTGCCCACACAGACTGGCACAGCTTTTGCTAAGAAGGGTGCGAAGCGGTTGATTTTAAACGCTTCCAATACGTTTATCGAGGCTTTCGAAGAGGCAAACCATGCTCACTACATTTCTGAACAACTTGATGATGGCGATGACTATGGTCACCATGACGGCTCCCGCCCAGCCCCAGATGACCACCGTCGCCACGGCGATTGATTCCAACCCCAACAAAGCTTCCAAGGACGCCTCCGATCCTCGCGCCTATCTGAACGAGATCGACGGCGACAAGGCGATGACCTGGGTCGAGGCGCATAACCTTTCGACCGTCGATAAGCTGTCGAAAGATCCGCGTTACAGCGAGTACCAGGCCGACGCTCTGACGATCCTACAGGCGACCGACCGCATTGCTTCGCCCAGCTTCGCGCGCAACGGGATGATCGACAACTTCTGGCAGGACGGCACGCACGTGCAGGGCCTGTGGCGGCGCACGACCTGGGAGTCCTACAGGTCCGGCAACCCGCAATGGCGCACAATTCTCGACGTCGATGCGCTATCCAAGGCCGAGGGCAAGACCTGGGTATTCGAAGGCGGGGACTGCCTGCCGCCCACGAGCAATCTCTGCCTCATCCGCCTGTCCGATGGCGGCAAGGATGCGGATGTGGTCCGCGAATTCGACATTGCCAAGGGTGAATTCGTTAAGGAAGGCTTCGTCCTACCCGAAGGCAAGCAGTCCGTGACCTGGGTGGACGAGAACACCATCTACGTGACCCGGGAATGGACGCTGGGTGAAGTGACCTCTTCCGGCTATGCCTACGTCACCAAGGTGGTAAAGCGCGGCCAGAGCTTGGATCAGGCGGTCGAGATTTTCCGCGGCCAAAAGAAGGACGTCTCGGCTGAGCGCGGCGTGCTACGCGACATCGATGGCAAGTATGTTATGGACACCTCGTATCGCGGCCTCGACTTCTTCAATACCGAACTAGCCTTTTACCCAAACGGCCACACCGATACGCGCAAGGTGGTCCTGCCCCTACCGACCACGGCCGTCTTTAGCAGCTACTACAAGGGCCAGGCAATCTATTGGTTGAAGTCGGACTGGACCTCGGCCAAAGGCACCGTCTTCCACAATGGTGCGATTATCGCTTTCGATCTCAAGGCGGCGCTCGCCGATCCAGCGCGCGTTGAACCGCTTGTGCTGTTCATGCCAAACGAGCATCAATCTGTCGCAGGCACTACCCAGACCAAAAATCGTCTCGTGCTGTCGATCCTATCGAATGTCACCAGCGAGGTGCGCAGCTTCGATTTCGGCAAGGGCGGCTGGTCGTCTTTCAAGCTGGCTCTGCCGGAAAATTCGACGCTGTCCCTGACGTCTAGCGACGATGAGAGCGATCAGTTGTTCGTCTTCTCAGAAGGGTTCCTCGAACCTTCAACTCTGTTTTGCGCCGATGCTGCAACCGGCCAAGTCGAGAAGATCACTTCGACCCCAGAACGCTTCGATGCCGGAGGCCTGCAAGCACAGCAGTTCTGGGCGACCTCGAAGGATGGAACGAAGGTTCCATACTTCCTCGTAGCGCGCAAGGACGTCAAGCTGGACGGCACGAACCCGACCATCCTCTATGCCTATGGCGGTTTCCAAATTCCAATGCAGCCCAGCTATTCGGCGGTGCTCGGCAAACTGTGGCTGGAAAAGGGTGGTGCCTACGCGCTCGCGAATATCCGCGGCGGCGGCGAATTCGGCCCGAAATGGCACGACGCCGGTTTGAAGACAAATCGTCAGCGCGTCTATGACGACTTCCAGGCCGTTGCGCAGGACCTGATCGCCAAGAAGGTTACTTCGACACCGCATCTCGGGATCATGGGGGGTTCGAACGGCGGCCTGCTCATGGGCGTGCAAATGATCCAGCGCCCCGACCTGTGGAACGCAGTCGTGATCCAGGTGCCGCTTCTCGACATGGTCAATTTCACCCGCATGTCGGCAGGAGCCTCCTGGCAAGGCGAATATGGCAGTCCCGACGATCCGGTTGAAGGCGCCTTCCTGCGCTCGATCTCGCCTTATCACAACGTCAAGGCGGGCGTAGCGTATCCGGAACCCTTCTTTGAGACTTCGACAAAGGATGACCGCGTCGGCCCAGTGCACGCGCGCAAGATGGCCGCCCTGTTCGAAGACATGGGCCTGCCCTTCTACTATTATGAAAATATCGAGGGCGGTCATGCCGCCGCCGCCAACCTGCAGGAACACGCCCGCCGCTACGCCCTCGAATACACCTACATGTTTCAAAAACTCATGGATAATAAGTGAGTGCGTAAAGCCTTAGAGCCTGACCGAAAAAGAGTTGAGTGAAATCAGCCAGTTGTGATTCTGTTTGTTTGCTTAGGACGAACGGAGACCACAATGGGCTGGACTGATTTCACCCGTCGGCAATATGCCCGACGCGCAAGGCGGTATGCAAGCGAGG
>NT_187159.1 GCF_000265205.3 Sinorhizobium fredii USDA 257
AATCCTCTTGGCAAGCGATTTCGAGAACGGGCCAAAGATTGACCCTCTCAAGATCATCCAGATTTATGAAGCCAGCGAATGGGAAACGTTCATTGACGAATGGGTCCATTCGCTCAAAACCACATATGTCAACGTTATGCGGCCGACCGGTGCAGGAGACAAAGGCATCGATATTGCTGGCTTCTGTGACGCCGACCAGCTGCTCGGCATCTGGGACAATCACCAGTGCAAGCACTATACTTCACCCTTGAGTTTCGGCGTGGTCGCGCCTGAGATCGGGAAGATGCTCTGGTACTCTTTCTCAGGAGAATACAAAGCTCCGAGAGCATGCCGGTTCATCGCGCCGAAAGGCGCTTCGACATCGTTGTCGCTGTTGCTCTCCAATGCGAACAAGCTGAAAGCGAAGGTTCTTGCGGAATGGGACAAAGCCATCTCCGGAAAAATCACCTCGACCGGGCCGGTCACCCTAGAGGGAAAGTTTCTCGACTATGTCGGGGATTTCGATTTTCGGATCTTTTCGGCCGAGCAACCTCGAACGATCATCGAAGCCCATTCCAGAACGCGCTATCACATCGGCCGCTTCGGTGGCGGATTGCCCTCCCGTCCGCGGCCCGACGCTGTCCCTGTCGAGATCGGAGAGACGGAGGCGACCTATACAAGCAAGCTGCTCGATGCCTATGCAGAGCACAAAGGCGAGACGATTGCCTCGGTCTCGCATCTCGACAAGTGGGGGAATTTGAAATCCCATTTTCATCGCTCTCGCGAGGCCTTTTATCATGCGGAGTCCCTGCGGGTCTTCGTGCGCGAGAAAGTGGAGCCTGGTACTTTCGAGGGGTTGCAGACCGAGATACTGGACGGGGTCCTGGACACTCACGACGGCGAACACTCGGACGGATATGCGCGCGTCGTCGCCGTAACCGAGAAAGCGCAGTCCTTGGTTCTTGACGCTCATCCTTTGAACAGAAGCGCTTCTCCCACCGACCGTCGGGGAATCTGTCATCAGCTTGCGAACGATGGGAAGCTGACATGGCGCCGCTAATGCCTACGGCCTCGGCTTTCAACGGTTCGCTCGAAACGGGTGTGAGGGCCGTCTTCGTTCTGCACGCGCATTTCCCCCGGGCGGTAGATCTGAACCGGCTGACCGCGATGGATTATCTTGTCGTGCGAACCAGTGTCCTCGATGGACCCGCCGACCTGCATCCCCCGACACCGATCATGTCACCTGTCACGCAGGTCCGAAGAAAGTCCGTTCAATCTGCCGTAGCCCTGATGATGTCCCGAGGGCTAGTCGAGCAGGTTGTCGATGAAAGTGGGATCCTGTTTCAGGCCGGAGACAATGCGGAGTTTTTTGTCACCGCGCTTCAGACGCCATATCTCCGCCAATTGTACGAGCGCGCCGAATGGCTCGCTGGTTACTTCCAGGACTACAACGATGAGGCTTTTGACGATCTGATGCGCGATCTTCTCAGCAACTGGGTCTCTGAATTTCAAGATGAAGCATCCGGACCGACATAATGACATATTCAGGCTTCCAGATCCGTCACCTTTCC
This sequence comes from Sinorhizobium fredii USDA 257, assembly GCF_000265205.3. Taxonomy (NCBI): domain Bacteria; kingdom Pseudomonadati; phylum Pseudomonadota; class Alphaproteobacteria; order Hyphomicrobiales; family Rhizobiaceae; genus Ensifer; species Ensifer fredii. Next base: position 1,551 of record NT_187159.1, read on the forward strand.
TTTCACGGCTCGGGAAAAGAACCGCCGGTCGTTTCGTTTCAGTCCGGCCTCAACGTCGTCTATGGGGCTTCCGACACCGGGAAGTCCTATATTGTCGAAGCGATCGATTTTATGCTCGGTGGCAAGGGCCCTCTTCCCGATATCCCGCAGGCGAACGGCTATGATCGCGTACTGCTTGCGATTGCTTTCGACGACGGATCGGAAACGACATTGCTTCGAAGCATGGCCGGTGGACGGTTCCAGGCATTCGAGGGTCTGCACACGTCGATCCCGGATGCTGAGGGGAGTCCCCTTGGCGAAATTCACAACGAGCGCGATGAAACGAACCTCTCGTCGTTTCTTCTCTCCAAGATCGGCCTTGCAGGCAAGCGGATCAAAAAGAACGCAACGGATGAAACTCAGGCGCTGAGCTTCCGAAACATTGCGCGGCTGGCGATCGTCAACGAGGAGGAGATCATCCAGAAGCGTTCGCCCTTGTCCGATGGGAACTATACGGCGAATACGGCAAATACGTCCGTCTTCACGATGTTGTTGACCGGCGTCGATGAAACAGCGCTCCTGTCACGCAAAAGCACGTCCCCCGAAGACCAGAAGCGACTGGCCCAAATCGATCTTCTCGATCAGCTTATCGCGGACGCTCAGAAACGTATCACGACAATATCCGGCTCACGCGACGAACTGTCTGGTCAGGAGGAGCGGCTTACGAGAGCGATGGACAATCGCGCCGAACAGCTCGCCTTCACCGAGGAAAAATTCAAGGCGATCTCCTCCAGAAGGCGGGCCATCATCCAAAAGCTCGAGATTACCAACGATCGATACACGGAAATTGCCACTCTGCTTGACCGCTTCAATCTTCTACGGGACCACTACGTTTCGGACTATGAGCGCCTCTTAGGTATCCGCGAGGCGGGTAGCTTTTTTTCGGTTCTCCAACAGGAGGTCTGCCCGACATGCGGTGCTTCGCCCGACCATCACGATCCCACCGCGGTCTGCCACGGCGATGTAGCGGTGACCGTCGCAGCGGCCGAGGCGGAGATGCAAAAAATCGAGTCTCGGCAATCCGAGCTGACGACTACAATCGCCGCGTTGAACGCGGAGGCGCAATCAATTCGGAAATCGCTTCCCAATATGAGGAATTCACTGAGCGAACTCTCGATTGAGATCGAGACCGTTGTATCACCTGACCTTAGAAGACAACGCGCAACATACAAGGAGCTCGCGGACAAGGGCGCGAATGTACGCGAAGCGCTCGGTCTCTTCAGCAATCTGAATGATCTCACCAGTCGCAAGGCCAACCTGGAACGGCAGAACGAAAGGGGGGCAGGCGATGCCACATCCAACAATCGCCTGACAAATACCGTGGTCGCCCCGTTCGCTGAACGTGTTGAGAGCGTGCTCCGGCAATGGGGTTTCCCGGCAGTCGAGCAGGTGCACTTCGACACAACCGCCAAAGATCTTGTGGTGTCCGGGAAAGCGAGAACGTCCTACGGAAAAGGGCTCAGGGCCATTACGCAGTCGGCGTTTACGATTTCTCTTATGCAATATTGCGCCGACAATGATCTGCCTCACCCCGGGATCGTTGTGCTTGACTCTCCTCTGCTTTCTTACCGCGAACCCGATAGTGCAGAGGACGATCTCAGCGACACCAATCTAAATGGGAACTTTTACAGGTACCTTCTCGGCCTCGAGAGCGACCGACAAGCCATCATCGTTGAGAACATGGATCCGCCGTCCGATGTCGAACTCGGCAATCGGGTCGTTCATTTCTCCGGAATGGCTGATGAAGGCCGCTTCGGCCTTTTTCCTCTCTAGCCGGGCCGCCGCAGGCGCCCGGCTCGCCATATGGTCATTGGTGATATAGCTTATCCTCAAGATGATCATCACGATGCGATAGTTCGCTTTGGCGAATCAATCGTATTCCCGCGCCATACGGGATCAAAGGAGACCTCTAGCACGCAAGTCGGCCGCGAAGGTGATGAGCGGCATTACGAGAGTTAGCGGCTTGTCCTTTAGCGGTTCGGCACCATAGGAAGCGTACCAGTTGGCGGCTCGCTCGCCTTTGGCATCGATGATCAGTAAAAGTCCCCCGCCCTCTCCTGCAAGTCGCAGGCAGCGGAGCGCGGCGGCGGCTAGGAGCCGGCCTCCCAGTCCCTGCCCGGCAACCGCGCGGTCGGTAGCCAATCGCGCGAGCTTGAAGCCTGGCACGTCATGGCGGGAAAGACCGCGTGTCATTGCATCTGGCACAGTCGCATGCTCGACTGCCGAGGGCGCGATCGTATAGAACCCAAGAATACGGCCGGGCACTGCGTCGTCGATAGCACAGAAGGTTTTCGAGGCATTCTGCTCATGGCTCTGTCGAGCAAAGCGGAGCAAAAACTCGTTCATCTGACCGTCGCCGCAATCGAAAACTGCCCGACCGTGAGACTTAGCGATCGGTTCCTCATGCCATGCAGGTAAAGTCATAGGCTGCCAGGCAAACCGGCAATCGCCGCGCGCAGCTTGGCGTTAGGTTTAGGCGGATTTTCCAGAAGCTCAAGAATGCGAAGATGATCGCGCTTCGACACTTTGATCGTCTCGGCTTCCTCGATCACAGCCTCTGCTTCTCGCAGCGCGGATTGCGTCACGAAATCCGTCAGATCGGTATTACGAAGTGCCGCAGCGCGTACGAGTTTAGCCTTGGCCGTGGCAGGCACCCTCAAACTCATACGTTCGCTGTTCTCGTTCGCTATGCTCGGCATGTCAGCCTCCATCTTCCAACAGAATATAGGCGTAACTCCTCTTGTCGTCAATGGTGTGCGCCTTCAAGGCGTACAGGCCACCCAGGCGCACTTCTATATCTTCTTGGCTTGCCTCAGGGCGTGAAGAACGTTGGGATCACCGGTCAGCTGTTCAGCGATCTGCAGACCATCGCGAACGCCCTCAGGGGCAACGGGCGCCCGATCTCGCCAATTGACGCCCAGTACGGGCGCAAAGTCTGCCGACAGGCCGAGCCTTGGATGCGACCAATTGATTGGTTCGCCAAGCGTAATCCAGCCCAGCCCTGGTTGATCGAAAATCGCCAGATCGACGTAGAAATTTGCACCGCCGATCCCGCCCGCCTTTCCTGACGACTCGGCGACATAGGCCTTGGTAAAGGCAAAGTTCGCCTGGAGTTGCGGGATGATGTCAAAGGTGGGGCGCACTGATGCCGCTTCACGAACGGCCTGTTCAGTGTTGATCCGACCCTCCTGCAATCGGGCGAGTATGGATCGCAACTGGCCAGCCGAGGCATCCATGCCGGCCCGCCGGCCGCGCATGCGAAATCCGCAGGCCAAAACCATGCGCGCGCCGGGATGTCCGGCGGCGGCTTCGAGGGATTTGATTTCGCTGAACAGTTCCCACGAGCGTATCAGGAAATCGAACGTTACCGACGGCGATCTCAGCGAAAGATCGCGATAGGCGACTGCTCCGTCGTTCATGACCAGCGTCGGAAAATGGCGCGCACTGTGGCTTGCAACGACTTTATGAAAATCGCGGAGCCGCCTTAACGCTTCCCTTGATTTGATGTGAAGCGGATTGAAATCCGCGGCTGCAATCATGCCGCCATAACCCAGCAGATCAATCCAGCATGCGATGGAGACCTGGAACGGATATGACGCTCTCTTACCGACAATGGGTTGCGCGATTGGTCTGGCTACTTTGTCTTCCATGTCGACCAGTTTCCATTCTGCTTCGAGCCGCTGTCCCAGACTTGGGCAAACCCCTGAGATCGGCTTTGACTGGTGAGAACTAGAATTCGTTCTGCGCGCGAACCGCATCGATTTCAGCGCGTCCCGTTGTGCCACCATGTCGATAGGATTCGAGAAAGGATAGGCGGTAAGAGTTCGAAACGGCAAAGTCATTGATGTCGCTGCGCTGACGTTCGCTGCGGATAAGCCCGTTCACAGACAGGAATGTCAGCGCGTCGGGGATCTTCTTGCGGCTGATGCCGGAGTAGTCGCTGATCTTGTCGTAGCTGAGATCGATGACGTTACGGTTGATATCGCGCCGGGACACGAACAGCAGATAGGG
>NT_187160.1 GCF_000265205.3 Sinorhizobium fredii USDA 257
TCAGGCCACTGCCGAAGCGAACACAGCCGGGATCGCGTTGTTCATGAGGCTTGATTGGCGGCGACTGGATCGATGCGCACGACGATCTGGCCATGCGAGGACCGTCCGGCGTCGGAGAGAGCTGGTTGGCTTGCGCTCGGGCACAAAGCCTGACGCGATGGTTGCGCCGTCCTTTACCAGTGCGGCGCAAGGCCGTTTGCCCAACTGACGCTTGCTCGTGGAGGGCGATATGCGCGCCTGCCGCGCACCATTTTCAGCTGTTGATCCTGAACGATTGGCGCCTCGAACCTCTCTTTTGATCAAGCGCGAAAATAATCTCCTCGAGATCGTCGAAGGCCGTGACGGACACTGCTCCACCTTCACCGTCGGCTGGGCACACCACTGGTTCCCCGCTTTCGAGCAGGCCTCGGAACTCGCGGCGAATAACGTCCTGCAGCATTTTCTCGGTCCGGCGTCAGTTGACGCGAACTCACGAGGCGTCGAAACGCTCAAGCATCTTTTTGAGCTGAGCGTTCTGCAGATAAAGTTTTTGAGCCAGCAGACGTCGCAGCTCTTTGATTTCCTCGTCGAGGATTGCCACTTCGTTGAAGAAAGTATCCCCGGACGACGAGGTTTGTACGGTCTCAGCTTCATTTGTGGCGACAGCGCTCTGCGCAACCCCCTCGGCGCGCGCGTTCTTGGAGCGTTCTCGACGTCTGATCTCCGGCTTCTTTTGGGAATTTGCGCTTGTCTGGCTTTGCGGCCCCAGCCTCTTCCCAGCCGCATCCGATTGTTTGGTTTCACTTCGTGCAGGGGTTCCAGGCTCTTGAATGTCAGCTGTGAGGTTCATTTCCTGCAGGGGATTGGGGTCGCTTTCCAGCTGGTCCGAAAACATCGACCCGCGATCAACCGCGGAATCGTGATCAGGAGTGCCAGAAGCTTGCGTTGGCTTGTCGAACGGAAGTGGCGACTTGTTTTCCGTTTCGCTTTCGATCACTTCGGGATCAGTGTCAGGCGCAATAAAATTCTCTTGCACGCTTGCCGATCGTCGTCGCGACGCCAATTGAGCAAGAAATTTCCACGGTGTCTTCATAATGTTCCTACCCTCGAAATCGTGGCCTGCGAACGCGCTGCAGGCATGTGCCTTTCCAATGCCCCTCAGCCGCCATCGTAACGTGCCATCGTCGAATATCTCCCCTCCTCAACATGGACTGGGGGACATTGTCTCTACAAGCGCCTTTTTGCTGGTGATCGCGTGCCAGCATACACAGCCGCATTGCGGTATCGTCCCGGCGTGTGGACCTCGGCTCCGGACCGCCCCATGGAGTGCTTGGAGCATTCTGATCACTGGTTGTGAAGGGGAGCGCACCGCAAGCACTGCGAAGGTTGAAATGGTCCCCTCCATATGACGAAAGGAGGCGATGCAAATCCACCAGCCCGCTGGCGAGCTGGCGAAGACGCGAATTAAGGGAAAATTGACGCGCATCATCCCCAGAAGCTGCTCATGCGAGAGGACACTGATTTTGAGAAAGGCCATCAGAAGAGTGAACTCGCAGAGAGCTTGAGTTTACAATCCGTTCCTCGATGCAAGCGGCGCCCATTCGCCAGACATCGAAATGGAAAATCCTGTTGCAGTGACGCTTCCGGCGGCCCGCGTAACGCGGCACGCACGCGGGCCAGGGCCTCCGGCGAGGCAAAGGGTTTGGTGATGTAGTTGCGGGCGCCGGTTTCGAGCCCGGTCACCTTGTCAGCCCGGATAGCGCTGTATAGCTGCAGAAACGGTCGAGACCCGAGATCTCGCGGAAAAGCCGCCGCGCGGTCCGGACGGGACAAGCCTTCACGCGTTCGCGAAGATAGGTCGCGAGCCGGTCGCCAAACATTGTGTTTTGCTTGCGTTGGCCATATTTCGGAGCCTCTAGCCCCCGCTCGACGTACTTGCGCGCGTTCTTGCGATCCATAGCCAATCTGTTTGGCGGTCGCTGACACCGATAGCCCTTGCCCGTGTAGATCCAGGATTATCGTCGTCTCCCCCAGCTTGATTGGCGAAATCCCCTCCCGACCATCGGGAGTAGTATCAGTGACGACGCGCCGAGGATACTCCGGACCCCGCCTCGGAAGACCGGCTACGGCGCAAACTGGCGCAGATCCCGCCACGTTTGAGTTGTTCCAGTATCGAGAACCATTCTGCATATGTCCGTCAGGCCGACTTCCTAATCCTGCTCTTGAGAGTCTCACGCAGATGCGGTCGCGGCGTCTGGGAGAAGCAACAGTTCGACCCTCCGCCAAGTCCAATCGTGTAGTTCCAGGACTTCGAGAAATTGATCGGTAGTTCCGCTCGTCATTCATATCCGGGTCGGACCCAGCTCAAGTTACCGAGTTCCCGGCATCAGAGCACCTCTAGTCTAAAAGCGATCGCGAAAGAATTTCGCCTTCTCTCTTTCAGTTTAAGTCAACTTTCTCTATCGCCGTTCAGAAGATTGCGATAGCTGTTTATTTGGATGGCAAAGATCCACGCCATGGATGAATGCGTATCAAGTCGGGTACGGTGGATGATGCTGGAGACATGGCGCATGAGAGCGCACACGGCCGCTGGGAGAGCTTGAAATGGCCGGGTCAAAGGAACCGGCGTTCCTCAGACAACTGAGCCTCGATTGTTTTGTCTGGTCTTCAATTATCGAGATCGGCCGAGCTTCCTTCAAGGAAGGAGTGAGGAGATTCTTGGGTGGCGACATCAGGCGCATCGCCAGCAGCACACAAGAGTACGCGGATTTCGTATCCTGACATCCTGAAGCGGCGGCCTTCATAGGCGCTGGTGCGACCTCCCAGTCTAGCAGCCACCCTCCCGTCCAGCAAGAACAGCTGCTCCCTCAACAGGCGCAGGATCGATCGGGCCGTCTGGGAATCCCAGACGCATCTGCCACATGCGCCTGGAACACGTTCTTCATCATATCCACCCAATTGTGATTTCGACATGGACGCCTCCCTTGGATAGCTCCCGCCGTATGGCCCGATTTCACCCGATCGAGAATACACACTCTCAAAGCTCAAAGCCTTGTTGAGAAAAGCCGCTGAACGATCCATCGAGAGCCTCTCAACGATGACGTCCCAGGGAGTGGTGTAGCTCGATAGCGGTGGTCACCAGTGTTTTCCGGTAGGGTCGGGTTGTTCAAGACCAACCTGATGGAAAGACCACCGATGACCGACGATATGATGAACGTGCGCTCGCTTGTTGAGAAGAGTGCTGACGCCGATTTGTTGCGTGAGATGATCGGCTTTGCGGCCGAGCGGGTGATGGAGCTGGAGGTTGGCAGTGCGACCGGTGCTGGCTACGGCGAGAAGAATGCGATGCGGTTGGCGCAACGCAACGGCTACCGCGACCGGGATTGGGAGACACGCGCCGGAACGGTCGAGCTTCGCATTCCGAAGCTGCGCAAGGGCAGCTATTTCCCAAGCTTCCTCGAACCGCGTCGGATGGCGGAGAAGGCTCTGACAGCGGTCATCCAGGAAGCGTACATTCAGGGCATCTCGACGCGTTCTGTCGACGATCTGGTCAAAGCGATGGGCATGAGCGGCATCTCCAAAAGCCAGGTAAGCCGCCTGTGCGAAGAGATCGACGTCAAGGTGAAGGCGTTCCTCGAAAGACCGATCGAGGGCGATTGGCCTTATCTGTGGATCGATGCCACCTACCTGAAAGTCAGACGCGGTGGCCGCATCGTTT
>NT_187161.1 GCF_000265205.3 Sinorhizobium fredii USDA 257
ACACCTCAAGACCGCCGTAGGTGTTTGAGCGAGCCCTGGCAGAGTGCGTTGGCGCTGCTTCCACGGTCGGCCAGGCAGGTTCCTGCCCAGCTTGGACTATGTCCTGCGCCTGCTCAGGGGGAACGTCGGGCCACGATGGGCCGTCTTCCACCATTAAGCGCAGATCCTGATCGTAACCTTCCAAGAGGACCAATGGCCGACTGACAGCTCGCTGCCGCGCGCTGTGCTGCGCAGCGGCGTCCCCGACGTACGTCGCGACCGCATGCGGCGCCGTGACATCTTCGTAGCCGCTCCGCAGCAGCATCGGCTGCGTCTCCCATGACGACGTACCCTGTTGATGGGTAGGCGCCGGTGTCGGCTGGCCGCCTGAATTGGCGATCTCGCCCAGCTGCCGCTCGCCGGCAACGCCTTGCGGATTGTTTAGGGTCCTCTGCCTCTTCGCTGGCCTCAACTCAGCTGTGTCATGCTCGTCGTTGATGAGGACCTCCTTGCTTGGCAGGCGGTTGCTCCTGGCAAGCGCAGCCATCGGCTCGTCCGGGGACTGCTGGCGGTCGGGCTCTCCGGGATCCGGTGCCTGGTCATGGCGCGCGGCTGGCTCGAGAGATGACGACGGGCCGGGTTCGTCCATCAGCCCCAAAAGCAAATCCTGATCGCGGCCTTCCGCGGGAAGCTCCTCTGGCCGACTGCCAGTTTTCTGCGACGCGCTGTGCTGCGCAGCGGCGGCGTCGACGCGCCTCGGCTCCATCAGCACCGTGTCTTCGGGATTGATAAGGGCCACGTTCTGGGGGTGAGGATTCAGCTTAGCGCGTCGTGAGATCGGCACTTCGCCCGTCGACCGCAAGGTCCGGAGATAGTCGATTGCCTGAACGAGTCTCTTTGGATTACCCTGTCCGGTGAACTCGAGCACCTCACCGCCATCGGTCAGCGACTGGTTGTCGAGCCGAGCACGAATGCTCGGTTTTTCTTTTGCGAAAAGCCAACGGCTAAAGCTACGAAGAGAACCTCCGTGCTGCTCGGCAGCGGATTTGCTGAACCCGCCCTTGATGAGGGCCCCCTCAAGCCCCGAAATAAGGGGAGCATCCTCGGAATAAAGAGGCCGATTGTCGCGCCCTATCGCAATCCCAGGTGACTGAGCCGGCTGCGGCGCCGAGGATTCCATGGCCTCGGCGCCGGCCTGCGATTTTCGGAGACGAGCCAGTGCGGCACCAATCCTGGAATCAGCACCGGCGACCTTCCTATAGCTCTCGACATCTCCATCAAACGACGTGCCGAGCCCAGCAGCAATGCCCGGCCTGTTGTTGTCACGCAGGTAGTCGCTGAAACTGCGAAGAGCAGTTGCATCCTTCCTGCTTGCATCCTTCTTGCCGGGATCTGTCGCTGCTTCGTTTTTGTACTCTTCGATGAGAGCCGCGTCCTGGGGATAAGGATGATACTCAGTGCGGCCTGCGATCCGCACGACTCCGCCCGTCGACTGCGAGGTTCGGAGATGAACTATCGCCGCAAGAAGTCTTAAGGGATTATCCTTTCCGATGAACTCGCGCGCATCAGCGGTCAGCGGGTCTTCGTCCTCGAGCCGAGCAGCAATGGGATCTTTGTTATTTGCGAAGAGCCACTGGCCAAAGCTGCGAAGAGTACGTACATAGCCCCTGGCGGTGCGTTCGGCGGCCCCGCCCTTGATGAGGGCCTTCTCAAGCCCCAAAATAAGGGGAGCATCCTGGGAATAAAGGGGGCTTTTGCTGAGCCTTCTCAGAATCCCTTTTGACTGAGTCGGCTGCGGCGCAGCGGCGGCCGGCATTGCTCCACCACCCCCACCTGAACTGCCGATCTCTTTCAATTGCCGCTCAAAGGTCGCCGCGGCTGCAGACGGAGCCGCGGGTGAGCTCTCTTGCGGACCCGTGCTGTCCGATTGTTCATGCACCGACTTGGTCGAGGGGAAATCCATCCCGTCCTCTTCTCAAATATGAACCTGGGCTATCGATCTGACATGCCGGCAATCAGCAACAAACCGCCCTTTACAGCGCTGGCAGGCATGCACCGGGAGCATCGGCAGCCGATGTTCTTCCAAGGGGATCAGCCCTGTATGTTTGTTAAATTTAAATGGGGAAGCTATCGAGAACCTGATGACGACAATTGCCGCGCCAAGACAGCATGGCGCATGTGCCTGCGCGCTTCGCCGTCAACAGCCGATAGACCGAAGATTCAGAGACAAAATACTGCTCCTCATCGGTGAGGCGTACGGCCAGCTTTCGCGGCGAGGACTATCTCCAGCCCATTGCGTCGCAGAAGGGTGGCAGTTGGCCAGAGGAATTGCTTCCTGCGGAAGGCCATGATCAGGATCCATATTTCCCCCGTTCCTGCTCCCGAGGACGCGGCACTGATGGAGTCTAGGCGGGTCGGCGCCGTCGCTGCGCAGCACAACATCTTTGTAAATCGACGCTGAACATTGACCCATCAAGCACTTGGGACGCCGATCGGCGTCCGGACCCCATATGTGGACGTATATGGACCCCCGCCCGATTGCAACGACCGGCTTGATCAGGATCGACGGCCACAACTGCTGACGTATATCCGGCTTCTTGATGCGGCTGGACAACGTCTCCGCCGCGAGCCTCGATGGTTTTCGCCCGCTTCCACCTCAACGGCGCCGAGACATCGGCGCAAGCCGTGCCGGTCCAGACAGGTTCGGGAAGCGACGGGGTGACCGTTTCGCCATCTCCTGCCATTTGTTGCAATTGCCGGGTGAGACCTCCTTTCCTTGGTAAGCACTCGATTGGCACCGCCTGCCGGATAGCGCCTTGATGGCCTAAGACACGTCAGGCGTTGGGGTGACGAGAAGAAGCTCGACGTTGTCATGTCGGTTGGGCTCGACGGTGCGACGGTCACAGAGGTTGCACATCGGCACGATGTGACCCGGCAGCAAATTTACGCTTGGCGGCATGAGCTGAAGAAGAAGGGTTTATTGCCGCCCACGGCCGATACGGTCTTCCTTCCCCTAGATACCTCCGCCATGGACGACGCCCCGCTCGGGCGTGAGGAGGTTGCGCGCGAGCCCGCGCTCACGGCTGAACTACGGCCGTTTATAGCAAGAGAGAAAATCTGTGATGCCGTCCTGGTCGGGTGCAAGCCATGTGTCCGGCCTTTACGAGGCGGCACATACAGCCGCAGGCCCTGATGAAGTCCGCAGATCGGGTTCCAATCAAATTAACGCGCTCGAAGCGCCTTGAGAATGTCGGATTAATCCAATCCCCGGTTCGACCGGTTTGCCATCA
>NT_187162.1 GCF_000265205.3 Sinorhizobium fredii USDA 257
CCGCGAAGAGTTCTTCCCGGGAAAGTGTCCGTCGTGGCATCTTCGAGCATCTTCACTATTGAAGTACGAGTCTTACGATTAACTGCAAAACCACACCACGCTATCTTGAGGGGCAAGAAGACCGCCGCGCAGTCCTTAAATCCGCTACGTCACGGGAGTTGGTCGCAACAGGGTTAGCCAGCTCTATTGCTGCGAAAGGACGCATCCGGCACTCGATAGATACGCCGGTGCAACATTGCCGAAAATGGCTCCTTTGCATCGGCCATTCTTCGAACTTCCCCTATTGCCCGTGCCGCCGCTCGCCGCGCCTGCGCGCCCCCCGCGCCGATCTTCACTTCGAGGTCACAGACCAGTTGTTGAAATTGAAGTTCTTTCCCCCCGGGGACGAGGTAATCTCGACGCCGTATTGGACGCTACCGACTTCTATGTCGCCAAAGTACCCCTTCGACTTGATCCACTGCAGGATACTCTTGATGTCCACTGTCCCGCTGTTGGTCTTCGAAGTGCGCAGCAGTGAGATGACCTTGTGACCATCGGGCCCTTCACCTTCAAACACGTTCCAAGTCGCTCCGCCTACATTGACATTGCTGTAGACCGGAATGGCCGCACCGGAAGGGGCATAATGATATGAAATGGGCTTAACGTTGCCGCTCCCGTCCGAGTTTCCGGTGTAGTTTGTCCAGAGCATTATCTCATGCTTGTTTGAGCTGTCCCAGATATCGTAGGCGACATCCCAGGCGCCGCCAGTGGGAACTTCCTGATTGAAGCTCGAGCTCAGAGTGTTGATTGAACTGAGCGGTTTCCCGATATTGAAAGCCACGTGCGGGTAGCTCTTGATGCCAGGAGTATTAGGCTGGTCCGACCACACGCTCCACCGGTTGACTCCACTCACCGAAATCGTCTGAGGCCCAGGGCGCGGGCCCCATACGTCGTTGTTCCAAGAGTAGCCATCGCGTGAAAAGCTTCCGTATGGAGCGTGCGAACTCCAAATCGGAGCCCGTGCCGATACAAGCGCGGCAGATGATAATGACCCGGCTTCATTCGCGGCCTGCCTAAATAGATCATGATCCTCCTGTGTCCGGACGTACCCCGTTGGGGATCCTTTCGCGGCGCCACCGTTTATCCGATTGGAATCCATAAAGCTCTCCTTTCTACTATGATGACAAAGTCTCCTGCAGATCCGCCCAGCGGGTACCCAAGTTCAGTATAGGCGGTATCGGCATAGAGACTAGATTGGAATGCTAGGAAGGTTGGCTTTCGAGAAGCTGACGAGCTCGAGGAGAAAGGTGGACCCGCGCCCGGGTTTGCCGTCTTTCGGATGACAACGCCGGCACGGTCTATCAGGTACGCAACGGTGCTTCCGAATGAGCAAGGCCAACCGCATCACCCGTTTGACATCCGCCGCCTGCGAGCAGATTCAGGCCCGCATGCTTGAGGCTTGCAGGCAGATCGCTTCAGATCACGGACTGGTCATCGAAAGTACCGGGTGGCGTGGCCTGAAACCTGGCTTCTCATTCGAAACCAGCATTCCGCATCAGCATTCCCACGCCAGATGGCAAGCCCACCAATCTGGATAGGAGATGTTCGCCGTGTTGGCCGAACGGTACGGCCTGGAGGGACTTCGAACGCGAGTTTATCGCTGGCGGCGAACGCTTCCGGATCACCGGCATTGATCCGCGGCGGCCGAAATACCCTATATCCGTTGAGCGTATTCCCGATCACAGGGGTCAAGTTCACCGCTGACAACGTTGCCATGCTGCTCAAAGCTCAGGCCAAACCCTGACGTTCACCAATCGTTCTTCAACTTGGCCAAAATCACAGCTTCGAGCCGACGGGGCCCACAAGCGGGATGAGCAACCATACCGCGGTCCGATCATGTCTTGGACGAGTGGCTGAACAGATCGAGGTTCGTGACAACAAGGCGCCATACCGAATGAGCCGAGCCACGAAAGGCCTGGTCTCGGTGTTCATGGACGGCACATATGTCCGAGCAGTTCCGGGTTCCAGACGCGTCATTTCGAGGTCGTCATGGGGCGCCTCGAGGCGTCCGGTCGCAGCCCCTCGCATTTCGCAACGATGCCAAACGTCAAGACTGCGCGACACCAGACAATCCGCGCCTGCTTGAGGACGCAAGGCTGGTTGCCAGGACGCGAGATTGTTGTGTTCAGCGATGGTGATCCGTCGCTGGCCGATGCGGTCCGGCATGCGGCCAACTCCGACGCGGTGCACATTCTGGACTGGTTTCACGGATCGATGCGCGTTCAGCACCTTCTTGCCGATCGCTGGTGAAGGCGGACGAAGCCGGTCAGTTCGAGTTCCAGTTTGCTGCCCGCGATCTCGATCAAATGCGAGCGAAGTTGTGGTGCGGAAAAGTCACGACAGCACGCTGGCTACTATGTGCGGCGGCTGGCGAACTGCGCCGCGTGGATCGCAAACAGCATTCCCGACGCGTCGTCGCGAAGATCAATCGCTTGGCACAGATGATCATCGAATTCGACAGGTATCTCGAAATCAACCAATCTTCCATGCCGAACTACGCCAAACGGTCGCTGCAGGGGCTACCCGTGTCGAGTTCGCGTGCGCAATCATCCGCAAATGCCTTGGTCAACAGGCGCATGAACAAACGTCGACAAATGCGATGGTCACCACAGGGCGCGCAGCGCGTGCTCCAGACGAGAGTAGCAGTGCTCGATGGACGCCTGCAGGATGGCCGGTTTTCTCTCGCCGCCTAACCCCACGGTTCCTTCCACTCTCGGGGTCGAGACGGCCCGCGTGATGGCACGTCTCTACGCCGCGGCGCGCCTGCTGGTGAACTTCTTCCAGCCGTCATTCAAGCTCAAAGAGAAGCGCCGCGAGGGTCGCCCACGGCGACATCAACCCCTGAGTCGCGCTTGCAGTGCCTGCCGATTGGCAACGACGTTGCTGAGGTTCAGCAGGTCTGGCTCCCGTCCTTGCGCCAATTGCCTAACCAGCTCCCGCGTGCCGTCCACGACAAAGACGCCGCAATCATAAGTGTTCTGCTGCTGGGCCATGCCGGCTGGCTCCAGGGCGAGGTTCAGCCTTTCTGCGAGTTGTCTTGCATGCGTCTCGTTGTATCTCCCGTAGGAATCGTAGTGATGGGCGACAGGCCGTTGCCGGTTGCTGCGATCAACGAACAGCAGCGACCAATGCCTGCCGCGGTCCGTAGCACTGGCATCGTTCACTGGCAGGAACAGGAAGTCGGCTGTATCGTTATCACGCCGATCATGGACGATGCGATGGAAGACGCGTAGCACGTCGCTCTCCGCGCCCAGGCGCAGCCGCAGCGCTTCGAGGGGATCTACGAACCGCGTCCGGGCGGCGAGATCCGAATCGCTCCTCTGCAAATCCAGCTCCTGAAGCTGGTAATCCCTGAGGATATGCTCGTCGCCCAGCCATTCCGTATCCTCGAGCACCAGCCCGCGGTTGTGGGACAAGGCTATCGGATTCAACGCCCCGATCTGAGCATCGGACGAGGTGATCGGAAACCGCCGCACGATATCGTCGCGCAATGGGGACGGTGCGGGCGCGGTCAGATCAACCAATGG
>NT_187163.1 GCF_000265205.3 Sinorhizobium fredii USDA 257
GTAACCATCCGGTCAGGACCGCAGTAGCCGAGGCTTTTTGCGATTTCTTTCTGCCACTGGTTTCGATGGCGGGTCGCCAATTCCGCGAAGATTGCGGATAATCTGTTGAAGGTTTTCGATCCCCACTTGGGTGAACAAGATGATGTGCTCGCTGAGCTCCGAGGCCGGATAGTCATCATATGCCCACAAGCAGCCATCTTCAGAGAACATCTCAATCGAACATTCTCGCAAGAAGTCTTCGTCCTCATCAAGCATCGCGGCGACATATTTCAGGGTGTAGAGGGCAGAGTTGCGGTAGCCCATGATGCCTCGTTCTGTGTTTTCAGATTTGGTCAGTGCTGCTGGTTTTGGCTCTTCGCAAATCCAGCTTTTCCAAGTGTCCGACGGCGGGCAATTTTAGCGACACGGTCTTGAATGATATCAACGCTTAAATCTTCTGGGTCGAAGCGGCCACCATACCAACGCACGAACTCTCGATGCTGCGCATGCCGTGGCTTCGCCATGACGTTCAGGAATTCCTCGAACCCCGAGGTGCTGCCAACATCTTCCGGCGGCGCTCTGCGCTCACCATCGATGAAGCGCGGATATTCGATGCTGGGGTTTCCATCCTCCACTGCCTCGACCGTGATAGTGTGCCGCCAGTTATCACCAAAGTCATAGGTGTAGCTAAAGGTCGCGATCCCACGCTCGATGAGTGCCGCTATGCGGACGTTGCGAGCAGCAAAGGTTTTGCGTTCGTAGAGGTCTTCTGGATCCGGCACATCGTAACATCGCCCACCAGCCTCGAACTCGAACAGATGATAATCCTCGAACAGCATCACGGCCTGAATGACATCGTGGAGCCCCTTCAAGCTCATCGTGAGTGGAACCTCGACCCTGCGCCAGATCAAAGGCTCGATATCGTCGAGTTGGATATGTAGCCTGGCGATGCGATCGACGGTCATGATGCCAAAGCCATCATAGGCCGCGGACCTGTCCAATTCCACGGCAGCAGCTCTGCAAGCTTTGTTGTCGGCGTGTCAGCGATACGCGCGAGAACGTCGGCAAGCCAAGCCTGCGGATCGACGTCGTTGAGCTTGGCCGTCATGATCATCGTCGCCATGAAGGCGGCGCGATCAGCACCACGATCAGAACCCGCAAACAGCCACGACTTCCTGCCGAGAGCGAAGCCGCGCAGAGCGCGTTCGGCGGCATTGTTGGTCAGGCAAATCCGACCGTCGCCCAGGAAGGACGTAAAGCCCTCCCAGCGCTTTAGCATGTAGTCGATCGGCTCGGCGACCGGAGAGCTGCGCGACAGCTTTGTCCGCTCGGCCCGCATCCAGGCCTCAAGCTCTTCGACAAGACGACGGCTGTCCCGCTGGCGTCGCGCCAGTCTTTCACTTGCAGCGAGACGATTGATGTCACGCTCGATATCGAACAGGGCATCGATCCGTTTCACGGCCTCGAGCGCCACCGGCGAGATCGGCGTGGCGTTCTTTCCCCGTTTGGCGTTGGTGGCGATGTCGGCAAGCACGAAGAACTTGCGACGCGAATGCGACCAGCACAATGCCTGGGTCAGCGGACCAGAATCGCGGTCCATTTTGAAGAGCGGGTTGTAGCCGCCATAGGCGTCGGCCTGCAGAATGCCGGTGAAGGTCTTTAGATGGCGCTCGGGATGTTCCTGCCGCCGATCGCGGGAGGCATAGTAGAGGGCGGCTGGCGGCGACGTTCCGCTGAACGGCCGATCGTCCCTGACATAGGTCCAAATCCGCCCGGTATCGGTCTTGCCCTTCGCCAGGATCGGCACGGTCGTGTCATCGCCATGTAGACGCTCGGCGGTCAGCACATGCGCCTCGATCAATCCGTGCAAGGGCTTCAAGACCGCGGCGCAAGCCCCCACCTGGTCGGCAAGCGTCGAGAGGCTGAGGTCGACACCCTCGCGGGCATAGCGTTCACTTTGCCGGTTCAGCGGTTGATGCTGGCCGAACTTCTCAAACAGGATCATCGCCAGCAGGTTTGGCCCTGCAAAACCGCGCGGCGTCACATGGAAAGGGGCCGGTGGCTGGGCGATCTTCTCGCATTCGCGGCAGGAGAACTTCTCGCGCACCGTCTGGATGACCTTCCACTGGCGCGGGATCACTTCCAGCGTCTCGGCAATGTCCTCGCCCAGTTTCGCCAGCTTGGCCGAGCCGCAGCATGGGCAGCTTGTTGGCGGAGCAATGACGACGCGTTCGCGCGGCAGGTGCTCCGGAAACGGCTTGCGCGATGGACGCTTGCGCTCGAAGGCCCGAACCGTCGAGGATCGTGCCGCCAGTTCAGCGGCCAATTCGTCCTGGCTGGCGTCCGCCTCCAACTCTTCGAGCTGCAATTCCATCTGCTCAAGAAGCCGCGCCTTGCGCTCCGAGCGGCTGCCATGAATGTCGCGCTTGAGCTTCTCGATCTCCAGCCTCAACCTGGCAATCAGCGCATCCGAATGCGAGTTCACTGCCTGGGCTCGGGCAGCAACGGCCTCGGCTTCACGGCGTGCCGCGCGCTCGGCGAGGATCATCGCATGCGCGCTGGCAAGGTCGTCGGGAAGCTGATCGGCCGCATCGGTCATGGCGAGATGGAATCATATTCGCTCCGACCTTTCCAGCCATTTCCACTATCCAGCAGAGCTCGGACGCCAGGTTTTTTGCGGCATTCGCCAGTCGATTCCTTCGAGCAGATAGCCGAGCTGCGCCGGCGTGATCACCACCGTGCCGTCGGCCGCTGACGGCCAGATAAAGCGGCCGCGCTCAAGCTTCTTCGTGAACAGGCAGGCACCCTGGCCGTCGTGCCAGATCACCTTGATTAGGCCGCCCTTCCTGCCGCGGAAGCAGAACAAATGGCCGCTATGCGGATCACGCTTCAGTGTCTCCTGCACCATCAGCGACAGGCCAGGAAATCCCCTCCGCATGTCCGTATAGCCCGTCGCCAGCCAGACCTTTACGCCGCTCGGAACCGGGATCATCGCCGTTCCACGACATCGAGGATGCGGCCCAGAGCTTCGGTGTCAACATCACTCTCCACTCGAATGCGCCGGCCGCGGCCAAGCTCGATCGTCACGATACTTGGCTTCTTGCGCGCCCGTGGTGCCGGTGTCGTCTCCAAAGGATCAGGCGCTGGCAACGCCGCGACGACCTCAATCGGAATGAATGGAGGCACGGACGGCGCTGACATTTGGCAGAGCTCTTTGCGCCACCGGAATAGCTGACTGACATGAATCCCGGCCGAGCGCGCCACATCCGAAACAACGGTTCCAGGCTCTAACGCCGCCGCTACCAGCCGTTCTTTCTCTTCGCGAGACCAATGCCGGCGACGCTCGACCGACGTGATCACCTCAATATGCTGCTTCGTCATAGGACTACTCCCAGTGCTACCACCAGGACTTCCAATGTTCGGCATCACATCACAAGACGGCCGTCACCGTGGGGATACATTCAGTTCCGCATCGATCTCATAAAACGCCCCAATGATACCTTCCCAAAGCAACGCGTAACACGGAGTGCCCTTCGGTACGTTAGACATCCCAAACGCGCACAGAAGGTGCGATCGTTCATGGGACGATGAGAAGAAATCGATGGTCTTTCCCAAGAAGCGCTTCTTGCTGACGATCACCTGATCGCTACCGCGGTAGTCAGCCGCTGCTTCACCTACGCGCGGAGAGTCGCCGGGCCACCAACCCCCTTCACATAGAACGTCGGGAACGGCATGTAGTTCGGCAAGTGCGTCGAATGCATCGAGGACAGATAACGACGAATGTCGGTACTTCGAACTCTTCTCGGCCTCGATGGAGAATACCAAGCGGCCTTCCTCGACATACGCAAATGCGCCATCATGGCCTGGGTTGTAAGAAAGTATTTTCATATTGAAAACCCGCTGATAGCTGCCTCGTTTGAATCTAGGAGAACCCTCTCGCTCTTATCGAGTACCAATGGGCCGTGGCCGGAAGCCTGCGGGTCTTAAGGCGGCCCGCAAGGTCGGAGGAGCGAGAGGCCAAGCGTTGAAATGCAGTTTCATCGGCAAATGGGGGATCGGGGTTGGGTTCCAAAGAACCCGCCGGTGGACCAGATCGTGTCCCGTGAGGTGGTGTAGCAGACGGCATTGGTCGCCGTGCTCTCCGGCATAGGCCGGGATGATCAGCGCGCCACGGCGGGCAGGCTGATGAGCGGATCATCGCTCATCTGGCTGATGGTTTCCAGATGCTATGGGGGAGCACCGCGTCATTGTACGCTGGTGCCTTTGATTAGTTCATGGAGATGCCCCATGCTGCAGCAGCGCGACATTGGCCGCTCGACGGCCGCCTTCGCTCCGGATGAGACGCTTGTCGTTGTCGTAGAGATGAGCCGTTCCACATGGCTCATCGCCGGACTCCTCCCGGGTGTTAATCGCCGTCCTCTGAAGAAGCTCAAACCAGACGAGAATGTTCTGATGCGCCTGCTGGAAGGCTGGCGCCAAGAAGCTCTTGCCGCTGGTCGGACGATCGCGCGCGTGGTGGTTGCCTACGAAGCGGGACGTGACGGCTTTTGGCTGGCCCGATGGCTGCGAGCCCACGGGATCGAGGCCCACGTGATCCACGCAACCAGTGTCACCGTGTCCCGCGATCGCCGGCGCGCCAAGACCGACCGACTCGACACCGCCCTTCTCATGCGTGTTCTTCTCGGCTGGCTTCGGGGCGAAGTAGGGCACTGCACGATGGCCGCCGTCCCGGAGATCAGCGAGGAGGATGCCAAGCGCCCGACAAGGGAACGCGAGAACCTCGTCGCCGAGCGCACTCGCCTGGTGAACCGGATGAAGGCAGCGCTTGCCCGCCTCGGCATTCGTGACGTCAACCCGGCCCTGCGCAAGACGGCGGGTCGTCTCGACACGCTACGGACTGCGGAGGGAACAAAGATCCCTGGCAATACCCTGGCGGAGATGCGCCGCGACATCGCGCGGCTGCGGCTCGTTGAAGATCAGATCGCCGAGATTGAGCGTGAGCGGCTACAGCGGCTTGCGAAGCTCAATCCGGAACGCAGCCGCGCCGCCGCTATGGTTCATATGCTTTCGCGCGTCGTCGGCCTCGGCGTGGAAACGGCCGACATGCTGGCACACGAGATCCTGCTTCGCGATCTGCGCGACCGTCGCGCTGTCGCCCGCTACGCTGGGCTCACTGGGTCGCCCGATGATAGCGGTGCTCGCCGACGTGAGCGCGGATTATCGCGCGCCGGGAATGCCCGGGTCCGCAGAGGCATGGTCCAACTGGCTTGGCGGTTCCTTGTCTTCCAGAAGGAAAGCGCCCTGGTTGCGTGGTACCGAGAGCGAGGGAGTGCGCGTTCGACCGCATGCCACGGCAGCTGCCGCATAGTCGCGAGAGGACAGGCGAAGAGTTCCGTCTGCCTGTTAGCGAGCCCGAGGTGGCGGGCGCCCGTTACATGACATGGTTCCAATACCGCTTTCCAGATGGGGACCGCCGCCCGGAGCCTGGTCGTCGATGCGGATGACTGCATCATGGTTCGGGCTTCCCTACGGCCCACCGAATACAAGGTCGCAGCGCACCTTGTGCGCCTCGCAAACCGGCTCCGCCTTTGACCACCTCGGCCCGTTCGACCCGAGATTGAAGCGCCGTGCTCAGGACCGTCAAGGACGCTTCGCGCTGCTGTGCAGTGCCCTGCGGGCCTCCTTGACCGCCCCTGCGCGCGGCGCTGGTGAGAAGTCAGGCCGGAACGAAGGAATGCCCGCCCCGGCCGAACAAGGAATGGAGGTAACGATGCAGGCGTCTTGACTTCGAGGTCCCCATACAAGCGTCATGTATCTGGCGCGCTGGACGGCCCATTCGTCGTTTTGCTCGAGCAGGAGCGCGCCGACGAGGCGGACAATGGCGTCATCGTTGGGGAAGATGCCGACGACCTCGGTCCGCCGCTTGATCTCACCGTTGAGCCGCTCGATCGGATTTGTCGAGTGCAGCTTGGCGCGATGCTCTCTGGGGAAGGTCATGTAGGCCAGCACGTCGGGCTCGGCGTCATCCATGATGGCGGCGAGCTTGGGCACCTTCGGCCGGATCTGATCGGCGACGGCGCGCCATTGTGTGCTCGCGGCTTGCGGCGTCTCCTGGGCGAAGGCCGTGGCGATGAAGGCGGAGACGACACGCCTGCCGCTCTTTCCGGCATGCGCCAGCACATTGCGCATGAAATGAACCCGGGGGCTGTTGAAGAACCAATCGTCGGCGGAGCTATGCGGAAGCCACCGACAAGCCAATTCCAAAAACTTTCCTTTGCCTGAAGGGATGTCGGGCTGAACTGGTAGCTTCTTGGCTGTACACGAACAGCAAAATTGACAGAAAAGCACTCGCCAGTCGTTTCAAGTTGACTGCCGCAGCCGTCAGATAGGCTTGGATTTTCATATTTATGAGGCCGCGCCGGATCGCTCTCGATAGCCCGTGCCAAGTCTTCGCTTCGCCGTGATATCCCTCTGAGCGCCAGCGGTGACGCTGGTACAAAGCTCGGTCCTCGTCCGACCATCGTTCTCTTCGGCGACGAGCTCGCAGGAGTGCCGGATAGTCATCGCCGAGCACTACCGCCTTGTTCACACGGCCATTGGAAAGGCAAAGTCGCGCCAGATCGCAGTGCCGACAGTCGGCCGCGCGAGATGTAAAGAAGCGCCCATGTTTAACGGCACGGCCCGCCTTCAGCATCTTGCCACGCGGACATTTAAGGGTGTCGTGCTTGGCGTCATAACGAAAGCGGCGCATAGGCACAGGGCTACGGATTGGCTCTGCCTTTGCCGGAATAACCGCTTCGATCGCGCGTTGCTCCATTCCTGCGAACACCTTAGCATACGCATAGCCGGCGTCGGCCGTTGCCGTTTTGATTATCGTGCCGGTCATCGCGGCGACCGCGTCGAGACGACTGAGTATGACTTGCCCCTCATTAATCTCGCCTGTGGTGACCTCCACATCTAAAATTACGCCGCAAGCATCATCCACCACGGCATGTTGCTTGTAGGCCGGCTCCAGTCTCCGATTACGCCCGTTGGTCGCCATGGACGCGTCAGGGTCGGTGACGCAGACTTTCTTGTATTTGCCTGTTTTGCGGCTTTTTCGTTCGCTCTCAGCGGCTTCGTTGGCGTCGGTGACCGCATCTATATGGCGGACCGCAAGACTTTCCCAACTGACGTCGGCCCGAATGAGTGAGGCGTCGACATGAACGACCTCACCCTTGGCGACTTTGGCCGCTACGCAGACCTTTACCGTCCGCTCAAAGATAGTTCGGAAACGTTCTGCACCCCAGCGCTGACGGATACGGGTCAACGACGAATGGTCCGGGAGAGCTTCGTGCAGACCGAAGCCGATAAACCAGCGAATAGCGATGTTTACCTGAGCCTCGCGCATCAGCCGACGGTCATGGACAATTCCGAGAAGAAAGCCTGCAAGCATCAGCCGGACTGCTACTTCCGGGTCGATGCCGGGTCGGCCGAAGCCCGCCGCATAAAGCTCAGCCACCTCCTCGTGTAGCCAGGAGAGGTCGAGAACTCGATCGACCTTTACCAATACGTGATCGTCAGGGACCAGATCCCGAAGCGAGCCGCACATGTACAGTTCAAGCTGATCGCGTTCCTTACGGCCGAGCATCGTGGAGGCTCCAGAGAATCAACGACTGCTCAATTGAATCAGATACATAGCACTTCTTCAACAGCCCCACCCGGCAACGTTGCCATGTGGCGCTGAGAACCTTGGTGACGGCCGCCTTGAGGCCTTCGTGCGCATCGGAGACGACGAGCTTGACGCCGCGCAGTCCGCGCCGGGTCAGCTTGCGCAGGAACTCGGTCCAGATCGGCTCGGCCTCCGAGGTGCCGATCTCCATGCCCAGCACCTCGCGCCGGCCGTCTGAGTTGACGCCGACGGCGATGATCACGGCGACCGAGACGATGCGGCCGCCCCGGCGGACCTTCAGGTAAGTGGCATCGATCCACAGATACGGCCAGTCGCCTTCGATCGGTCTTTCGAGGAACGCTTTGACCTTGCCGTCGATCTCCTCGCACAGCCGGCTGACCTGGCTCTTCGAAATACCGCTCATGCCCATGGCCTTAACCAGGTCGTCGACCGAGCGGGTCGAGATGCCCTGCACATAGGCTTCCTGGATGACCGCCGTCAGCGCCTTCTCGGCCATGCGCCGCGGCTCCAGGAACGAGGGGAAGTAGGAGCCTTTCCGGAGCTTCGGAATGCGCAGCTCGACCGTGCCGGCCCGCGTCTCCCAGTCGCGCTCGCGGTAGCCGTTGCGCTGGGCCAGCCGCAGCGGGGTCTTCTCGCCAAAGGCGGCGCCGGTGGCGGCCCCCACCTCAAGCTCCATCAGGCGCTCGGCGGCGAAGCCGATCATCTCGCGCAGGAGATCGCAATCCGGGGTCTTCTCCACGAGCGCGCGCAGGCTCATCATGTCGTCGGTCATCGATGGTTCCTTCGAATCAGGTTGGTGTCAGCAACCCGACCCTACCGGGGAACTTCGATGACCACCGCTACGCCGCTCGCTCGCTACGGCGCTATCGAGGGCGCGCTCGCGAGCGGCTTGGCTACCGCCCAGCTACACCACTGGTGGGGACGCGACCGAGTTGTCGGTCTAGACTTAAACCCTGGCATGCTTGCAGTGGCCCGAGCTGCGGCTGACTCGGAATTACCGATCGAATGGGTCGAAGGGAGTGCTCTTGGTCTTCCATTTCCCGGACGCCTCCTTCGATGTCGTCCTCTGCCAACTCGGACTCCAGTTCTTCCCGGACCGGTTGCGAGCCCTTCGCGAGATGAGGCGGGTACTGGTGGCCTCCGGTCGGCTTGCCCTCAGCGTCTACAGTGCCATCGAGCGCACGCCTGCGCGCATCTTGGCGCAGGAGCGTCAAACACGAAGCGCGCTGAACATATCTTTGCTGAGGCGGAGGAGCTGCGCACCCTAGTCTCAGGCGCAGGCTTCGATCAGGTGGAAATTCACACTGTCACCCAACAGGTTGCGTTCCCGTCTGTCCTCGACTATGTGCGGTTTCAATTGACGGCGACGCCGATGGCGGTGCTTTTGTCGGAGCGTTCTCAGTTCGACCGCGAAGCTGTGATAAACGCTATCGCTTCAGACGCTCAGTCCGTGTTGCTGGACTCATACGTGCTAGCAGATGGCCGGTTGCGATTTCCCCAGGAAGGGTATGTGGCAACTGCAGTGAGCGGCGGTTAGTCGGCGATTTGTCCGCTTTCCCCCCGATGCTGCCATTCCCCGCACAAAAACAAACCTAAACGCAGCGACACCTAGAGCTGACAGTATTTTGACCGTGAGCGCGGCCGTCTGAAGGATTAATATGGATCAAGGAGCGAATGTCTTTATCTTGACGAATCCGGGACGAGGAGGCTGTCCATGTCCACGAGCAATGTCGACCGTCCACTCTGTGCCGTACGGCAAAGTTCCCCCCCGATGCGGACCTTCGCGATATCTGGATGCTCACCATTGTTATCTGGCCACATCTCCCGCTTGCGTTCATCAAAGCCGAGGACGCGTTTGCTATCGGTCCACCGTGCGACCTCGCCCTCCATTCCATCCGGATCCCTGAAGGTAACGAGGCGGATGGCGCCGAAATCCGTAATGGTCCCATCCGACGCGCCAGCCTTCACCAGACGTCGTCTGACTTCTTGTAACCGCACTTCATCGTCTACGTTCAGCGCGAGATGATCTATGTGGCCTCTCTTCCCCATCTGCATCGAGCCGTCTTCATACCCCGTTGGTTCCGGCATTTGGAATGAATGGAGGGCGAAGCCTCCTCCAAGGTCGATAAGCGCGTGACGAACAGCGCCGCCACCGGGACCGGGCTCGGAGAGATCGAACTTGGTCTCTGCATCGAAGACTTCTTCGTAGAAGCGAATGAAACGGTCCATGTCGCGTGTGAACACCGTGAGATGGTGTGCACCGACGGTTACAGGAATACCGAGCCTCCCTTGCCGACATGCAGAACATAGCAAATCGCATCGAACCGGGCGACCTGAAGTCGCGACACGTCACCGACGCGAATGACCAATTTTGTCTGCAATAAGGCCATTGGGGGTTGTGGCTGCCAACTTCCGCTTCCCCCCGATAGTGTTGAAGAAGTCAGGCTTTTGGCCGGAAAGGTGGTTCGCTCATGACGTCGCAATTGAGGTCGACGTGACCTCCTCGCGCTAACTGGCCGGGATTACCGTCCGCCGGCTGCAGATCTTGGCCAACTTCCTCAGGTTCTGGGCAATGGCGGCGAGGTGGAACTCATCGCGGGCACCGCAGGGGCCGCGTAGTCGCAATCTATCGAGCTTCAGAATGCGTTTGAGGTGCGCGAAGAGCATCTCCACCTTCTTTCGCTGATAGCGTGACGTCTGGTACGCGTCGGTTTTGGCGATGTCGCGAGCCATGTCGCGAGCGCCCTCATAGATTGAACGCGTTACCTTGCGCGCCGGCGTCTTCGGACAACAGCGGGGCTTAAGTGCGCAGGCGTCACAATCATGCTTGCTCGCCAGATAACGTAGCGTGTTGTCCTTTCCCACACCGGTCCGCGGTGTCGAGAATCGCCGATGGTAGTGCTGAAGAAGCTTACCACCTGGGCAGCGGTAGGTATCGCTTGCATGGTCGTAGGCGAAGTCCTCACGCGAGAAGGTGCCGTCCTTGCGCTTGGACTTATCGAACACCGGGATATGCGGCTCGATCCCGCGCTCATGCACCAGCCAGTTCAGCATCTCGGCCGAGCCGTAGCCGGTGTCGGCAATCAGCCGTTCCGGCCACAGGCCGAGTTCGTCGTGAGTACGCTCGATCATGGTCTTTGCGGCCGTCACCTCGGCCTGACGCACGGCAGTCGAGGGCTCCACGTCCACGATGATGGCGTGCTCTACATCGATCAGGTAGTTGGTGCAGTAGGCGTAGACAGCCGGGCCGCCCCAAGAGGCGGTCCAGCGTGCCGCTGGGTCGACCGGCGAGATGAACTTGGGCTCCACCGGCGTGGCGGCTCCGAAGGCGGCATCATCCAGGGTGGCGAGATACTCTCCCACAGCCCACTTGGCTTTGGGGTCGAGCTCCTCGGCTGTCTCGATCCCGCGCTGACGATGCGCGTCCGCGACGATCAGGCTGGCATCAACGGCAAAGCCTTCGCCGCCGACGAGACCTTCTCTCATGCAGCGCCGCACGACGCTCTCAAACAGCTCACGCAGCAGATCGGCATCACGGAAGCGGCCATGGCGCGTCTTGGAGAAAGTCGAATGGTCCGGCACATCGCCCTCGAGGCCAAGCCGGCAGAACCACCGATAGGCCAGGTTCAGGTGGACTTCCTCGCACAGCCGCCGCTCCGAACGGATGCCGAAGCAGTAGCCGACAATCAGCATCCGGATCAGCAGTTCGGGGTCGATCGACGGGCGGCCGATCGGGCTGTAGTAGGGCGCGAGGTGCTGGCGGACACCGGAAAGGTCAACGAAGCGGTCGATGGCCCTGAGAAGGTGGTCCGCCGGCACGTGCCGTTCCAGACTGAAGCCATAGAAAAAGCTCCTCCTGCATCACACTTTGCTCGCCCATCATCGACTCAATCTCCTTCCGGTAAGAAGACTGAATCAGTGCTTCAGGACTGTTTCAAGCGGGACTTTTTCAACACTATCCCCCCTTTGCAGACGCTCGGCGGACCCGGCAAAGCCGCCGTGTCCGACACTTTTAATCCCACGCCTTGATGGGAATCGAACAGCAGACCCTGTGCCGCTGCCGCGGGCTTAATGCTTAAAGCAGTTTTCCCGGTGCCATCGAAGGAACTGCGGATGCGGCCTTTCGTGAGGCCGCTGCGGAACGATTGCACGTCCCGTTCTATTGATGAGCGACTGGATGCTTTCCGGATCGTTCACCTGTCGCGAAATCAGGATGTCCAGTTCGTCGGAGAGGCTGATCAGACCCCGGTCGAACATCCAGTGGGCGGTCCCGGAAAGCGCGATGCCATTGCTCAGGATATCAGGACCGTTTGTTTCCACCGAACGAATATGCGCAGCGTCCACTTCGGCACGGCCGCCGCCGTTAATCAGCTTCAGTCCGGTGATCGCGCATCGCTTGTCCTAAGCTTTGAGGACAAGCCGGCGGAAAAGACGATTGCGAACGATTCGAGACGTGAGCTGAGTGACGCGATCACGCTCCTGCTGAAAACTGAAGAGTGACTGCGGTTGCTCGCCAAATCCGCGCGCCTGATCGACGATCTCCGGCTCGCCGATCCGTGGCAATTCCGGCTCCCGTTCATCGAATCCAAGCGAGAGAATGCGATTGAAATCACCCGGAGAGATCGGCCTCACAGCGGCGCCCGTCCGGAAATGCGGCCGTCGTCATTCAGCACGCCGCGTTCGACCACCCCTTCGGCATTGCTGAAGGGAACCGCCTTGATGAAATCGAGATAGGTCCCCGGCTCAATCAGCGCGAGGTACATGCCGGGCGCATTGCGATCCGGAATGACCTCAGCGACCTTGGCGATGGCAAAATACCCACGTGTCGCGGCAACCTTCCTCGGCTAAGGATGGTGATGCCGCTTCTGACGCCGTTGGAAGGGCGTGTTGTCGAGACGGTCTTTACGAAGCTGTCTCCTCCGCCGGAAACACAGGAACCTGGTATTCCGCAGGCATCACCGACATTGAGACCGCCGCCGCCGAAGCGCTCATGTTGGACTTCTATCTCTGGGCTTTTACTCCGCACGAAACACCTCGTTTGCCCTGAAGACGCCCACACTCGTAGGTCAAGAACGCGTGGCGAATCCGGAACGAAGGATGATGCCACGGACTACGATCGTTCGGACAGCGCGTCGAGATACTTTGGCTTGAGGATGGGAATCACGAGTTAAAGTCCCGCAAGATGATCTCGGGGTTCTCCTCCCCTAATATGGCTGCCGCGGTGAGGGTCTGGGCTGGACCTTTCAGCCATATTTCCCCGCGCTATGCCGGGACTTTCGCGCCACACATGCCCTGGGAATTCAACTGCTTCGTTCAAGGCTTTGGAGAATCTGCCGCTGAACTTGCTCATCCTGGTCTCGTATCGCATCCGTCAACGCTTGTAGCTTGGAGCGCAGACCGTGGACCTGATCAACGAGTGCCATGATGACGTCGATACCCTCGTGGTTGACCCCCATGGTTTCGCTGAGATCGAGGATCAAGAGACCACGCGCCACGTCGGCGTCATGAAACTCTCCCCGTCCATCGTTTTTGGCCGGGACGACCCAGCCCTGTTCCATCCATATGCTGAGCGTTGAGTGCTCGATGCTAAGTCGTTCGCAAAACTCCGAATGTCTCATATCAACCTCCCCAAGCTCTGCGAGGATTTTGGGCCTCTCCCGCCGACCATGATGTGGCGAATGCTGCAAGGTCAGGGTCTGCGGGATCGGGAAGAATGACCTTGACGGTAATGTACTGGTCGCCGCTGCCGCCGCCCCGCTTGGTGACCCCCTTGCCCTTTAAGCGCAGCGTTTTCCCGGTGCTCGAATTGGGCGGCAGCGTCAGTGTCACATTGCCAGATATCGTTGGGACCAACACCTTTCCCCCGAGGATCGCTTCACGAAGGGAGATGGGCATCTCAATCCGGATGTCGTCACCATCGCGGGTGAAGATCGGGTGAGGCCGTACGTGAACTTCAATCAAGGCGTCACCAGCCGGCCCGCCGCCGGGGCCAGGTTCGCCTTTACCTCGAAGCCGAAGTGGCTGCCCGTCCTGAGTGCCTGGAGGGATCTGCAGGTCAAGCGTGGTTCTGTCCGGCAGCGTGATCTGCTTCTTCGCGCCGTTGACTGCTTCAAGGAAATCTACCTCCATGGCGAAATGAAGATCTCTTCCGCGCGCATGCGTTTGCCCATGGCCTCTTCGCGAAAAGAAGCTCGAAAAAATGTCGTCGGCCTCGCCAAAATCCGAGAAGCCGCTCGTACTTTGGTAGCGCGTGTCAGCACCCGGAGTCGCTGCATACTCCTTGTAGTAGTTTCGAGCGGCCTGCTCTGCCCCGGTCGCATCTATTTCGCCTTTGTCGAAGCGTGCGCGCTTCTCCTCGTCGCCCAGCAACGCATAGGCCGCGGACGCCTCCTTGAACCGGTCCTCCGCGTTCTTGTCGCCAGGATTCAGGTCAGGATGGAGTTTCTTCGCAAGCTTGCGATAGGCGCTCTGAATCTCTTTTTGAGTCGCGTTCTTTGCCACCCCGAGGGTTTCGTACGGATCGTTGGCCATTTACCTCCCGCCGCCACGTTATCAAGAACAGAGAAATAGATCAGGGGCCGTGTCCATCAAGCGCGATAGGGCATAACAGGCGTCACCTCCATCATCGTCGCCAGCCGGACAGCCCACTGGAAGCGCGCGGGCACCGTTCTCCTGCTGCCGGCTTCGCCAAGGGCTTACGGACACTCGACACATTCCTGGCAGATGCCGTACCCGTCGGGGTCGTCTCCCATTGGGCGCTGACAATACGAGCACCGCATGCTTCCCTTCACAGCGCATCTTTTGGGCTCAGGCGGGATTATCTCGACCGCCTCCTGATCCAATTCCACGGTGTCGGTTTCCATCTTTTTCCTCCGATGCGACCGGCAACGTTTACAGGCGCGCGAGCAGCAAGATATCGGTGCCGCCGGCGTTCGATCTCGACGCGTTCTCTTTTGCAGATGTCGCAGATGTCATCGAATTCGGCGCCGGCAATGCCGGCGACGCGGATTGTCTCGCGGTTGCGCACGACGGTCGGCTCGCTGCCGTCGATCACTGCCCCCATCGCGAGTTCCGGCTCCCGGGGTACCCCGATCTTGCGCACTAACTAGCAGAAGGTCGAGGGGGCGCGCCGAGATGGCTTGCGACCTCGGCCGCGACAGGCACGGCCCACGTGGCAGCGCGAGCACAACGACGTCTTCGCCCCGAAAATGTTCGAGCGCCTTCGCCAACTGTTTTCCAGCCTCAGTACGGTTCGAGAAACGCACGCGCCTATCTCCGTTCCTGTTCGACTTCGCGCTGACGGCAGTAGTGACCGAACCACTCCGCTGCGGCGGCGGCCACCGCATCGAGCGCTCCCGGTTCCGAGAACAGGTGGGAGGCGCCCGGAACAATCTGCAGCTTCTTGGAACCGGCAAGCATCGCCAAGGCTGCCCGGTTCAACCCGAGAATGTCACGATCCGATCCCCCCACGATTAGGAGCGTCGGCATCCTGACCTCTTCGAGCGCCCCCGCGAGGTCCGGGCGACCGCCTCGCGAGACCAGTGCAGACACCTGGTCGCCGAGCTCGGCCGCCGCTTGAAGAGCCGCAGCTGCGCCGGTGCTCGCGCCGAAAAGACCGATTGGCAGCCCTCGAGTCCAATTGGCAGTCGAGGCCCACTTGCATGCACTAACCGTCCTCTCGGCCAGAAGCGGGATATCGAAAACATTGGCGCGATTTTCAGCTTCCTCTTCACTGAGGAGGTCGAAAACCACGGTTGCAAACCCCTGCTCCCGCAACGCTTCCGCAACATAAACGTTGCGCGCGCTGTTGCGGCTGGAACCACTGCCATGAGCGAAAACGATGACTCCGCGCGGGTTTGGCGGAAGGCGAAGGCGACCCGGCAAGCCGTGCGGCGCGATCTCGATATCGATGACTTCGGATCTGTTGATTGTTGTCTGCGCAGTGCCGGATGTCATGGCTCGCCTCTTCAAGAAGGAAATGCGATGGCTTCACAGAAACAGTTGCAGTGTTGCACAACGTCGCAGAATGACTTTGATCCTGCTCAATCCACGTCGGCAACGGCTGCCAATACGAGGGCAAGGAACGGAGAGAGCCGCACAAGCCCATGTCGGCGCGTCGTAGCGATGCGCTCAGCAAGCCGCGACAGACGATCTTTGACCATAATCAATGCTGCCCGCCCGCATTCCGGTCATTCTTGGTTTGAGGAGAAGGAGGCGGTAATGGCAGCGGGTATCGACATCGGGAGTGACAAACAGCGGTCGTCGCCGAACCTTGCTGACTATGACGCAGTCCGGCATGGCTTTGTCTGGCCCACGCCGGAGGAGACTTTCGGTCGCCGCGTTGACGCGCCCGGCTGCTTCAATATCGGCTACGAAGCGACCGATCACCATGTTGCCGCTGGACGTGGCCGGCGTATTGCCGTGCGCTCGATCGCTGCGGAAGGTCTGGCGACGACATTGACGTATGCAAGGCTTGCGGAAGACAGTGCCCGTTTTGCCAATGCGCTCGCCGATCTGGGGATTGTGCCGGGCGAACGCGTCTTCACCCTTCTCGGTCGCGTGCCGGCACTTTACATCGCTGCCCTCGGAACCTGGAAAAGAGGTGCCGTGTTCAGTCCCCTTTTCTCCGCCTTCGGCCCGGAGCCGATCAGGGCGCGCATGCAGATAGCGGAAGCGAGGGCGCTTGTTACCACTGCGCGACTGTTCGAGCGTAAGGTGAAGCCGGTACTTGGTGACCTGCCGAGCCTGAAGACGATCATCCTGGTCGGCGGCGGCGATGGTGGGGTGGATTTCGATTTGGCGCTCGCCGGACAGCCGAACACTTGCGACATCGCCCCAACCCGTGCAAATGATCTCGCAGTCATCCATTTCACCAGCGGCACCACGGGGCGGCCGAAGGGAGCAATGCACGTGCACGGCGCGGCCGTCGCCCACAAGCTGACGGCGGCCTACGCGCTGGACCTGAAACCGGACGACATCTTTTGGTGCACCGCCGACCCCGGCTGGGTGACGGGCACCTCCTACGGCATCATTGCGCCGCTCCTGATCGGCTCTACGCTCATCTCAGACGAGGAGGAATTCGACGCTGAAAGATGGTACGTCAATCTCGAGCGTGAGCAGGTGACCGTCTGGTACACCGCCCCCACGGCGGTCCGCATGCTCATGAAAGCCGGCAACGACCTACCGCAGCGGTACGACCTCAGCCGCCTACGCCTGATCGCCAGCGTCGGCGAGCCGCTCAACCCCCAAGCGGTGATCTGGGGGCGCGATGTCCTGAAGCGGCCGATCCACGACAACTGGTGGCAGACCGAGACGGGCGGCATCATGATCTCCAATTTTCTGTCGATGCCGATCAGGCCGGGCTCCATGGGTCGGCCGGTTCCAGGAATTGAAGCGGCTGTGGTGAGGCGTGAGACCTCCGGTGCCGTGACTTTTGTCGAAACGCCGGGCGAGCAGGGTGAACTGGCGCTGAAGGCGGGATGGCCGTCGATGTTCACCGGCTACCTTCATGAGGAGGAACGCTATAAAAAGTGCTTCGTCGATGGCTGGTATCTCACGGGCGATCTCGTTAAGCGCGACACCGACGGCTATTACTGGTTCGTCGGTCGCGCGGACGACGTCATAAAGTCCGCCGGACATCTGATCGGCCCTTTCGAGGTCGAAAGTGCTTTGCTGGAGCATCCCGCCGTGGCCGAGGCCGGCGTGATCGGCATTCCGGATCCGGTTGCGATGGAGGTGGTCAAGGCGTTCGTGGCGCTTCGCCCCGGCTACACGCCCGACGAAACCTTGCACAAGAATCTGCTCGCCCATGCCCGCAAGCGGCTCGGGCCTGCCGTCGCGCCCCGCTATATCGACTTCTGCGGCAGCCTTCCGAAGACCCGGTCCGGAAAGGTGATGCGGCGGCTCCTGAAGGCTCGTGAGCTCGGCCTGCCTGAAGGCGACACCTCGACGCTTGAGGTGGAGAAATGAGGAACATAGCTGATGATCGCGTCCACCTGACCCGCGAGCATGCCTTCGAGCTGTTGCGCCAGATGACGCGCATCCGCCGTTTCGAGGAAAAGTGCGCCGAGCTCTATACGCAGGAGAAAATCCGGGGCTTCTTGCACCTCTACATCGGCGAGGAGGCAAATGCCGTCGGTGTGATCTCTACGCTTTCGGAAGACGAGGCCATCGTCGCAACCTATCGGGAGCATGGCCATGCCCTGGTGCGCGGCCTTCCGATGAACGAAGTGATGGCCGAAATGTTCGGAAAGGCGGCCGGCTCCAGCCGCGGCCGCGGCGGTTCCATGCATATCTTCTCCGCGCGCCACCGCTTTTTCGGCGGCAACGCGATTGTCGCAGGCGGGCTGCCGCTCGCCGTCGGCCTCGCACTCGCCGACAAGATGGTGGGAATCGAACGGGCGACCTGCTGCTTTTTCGGGGAGGGAGCGGCCGCGGAAGGCGAATTCCACGAGTCGCTGAACCTCGCAGCCCTTTGGCACCTACCGGTGCTCTTCGTCTGCGAGAACAATCTCTATGCCATGGGCACGGCCCTTGCCCGGTCGCAATCCAACCCTTCCATCAGCGAACGCGCCGCCGTCTACGGTATTGAATCGGAAGCGGTCGACGGGATGAATGTCGTGGATGTCGAAGCGGCGGCGCGCCGCGCCGTTCATGCTGTTCGCCGGGGCGAGGGTCCGCGCTTCATCGAAGCCATGACCTATCGCTTCCGCGCGCACTCGATGTTTGATCCAGATCTCTATCGCGAGAAGGCGGAGATCGAGGAATGGAAGAAGCGGGATCCAATCATGCTGTTCGCTGACTGGGCCTTGTCCGCCGGTATCCTTCACCAGGACGACCGACAGGAGATCGAGGCGGGTGTCGCGCAGGAAATCGACGCTGCCGTCGCTTTCGCCGAAGCGGCGGATTGGGAGCCGGTCGAGGACCTTGTGAAAGACGTCATCTCGCCGCCGGAGACCGTGCCATGACCACACGCCGCATGACCTATCGCGAAGCCGTGCGGGAAGCGCTGCGAGAGTCCCTCACCAGGGACAAGCGCGTCTTTCTCATGGGCGAGGACGTCAACCGCTATGGCGGCGCCTATGCCTGTTCGCTCGGTCTGCCCGCCGAGTTCGGCGACGAGCGCATTCGCGATGCGCCGCTCTCGGAATCCGCTTTCGTCGGCGCTGGTATCGGAGCCGCTCTCGGTGGCATGCGCCCGATCGTGGAAATCATGACGATCAATTTCAGCCTGCTGGCGCTCGACCAGATCGTCAACAGCGCCGCGACGCTCCGGCATATGTCGGGCGGACAATTCTCGGTGCCGATCGTCATCCGCATGGCGACGGGTGCCGGACGCCAGCTTGCGGCGCAGCACTCGCATAGCCTGGAGGGCTGGTACGGCCACATTCCCGGCATCCGGGTTCTGGCGCCGGCGACCGTCGCCGACGCGCGCGGCATGCTCTGGCCCGCCCTGATGAATCCCGATCCCGTGGTCATCATGGAACATGCGACGCTCTACAATGAAGAAGACGAACTCCCGACCGAAGGTGACATGTCCGTCGATATCGGCAAGGCGGCGAAGCGACGCGAGGGCGCCGATGCGACCGTGATCGCCCACAGCGCCTGCGTCAAGAAAGCACTGGACGCCGCGGACATGCTCGCCAGCGAAGGCATTAATTGCGAGGTGATCGACCTTAGAATCCTGCGTCCGCTCGATGATGAGACAATCATCGCCTCGGTCAGGAAGACGCATCGCGCCATCATCGTCGACGAAGCCTGGCGCAGCGGCAGTCTTGCGGCGGAGATTTCCAGCCGCATCACAGAGCAGGCCTTCTACGATCTCGATGCCCCGGTGGCGCGGGTCTGCGGCGCAGAGGTGCCGATCCCCTATCCGAGGCATCTCGAACTCGCGGCGCTTCCTCAGCCGCAGTCGATCGCCGCTGCCGTCAGAAAGGCGATGCGACGATGATCGAGTTCAAGATGCCGTCGCTTGGCGCCGATATGGAAGCCGCAACACTGGTCGAATGGTTCAAAGCGCCGGGCGATCGCGTCGAACGGGGCGACATCATCGCGCTCGTCGAGACGCAGAAGGGCGCGATCGAGATCGAGGTCTTCAATGAGGGCATCATCGGCGAGCAGCGGATTCAGCCGGGACGAAAGGTTCCTGTCGGCACCGTGCTTGCAACGATCGTTGGCCCCGCGGAAGAGGAAGCATCTATTCCCGCCGTGAAGACGACCAAGCCGGTCGAACCGAGACCACAAGAGCGACTCACGAGAGCTGAAGAGGCGCCGGCCCCGGCAACACCGCCTTCCTTGCGGATCACGCCCGCCGCACGTCGGCGAGCCGCCGCCCTCGGCATATCGCCAGAGAGCTTGGCCCCCGGGTCTGACGGCATCATCGGACTTGCACAGGTGCCCACGGGTCCTGAACGAGCGCACCGCCGTGGGGCAGGCCTCGACCTCGACGAGATGCGCAAGGCGATCGGTGCTGCCATGGTCCGCTCCCACCGCGATATTCCGCATTACTGGGTCATGCACGCGATCGACGCCACCCCGCTCTTCGAATGGCTCGAGACACAGAACGCCATTCGTCCGATGGAAAGACGGCTCCTTTACATCGCACCGCTGATGAAGGCAGTGGCACTGGCGCTGAAGCAAGTGCCGGAGCTTAATGGTCATTATAAGGATGGCGTCTTCCGGCCGTCGCCAGCTGTGCATATGGGGCTTGCGACCGCGTTGCGCGGCGGCGGGCTGATCGCACCGGCGATCCGCGACGCCGATTCAAGAACCGTCGACGAACTGATGGACGTGATCGCCGAGCTTGTGCCTCGGGCTCGGCTCGGCCGGCTGCGCAGCTCCGAGATGACCGACGGCACGGTCACCCTGAGCAATCTCGGCGAAGGTAATGCCGACAGTGTCTTTCCGCTCATCTACCCGAACCAGGTGGCGATTGTCGGCTGCGGGACAGCATGCCCTCGCCCCTGGGTCGTCGGCAATGCCGTAGCCATTCGCCAAGTAATCCAGGTGACGCTCGCCGGCGATCACAGAGTGAGCCACGGTCGGCATGCGGCTCAGTTCCTCACCCGCCTGTCCGAACTCCTTGCACATCCGGAGGGTCTATGACCGATGCCGAGCTCTCCGACCTCGTGGCGAGGTCCCTCTATGCAGTTGCTCCGGATGTCGAAGGCGAGCCCATAGATCCGAACAAGTCGTTTCGTGCGCAATTCGAGATCGACTCGATGGACTTCCTGAACTTCGTCATCGGTCTGCACAAGGCGACAGGCGTCGAGATCCTCGAACAGGATTATCCGGACCTGCAAACGCTTTCGGGCGCGGTGGCCTTTCTGCGTCAGAGGCTGCCGTGATCCGGTTCCAGCCTGCACTGGCACGCCAATCGTTTTTGACAAATCCTGGGCGTTCTACGCAGTCGGGTGCCGGTTGTCGCAACGGCATCGAGCAGGCGCGAGAGCCGCACCTCCCCTTCCGGCCCGTCAACCTCGGCGGCCACGCTGGCGGTCCCTCGCCCGGTACGAACGAACTGATCGTAAAATGACGCCAAGTCAATCTCGCGCATGCCTGCCCTGGCCGGCCGAGGCCCGATTTCATCCTCGACGGTTACGGTCAAGACCCAGCCGTCGGAGGCCGGTACCGGAGCGATTTCGAGCGTGGCAACAGTTGCGATTTCGGTCAGGTCCTCGCGCTCCTCATCTCCAAGGCGCGCGTCGTCAAGAGGGATCGCCCGGTGCTCGGACGTCCGGCTGGCGGCGATCCGGAACTTGCACGGTGTGGCGTGATCCTCGTCAGTGATCCAGCGGACGATCTGCTCCGGGTCGATATCGACGGCATAGGGCTCCATCTCCGATATCCTCCAATCAAGCGGGGGTTTTGCGACGGGGTCGTTCCCAACTCCTGTAGCATTTGCCACCTCCCCTATGAGACATCTTCAAAACGGTAGCAGGCCTCGGGCAAGGCTCAATGATGCGGCTCAAAGCTGAGCAGGTTCCATAAAGTGTCCCACGGTTTTGCGATCAGAACCTGCGGCAAACAAACGAATCCAAGCCGCCGACAAGCGCTACGATCCGACCTCGATCTCGTTGATGACGTCATCGACACTGAATACGAACCAGGCATCCGCCTCGGCGGCGGCGCGGATCGCTTCAGTTTTCGTCCATCCGGTCAGGCGAACGACGCGGCGGCGAACGCCGACCCGGACCTGCGCAGCATCGACCAGAGGGTCCTTCTCCAGCGCCAGACGCACGGCCTCTTCGACGAGGATCGGTGCATCCTGTTCCGGCGGCGTGACGGCAATTCCGTTGATGACGTCGCGACTACCCGGGATCCACCATGCCAACACGCCCGCGAGCCGCTTCGAGGCGAGGCTTGCGAGCGCCCGTTGAGCGTGACGACGCCATCCTGGACCTCGAACGCGATCTCGCCGTCTCTCGTGGCGCCGCGGACCTCCCTGGCGCCCTTGCCATCCCACTCGGTGATGCGCAGCCCCTCGAAAGCTGGCTCCCGTACCAACACCTTTCGCAGGTGATCGCGAATGCCGTTGTCGCTCATCGGGACCGCAGGCCGCACGCGAATCCGGTCGACGAGGCCGTTGAGGTCGGGTATCGCTGCAACGCGCTCGAGCGCTAGCCGCTTCTGCGCCACCGTTTCGACCTCTCCCTCAAGGAGTGCCGCCCCATCCGGCTCCATCCGAATGAGGTCGAGCTTGAAAGTGGGACCGAGGCGCGGTTCGCTGCGCAAGGCGGCAAGCGCACGCCGGACCAGCTCCGAATTCTCCATGGCATCCTCCCGGTTCAGCGCTCGTCCTCGCGCGCCCCAGCTCGTCGGACGTCAAATCCTCAGCTTTCGAGACGGCATTCATAGAGGGCCTTGACGAGCTGATCATGCAGATCCGGATTTTCCACGATCATTGCGACCAATTCGGCGATGTCGCGCGATTCAGCATCCGACAGGCCGCGCTCGAAGGTCTTCGCCGAGAGGTTCCCCTGCCCGACGCGCATCAGCGCGTAGAGCTCATAGAGCGCCGCCCCCGGAAGCCGGTTGATCGCAGCCTTGAGAAAATCGCGTTGCGACGTACCAACGGGAAGGTCCTCCAGGCCGAGGCTCGCCAATGTGTCGTGGTCGCCGCGCGACGGCTTTGGCTCAGCGAAATCCTCCTCGGGGACGTTGCCAAGCAGCGCGTCACTCTCTGTGCGAGCGGCTTTGGCCAGCAGGGCGATGAAGCGCACCTGGGAAAGGTTCAAGACCGTCAACATTGTTCCGTCCACCTGTAATCAGGAGCGTGGCAGCAGGGTAGCGTGCAGCTGATCGCTCGATTGGTTAGACCGGGACGCGTTCGGCAAGCCGTACGTACTTCATCCCGTCTTAATCACGTCGCGCGCCTTGCGGCCACAGGCTCCTCAAGGGCACTGGCAGTTGATCGATCACCTTTGCAACCGCGCCGGGGTCGAGTTCCTTGAAGATCACATCGAAAACGCCCGTCGCGACGGTTTTGGCATCCATCCCGAACTGAGGAGGAAGCTCCCGGGCTATACGCTCGCAAAATTCGTCAATGGAGTGCTCGTCCGTCGGCTTTCCCGCCAGTCGCCAGCCTTCGAAATAGAGTCCACGAATGACCATCGGGAACTGCGCGCCGAGATGGACGGCATCCTCCGGGGCCAGCCTGTCGCGCATCGCGTGAAGCGTAGCCCTGAGCGCGCTGTAAGCGTGTCGCCGTCCTTCGAAATGCAGGCGTTCAGCCACTGCCTTCAGCCACATATTGCCTTCCTGGATCGTATGATCGAAGCTCGGATGTCCGCTTGCCATGAGTTCCTCCTTTGCCCCAGGATTGGCGTGCTGTCATCGGGCCGGTCCAGACAATGGCTCGGATCATATGCCCGCCGCCCTTTTCGGAGCGACAAGGGTCAGGATGCAACGAATGCCGCCGCGCCGCATTGATGTGCGTCAACGGCGATCGAGCATTCGCCCGCCGGCTTGCGATTCAGCCGTGCGACGGGAAGACGCGGTCTCACCATCCGTGGTCGTCCTGGCTGTCTGGCCACCCGTCCGAAGTAGCGGGGGAAAGTCCTGCGCAGTGATGGTTTCGTGCTCGAGCAGCAGCATTGCTCCGGCCTTGAGCTCCCCCATGCACCCCTGCAGTATCGCCTTGGCTCCTTGGTAGGCGTCGTCGATCATGAAACGCACCGCAAGATCGATTTCGCGCGCGGTCGCTTCGGAATAATCCTTCTGCCGTGGCGCAACGGGACCATCGCCAAGCCATTGCAGCCTTTGCTCTTCGAGCACAACCTGACCAACCTGCGGGCTCATGCCAAAGCGCACGACGCTTTGCCGCGCCACATCGGTGGCCTTGGCAAGGTCATCCGCCGCACCGGTCGAGACCTCACCATAAATAAGCTCTTCAGCCGCCCGGCCGGCGAGCAGGGCTGCCATGCGCTCCTTAAGTTCACTCGACGTGATGAGGAAGCGGTCATCGGTGGGGCGCTGCAATGTGTAGCCAAGCGCCCCAATCGAGCGGGGAATGATCGACACTTTCTGCACCGGATCGGTCTTCGAGAGCTTCGAGGCGACCAATGCGTGACCCATTTCGTGATAGGCGACCCGCTCGCGTTCGTCGGGCTTCAGCACGCGGCTCTTGCGTTCCGAACCGGCGACGATGCGCTCGACCGCGTTGTTGAAGTCCTCGATCGCCACCCGCTCGGCGCCGCGTCGCGTCGCGACGATCGCGGCTTCGTTCACCAGGTTGGCAAGATCGGCGCCGGTGAATCCCGGCGTCATGCCGGCGATCTCCTCCACAAGCACACCGTCCGCGATCGCGATAGTAGCCATATGGACCTTAAGGATTGCTGCCCTGCCGTTTCGATCCGGGCGATCAATGACCACCTGCCGGTCGAAGCGGCCTGCGCGCAGAAGGGCTGGATCAAGGATCTCCGGACGATTGGTGGCAGCCAGAAGCACGATGCCGACGCGCGGGTCGAAGCCGTCGAGCTCGGCCAGCAATTGATTGAGCGTCTGCTCCTTCTCGTCGCCGCCGCCATAGCCGGCGAAGGGGCTGCGGGTGCGACCGAGCGCATCGAGTTCGTCAATGAAGATGATGCAGGGAGCGGCCTGTCGCGCCTGGTCGAAAAGGTCCCGCACGCGGGCGGCGCCGACGCCAACGAAGAGCTCGACGAATTCCGAGCCGGAAATCGAGAAGAAAGGCACCCCGGCCTCGCCTGCAACCGCGCGCGCCATCAGCGTTTTGCCCGTGCCGGGTGGCCCGACGAGGAGGATCCCTTTGGGAATATGCGCGCCGAGGCGGCTGTATTTCGCCTGGTCCTTCAGGAAGGCGACCACCTCCTGCAACTCAGCCTTCGCCTCGTCGACGCCAGCCACATCGTCAAAGGTCACACCCGTCTGCCGCTCGAGATAGACCTTGGCCCTTGACTTTCCGATATTGACGAGGCCGCCACGCTCGGCGACGCCCTGAAAGAGCACGAACCAAAGTCCCAGGAAGACAAACAACGGGAAGATCCAGGAAAGCAGCGTCATCGCCCAATTGCTGTCGGTCCCGCCGGACACCTTTGCACCGGCCTTCTCGAAGACCTCGGCCAGCGAAGGATCGACACGATGCGCGACGAAGTACTTCTTCCCCTCCTCCGGCTGCTTGAACTCTCCCTCAATCAAGGACTCTGTCACGACGACCGACGCGATCCTGCCGTCCTGCGCCGCCTGCAAGGCATCGGAATAGCTGAGCTGCGCGACGTCGCGATAGCTCAGCCAGAATTCAAAGGTTCCGATCAACAAGAGTGCGACGAGCACATAGCCGAGATTGAAAACCCATTTCCTATTCATCGGCCGGCTTCCGGTTTCGTTCGATGCAAACGAGCCTTTCATGCCTTACCGCGCGCCGCCTTGACCCGCGTCAAACTATGGACACGGCGCAAACTGGATCTGGGTCGCAGAGCTCTTTGACGAGCGTCAAGGCCTTCCACCGAGAATTGGCCGAGACTTTGCCAAAATGGAGCAAGTGCCATGACCAAGCACATTCTTGTCGCAACCGATGGATCCGACAAAGCCCGAGAAGCCGTGGCGATGGCGGCGAACATAGCCAAAGCTCTCGGAGCAAGACTCACGATCCTTCACGTCATCCTGCATGGGCTGAGGGCCGAGGAGGCGAGCCGCCTCGCCGAGCCAGAGCATCTCGTCCGCTGTGTGTCGGCCGTGACTATGCCGCAATTGGAGCGAGTTCCCAGCTCGATGGGCGAGTTTTTCCGTGCCTCGCAAGGCGACATCGGAGAAATGGTTTCGGTCTTGGGTGACCGTATTGCCGAGGATGCTGCGGATATTGCCCGAAGGATCGGCGTCAGCAGCGTGGAGACGCGCGTCGAGCCCGGCGTCTACGCTGAAACAATCCTTAAGGTCGCTGAGGACGTCGGTGCGGACATGATCGTCGTCGGAAGCCGTGGGCTCGGGCGGTTGAGGGGTATGCTGGTCGGAAGCGTGTCGCAAAAGATCATCCAGCATGCACATTGTTCCGTCATGGTGGTACGCTGAACATCCCGACCAGGCCCTGGAAGTTGGAAAACGATCACGAAGCCATAGCCATGGCTCCGTCGAGCGACTGACCGCAAAGTTATGAAGAGCTTCGTATCATGCC
The DNA here is from genome assembly GCF_000265205.3 of Sinorhizobium fredii USDA 257. Taxonomy (NCBI): domain Bacteria; kingdom Pseudomonadati; phylum Pseudomonadota; class Alphaproteobacteria; order Hyphomicrobiales; family Rhizobiaceae; genus Ensifer; species Ensifer fredii. The sequence continues at coordinate 26,280 of NT_187163.1, forward strand.
GGTAACCGCGCTTTTCACCGATCTCTATGAACTGACAATGTCGGACGCCTATCATTCGCTTGGCATGGACGAGATTGCCGTCTTCAGCCTGTTCGTGAGAAAGCTTCCACCGGAGAGAAATTTCCTTGTCGCCTGCGGGGTCGAAGAGCTTCTGGATGACATCGAGGGATTGCGCTTCGACGAGGATGATATCGCCCATCTCGCTTCACTTGGCAGGTTCAGGCCGGAGTTCCTGAATTGGCTAAGGTCCTTTCGCTTCAGTGGCGAGATTTTTGCTGTAGCTGAGGGCACCCCCGTATTTGCCAAGGAGCCGATCCTGGAGGTCATCGCCCCGATCGCGGAGGGACAGTTGCTCGAAACGCTCATCCTCAATCAGATCGGTTTTCAGACCGTGATCGCGTCGAAAGCAGCTAGGATCGTCGAGGCCGCGAACGGTCGGGCCGTCGTGGACTTCGGAAGCCGGCGCGCCCATGGTGTGGACGCCGCCGCGTGCTGCCTATCTTGCCGGAGTGTCGGCCACATCGAATGTGGAGGCAGGCCGGCGCTACGGCATACCGGTCGCTGGTACGGTCGCCCATAGTTTCGTTCAGGCTTTCCCAAACGAGATGGAGTCGTTTCGGTGCTTGGCCGAGCTCTTTCCTCAGACAACATTGCTCGTTGACACCTACGACACGATCGCTGGCGTCCGGACTGTCGTGGACCTTGCCAAGAGCATGAAGTCTACTTTCAAGGTGCAGGCCATAAGACTGGATTCCGGCGACCTGCTCGAACTGTCCCGACAATCAAGACAACTCCTAGATGAGGGCGGGCTGCAACACGTGCAGATCTTCGCCAGTGGTGGCCTCGATGAATGGAGCATCGAAGGTCTCTTGCGTGCCGGCGCGCCGATCAACGCGTTTGGTGTCGGCACGGACATGATGGTGTCGCCAGACGCGGCCGCCCTCGATATCGCCTACAAGTTGACGGAATATGCCGGCTTTGGCCGCATGAAGCTTTCTGCGAACAAGGTCACGCTCCCCGGGCGCAAGCAGGCCTTTCGTCACATACGCAACGGCGCCGCGGTTGGAGACACCATTGGCCGCAGCTATGAGGACTTGAGCGGACGACGGCTTCTTGCGCCTGTCATGACGGGAGGCCGGCGAATTAGCGCGCGCAAGTCATTGGCAGCCCTGGTGGATGAAACCCGCATTCGAGTCTGCGAGCTTCCGCCAGCCTTGCGTGCGCTGGAGCGGGCCGCGCCTCCCTACTCGATTCACATCAGCAGCGATCTCGCCGACCATGAAACGCAGACGCGCCGTCGTCTTGCTGCCTCGCGGTTGTTTCCACACCAACCACCAAAGCCGCAATACTTGTGTTGACGCCTTCCCGATCGGCGCTCAGTATGACCAGCTTCGAAAGAGCGCCTCGATGGGGTTGCCATGCACGCCTTTATCTTGCGCCACAACATCGCGCGATTTAAAGCACTCCTCGAAAAGGAAGGTCACGAAGCTGATCGTCGCATCCTTAGGGAACTGTTGGCGAAGGCTTTGCGCGATCAGGCTGTTCTTGAGTCACAGCACGAAGGCTTCCAAGCCGACCTGGACCTCACGCAAGCAGCCGTCCAACGTATGATTTTTCGAGACAAGGTTTGCCGCCTCTCGGGAGCCGTATTTGCTATTCGACCCTCGCAAAGGCCTGCACATCGTCGACATCAACGAGGCTTATGGAGCGGCCACCATGACATCCTCAGCGAAGATTGCTGGCTCTCCCCTGTTCGACGTCTTTCCGGATACCCCTGAAGACCCGATGGCTGACGGCGTCAGCCATCTCTTCGCATCACTAACGAAGGTCGCTGAACGCGGCATTGTCGACGCAATGCCTATCCAGCGCTACGACGCGCGGAACCCGGAAGGCTCATTCGTGACGAAATTCTGGGAAACCGGTCAACAGGCCGATTTTCGATACCGAGGGTAGATTGGTCTATCTGCTTCACCACGTAGAAGATGTCACGGCTTTGGTGCAATCGCGCACCGCCTGAAGGCGATGCGCGACCAACCTCAACGAAATCGATGCGGCACTAGACTGCTCTCACGGCGATCTTCTTTTCACTCTTTTGAGCCTCCGGTGTCTTCGGAAGCTTGAGCTTCAGCACGCCTTTGGTGAAAGTTGCCTCGATCTTGTCGGGATCGACGCCATGAGGAAGCTGGAATCGCCGTTGGAAAGAGCCGAAACGGCGTTCGGAAAGATAATAGTCCTTTTCCCGTTCCTCCTTTTCCTCCTTCTTTTCGCCCTTGATCGTCAGCGTTCCGTTTGACAGCTTGACCTCGATATTCTTCTCTTCCAGCCCCGGCAACTCGGCAGATATCTCGTATTCCGTATCCTTTTCGACGAGATCGACGGCCGGTGCGATCTGCCACTCTTTCCCTGTGAGTGACGGCATCTCGAATCCGAGCAACGAGCGACTGAAAGGAACACTCCACGCGGCCGGCCGAAAAGTCTCGAACAGCTTGTCGATCTCGCGGCGCAGACTTTCCAAGGGCGACCACATATCCTCTCTGGCAGCGGGCTCCCTCTTTTCGGTCTTCACGGGCAACTTGGTTTCAATTTTGGCCATAGTGAACTCCTCCCGGTGCATGGTGGCAACCACTCGCCGCCGGACGGTACCGGCCGGCAATGACTGATGAAACGCCGATCGTGGCGCAATCACATTGACGCGGATCAACGCCGCGTTTTTCCCGCCAACGGACGTGAGCTTCTTGGCGCTCGGCGACACGGAGACCAAACATTGATTCATATTAAGGACCGGGGGCGCTCCAATATGAGCCAGGCCGCCTGTGTTCCGTTTCGCGCGAACTTCGCGTCGGTTATCCGGCTCTCGCCAGCCGACACTCCCCGAAGGCTTTCGAGAGGAGCGCTCGAAAGCGGCAATTGACGCCACTCAATGCCGGTTGCGCGCTGCGGCATATCCTGCCGACAGCGAGAAAACGAGGGAAGTGCCGCTATGGCAGCGTTCATCATGTTGACGCGCCTCAGCCATCAAGCGATGCAGTCGCCGAAATTGCTCGAGAGCCTGAGTCACCAGATCGCCGAGCATATCCGCCGCGAATGCCCTCAGGTGCCTTGGAAGGCAAATTGTATTGTCCTCGGCCCCGCTGACTACCTCGACATCTTCGCGGCACCCGATAACGCCACTGCAACCAAGGTCGCGACTACCTTCGGCCACGCGACGACGGAAATCTGGGCCGCCACGGAATTGGAGCAATCCATTCAGCTTATACGCGAGCTGCCGCCGTCGTTTGTCGTGAGTCCCTGAAGGAGCGGGACACCGTGGAGTGAATTCGCCGCTCGTGACCTTCCCAGGCTACGCTCCTTGGCGGTTCCGGCTTTACCAGCTCACCGAGATCCGGCTCTCCGCAGCGGGCAAGCATGGAGATGCGTACTGCGTCGCGCAGCCGTAGAATGGACTCGAATCCCGAACCCGATGGCGCAATCGGCTCGCCGATCTCGATGCTCAGCGGCAAATGTCTTGGAAACCATTGGTCGGCGCGAAGCATCGATCTTGTTCCGCGGATAGCGCCGGGCAGAATCGCCAGACCGTCTTCCGCCGCCACCTTGAACGCCCCGAGGTAGAAGCCTGAGAGGCCGGCTCTACGGGTGAAGGTGCCCTCTGGAAAGAAAACCAGCACCCGGCCCTTACGCGCAAGCTCCGTCAATGCCTCGGCGTCCTGCAGGCTACCTGTAACGTCGTAGCGTTCCACGAACGGAATACCGAGGCGCCGCAACAGCGGCCCTGCGATGAATTGCTCGGCCAACTCTCTCTTGGCAACGATCGCCGGCTCGCCCGGAAGAACGGCAGCGAGGAGGAGCGCATCCACGTAACTCGAATGATTGAAGACGAGCATCGCGCCTCTGCCGGGGATGCGCTCCACTCCGTCTGTGGAGACCGACACGCCCATGGCGGCAAGCGCCGCACGCGCGATCCATCTGACGACTCGCCAACGCCAAGAAAGGCGCGGGACGATGAGCACAGCGAGAGACCCGGCCAGACATGCAACACTGAGAACCGTCCACCACCAAGCCGCATACAGCGTCTCCCGGAAGACTCGTGCCAGGCGTCGCGCCTGCGTGCTGGCACTCAAGAGCATGAGCCGCGTGTATTGCAACGGAACGGTGGGCCGAGCAGAGCCCATGCGGCCGCTCTCGTAGAGCGCTTTCGCGGCGCTGCGACGGATCTTGCCGCTCGATGTTTTTGGCACCGAGCGTGGCGGCACCAGCACGACTTCATCGGCCGGCGTGCCGGCAATGTCTGACGTCACCTCGATAATTCGTGCCTGCAGTGATGCTCGCGAAACCGGGTCGGTCTGTAGGGTCTCTGCAACGACGACGATGCGCTCGGTGCCCGAGACCCGATCCGACGTGCCGAAGGCGACGACCCCTCCCCTGCGGATTCCAGGGACAAGGGCAACTGCCTGCTCGATCTCGTGCGCATAGAGATGGCGACCAGCTCGAATAATGATGTCCTTGACGCGTCCGGTCACGAAAACATCACCTTTGGCCATGTACGCGCGATCGCCACTATCCAGCCAGCCGTCATGGAAGAGCGCGCGGGTCTTTTCATCGTTGCGGAAATAGCCGGCCGTTGTCGAGGGACCACGGAATTCAAGTCTTCCCTCGCGTCGGTCGCCGCACTCATGCCCCGCGTCGTCGACGATACGGATCTCGTGGCCGGGCAATGGCTGGCCACAGGCGACGATTTCAAGCGCCATGGCGTCTTGGGGGGTGGCGATCTCGGCCACGCCGTCGATGAGAGGCGGCCGCCCCAGAGGCGGAAACGCGAGACCAACTGAACATTCCGCAAGTCCATAGACTGGAGCCATCGCGGTTGCAGGAAAGCCGTAGCGGCCGAACCGCTCGACGAACCTCCACAGGGTTCTCGCGCTCACCGGCTCAGCACCATTGGCGACCATCCGTAGCGAGCTGAGATCGAGCCCCTCGACGTCAGCATCGGCAATCTTGTTGAGACAGATTTCGAAACCGAAATTGGGAGAAGCGGAGAAGGTCGCCCGGTAGTTGTGTATCGCCCACAGCCAGGCTTGCGCGCTTAGGCTGGTCACTTCATCCTGCAGTACGGTCAGATGCACGCGGTCGGGATGTCGTGCCGCATGCCACTCGAGGGCCTCCACCAGCGTCCGCGCCTCAGTGGCGGCCGGAACGGCAGGCAGAATTGCAGCCGCCCGGGCGCCGGGGAGGACCCGTTCCGCCATAGGTTGAGCCCGCTCTAGGGCCTCCGCAAGATCAAGAACGGTTTCGGCCTCGGCGACAGTTTGAGCGGATAGTCTGACGCGGAACGCCCGCTCGATCCGCAAGGCCAGCTCAGTGCGGCCGAGGCTGTCGATACCGAGATCGCGTTCGATGCTACTGGTGGCGCGAACGTTGATGAATCTGGCACGCTGAGGATACAATTCGCGTGCAAGGTCAGCCACGATCGCGATTACATCGCGAGTGCGCGAACCCTGCTCCTCAACTGAGGCGGGGGCTAAAGGCTGCCCAGTTTCCATGGACAAGGACAATAGCCTAACGCGCTGGCTTCGCATTGATGCATTTCAAAGTCGGACTTTGATTTGCCTCAAGGCTGGAAAGCCGGCCCCGGATCATCTTCATACAATGACGGTCCACAACGCCGATATCGCTGCTCTGTTCAATCGAATGGCAGACCTGCTCGAAATCGAGGCTGCCAATCCGTTCCGTATCCGCGCCTACAGGCGGGCGGCGTCCACCATCGAGGACCTTCCTGAGAATGTCGCACAGATGATGGCGGAAGGACGCTCCCTCTCGGACCTGCCCGGCATCGGCGAAGACCTTGCCGGCAAGATCGCCGAGTTCGTGGAGACCGGCCATTTGAAATCGCTGGAGGAGGTCGAGGCACGCACGCCCTCAGCTCTTGCCGCATTGACGGCGATACCCGGCCTCGGTCCCAAGCGAGTGCATGTGCTGCATCAAAGCCTCGGAATTACGACACTCGAGCAACTGGCAAAGGCGGCACGGGAGCACAGGGTCAGAGAACTACCCCGCTTCAGCGCTGCTATCGAAACCAAGATCCTCGATGAGATTGCAAAGCACCGAACCGCCGAAAAGCGCTTCAAGATCTCGACCGCCGAGGATTTCGCGAGAGGCTTGGTAGATTACCTGAGGTCCGCTCTGGGCATCACCCAGACCTTAGTGGCCGGCAGCTTTCGACGCCGGAAGGAGACCGTCGGCGATCTCGACGTCCTCGCCACCTGTGCCGATGGTCCAGCCGCGATCGAGCACTTCGTAGCTTACGACGAGGTCGAGACGGTGCTGTCGAAGGGCCCAACCCGATCGACAGTGCTCCTGAAGGCCGGCATTCAGGTCGACCTGAGGGTTGTTGCAGAGGAAAGCTATGGAGCGGCCTTGCACTATTTCACCGGCTCGAAAGCCCACAATATCGCCGTGCGGAAGAGGATCCAGGATAAAGGCTGGAAGCTGAACGAATATGGCATCTTCGACGGTGAGAAGAGAATTGGCGGCCGCACCGAAGAGGAAGTTTTCCGGGCTGCCGACCTGCCCTATATCGAGCCCGAACTGCGCGAAGACCGCGGCGAGATCGAGGCGGCCCTTGCCGGCAAATTGCCCCGCCTGGTCTGGCTGCAGGACATCAAAGGCGACCTGCACACCCATACGCGCGCCTCGGATGGCAAGAGCGAGCTTGCCGAAATGGCCGCGGCCGCTCAGGCCCTCGGCTACGAATATCTGGCCGTCAGCGACCATTCCAGACATGCCACCGTGGCACACGGGCTCGATCCGAAACGCCTGGCGGCTCAACTCGATGAGATTGACAAGCTCAATGACGGATATGATGGTTTCCGGCTGCTGAAGTCTTGCGAGGTCGACATTCTCGCCGACGGCAAGCTCGACCTGCCAGATAGTATCCTGAAACGACTCGACTTCACTGTCTGCGCCGTTCACTACCAGTTCAACCTTGGCATCGAGGAACAGACGCAGAGAATTCTCCGTGCGATGGACAACCGCTATTTCAATATCCTCGCACATCCGACCGGGCGGCTGCTCGGAGAACGGCCGGGCTATGCGGTGGATATGGACCGCATCATCTCGGCCGCCAGGGAGCGCGGCTGCTTTCTTGAGGTCAACGCGCATCCGACGCGCCTCGACCTTGATGACGTCCATTGCCGGCAAGCCAAGCAGATCGGCGTGAAGCTGGCGATCTCCACGGATGCGCACTCGACCATGGGTCTTCGCGCAATGCGCTACGGCGTCGACCAGGCGCGGCGAGGCTGGATCGAGGCGGACGACGTCCTGAACACGCGCTCCTGGGGAGAGCTTAAGAAGCTGCTGTCGAGAAGAGGCCTTTGAGGCTTCATCATTCCGCCGACTAGTTCCCGGCCATGTCGAAGTTCATTGATGCCGATCAACAAGCGCAAGCGGGTTGCGCGTAAAATCAGTGCAATTGCGAAGTAACCGAAGATTGAGGCACGGACTGTGGATGATACTGCACGCAGAGATCTCGTCGAAGGACTGTTGCCCCTTGTGAGGACGGCCGGAGCTGCCGTCCTGAGATCGCGAAACGCGGGTCTGGCAACACACCTCAAGCACGACAAGTCGCCCGTTACATCCGCGGACATCGGAAGCGAAGCAGTCATCCGACGGGGCTGCTCTCTTCTTTTCCCGGCTATTCCGATGATCAGTGAAGAGCGGGCGCCCGCTCTCGAATCGAGCTTTGAGATTCCACCCCTCTGCTTCCTCGTCGATCCACTGGATGGCACCAAGGAGTTCATCGCCGGGCGTAGCGAATTTACAGTCAACATAGCGCTCGTTGAAAACGGCGTAGCGACGGCCGGTGTGATCTTCGCCCCAGCCCTTGATCGGCTATATGTTGCCGCTGGTCCGCGCATGGCGTTCATGATCGATGAGAACGGCCGCCGCATCAGGCTCGACGGAATGCCCCACGATCACTCTCATCCGATTGTTCTCGCCAGCCGTTCTCATTTGGATGAACAGACCGCGGCGCTCGTTGCTCAATGGCAACCCTGTATTATCAAGCAGCTAGGCTCTTCCCTCAAATTTGCCTTAATCGCCGCCGGTGAGGCCGATGTTTACCCTCGACTTTCACCAACGATGATATGGGACAGTGCCGCTGGTCAGGCTTTGATCGAAGCTACCGGTGGCGTGGTGCTTCGTCCAAACGGTTCTCCGCTCGTCTATTGCGGCAGCCTTATAAATCGGGGCTTTGTTGCCGCACGGACGCGATCTCTCGCAGCAAAGGCGCTGGCGTCGATCGATTCCGAGCGACAGGCGAGATTGCCCGTTTCCAATCCCCTGACCGAGGAAAGTTCCAGACGATGAAAGCGAGGTAGACGATCATGTCAACAGCAACAATTGCGCACAACAGCTGGGTTCTTGTGTGCGACGGAGCCAAGGCCCTGATCCTTCGCAACAAGGGTGATCAAGAACTGCTCAATCTCGTTCCGGTCGAGATCTTTTCCGGACATCAACCGCCGACGCGGGATCTCGGAACGGACCGCCAAGGCCGCGTCTACCAGTCGCAAGGCGGCGCGCGAAGCTCGATGCAGGAAACGGACTGGCACGACGAGGCCGAAGTGACGTTTCTGGTGCAGGTCGCCGAAAAATTGAGTGGCTTGGTGCGCCATAAAGATATCGCGAACGTGGTTCTTGTCGCCCCGCCGCGCGTGCTTGGAATCCTGCGGAAGCGATTGGATCCCTCGACACGTGCAGCAGTAGCCACCGAAGTGGCCAAGGATCTGGTAAAGTTTCCAATTCCGGAGATCGAGCGCTATCTCTCGGAGTAGCATTGGCCAAATGTATTATCGCGGAGCGCACGCGCGAGGCGGCTATGCTATAAGGAATATCGCCATGCAGATGGGCCGATGACAGATGCGTCGTGCGGCTGAACCAGCGATAACCGGAGGTCTGCCCGCGCGGCGAACTGAAGAGTCTGGATAAGCACTCGATAGAGGCTGCAATCGGGAGACTTGGAGTTAATGGCAAATTCGGGTTCTCGCGTCACCGCGCGAGTCGGCCGCAGGATCGCTTGTGTGAAATGCGTCAGCGATGCTTGCCCTCAAAGACCTGCCTCAATTTATGGGCGCGGTTTCACACGCGCGGGACCGACGGGCCGAGTTGTCAGATTTGCCAAAGGAGTTTTTGTAACAGCACCGTCTGCAATAACGAGCACGCTGTCGTAGAACTCTTCGCCGCTTGCAGATTTCGGAGGCGTGGCATCGTGCATGACACTGATCACTGTGGCGCCGCGACAATGATCTCGGATGGCTTGGTGAAACGCGACCGTCGCCTCGCCATCGAGGGCGCTGGTCGGCTCGTCCAGAAACAAAAGCCCTGGGCGCAGCAGAAGGATCCGTGCCAGAACGAGCCGTTGCTTCTGACCGCCAGAAAGAAGCTGGTCCCAGCTTTGATTGTCCCGCCCCTCCATGGCGAGGTCGCTGACGAAATCCGCAAGGCCGGCTCTACTCAGCGCTGCGGCGGCTTCCGCTTCCGAATGAGCTTCAATGGCATCGGACAGGCATATCAGTGCCTTCAGCGATACTGGCGGCAGATGAATATCTTGCGCGGCATAGAGCGTTCGCACGTTCCTCGGCATCACGATCGCGCCACGGCCATGCGGCCAGAGACCGTTGATAGCTTTGAGCAACGATGACTTGCCGCTCCCCGAGTCGCCAACGAGAAGAGTCCATTCGCCGCATTTGACGTGGAGGTTCCCGGCGGTGACGAAGGGTTCGTCATCGCCGGGGTGCATAAGTTCAAGCTGCTGGATCGTCAAACCGAACTGTGGATCCTGCTGGTCGTAACGCAACTCGGAGTGGCCGGTACGGGCATAGAACTCGCGCGGTTGCTGCGCGTCTTCGATCGCCTTTGCCAGGTCGGTTATGCGTGTTGCGTTTGCCCTCAGTCTCGCGATGTCCGGCATGACGTGTATGAACCACGAGCAATCGTTGATGATCGCGTTGGCCAGCTCGGCGCCGGTGATGTAGGCCTGTAGGCTGATCCTGTTCTCTACATAGGGGAGAAGCCCGGGCGCGTAGGCGACGAGGCGCGAGCCGAAGAAGTTGTAGACAAGCTCGAAACCCATATAGATCGCCGTCAGGATGTTGAGATTCGCCCAGGTGTGGTCGACGTCGAGGTAGCGCCGCCGATGGAGACCTCTTTGTGCTCCCTCCCCCTTGGCTGCAGCGACGTGGAAGCTGCGGTGGAGAAGCGTCGCCAGGTCGCGACGGTAACTGCCCTCCGCCGATTGCATTCTGACATCCAGCCTCTGTTGGATCTCTCCGAGCTTCGCTGCCAGCAACGTGCTGATGGGGACGTAGGCGACGACGGCAGCAACAGTCAGACAGGCGCTGCCATAACTGCCGAGGAACTCCAATCCGCTGACCTCGGTCGAGGTCTCGATGATCTTGCCGCCGACAAAGAACAGCGACAGGGCCACGCCGGCGACACCTATGGCGAGGCCGATAGCGCCTCCGGTCATCCCTTTGATCGACTCCTGGATGCGCTGATCGATATTGTCTGGCACGGCAACCTTCGTCGGGACGGCCTCCGCCGCACCCTGCTGGAGGTGAAAATGCGTGTGATTGCTATCGAGCAGCGCATCGTTGAAGCGCCGATCGAGCCACGCGCGCCACTTGCGATGCAAGGTCGTCGAGAACAAGTGGCGGAAAGCAGTGAATCCCACTTCCCTGACCACGACGATCGTGGCCAAGCTTGCCGCGCTCGACAGAATGGTCTTAAGCGTCGTCGGGTTTTCCGGATGATGAAGAAAGGCGATCGCGCTCACAAGTTCGCCCGACGCTTCGGCGAACCAGACGCTGGCCATTGCCGACAAGGCGGTAAGCACGACAATGATCGCCGCCAGCCCCCAAGCCTCCTGCCATCGGTCGGAACGCCAATAGGCGAACATCAATCCCCAGAAGCTGCGCATTGAGGAGACAGAGGTTGAATGCGGCTGCTCGTCCAACTTGCGGCTCGACCAAAGCAACGCGTCCTCCCGAGGCGGTCTATCATGAAGAGCATATCTATTTTCCAAACGATTGTAGTGTGTATCACGCGGGTCGACGGAGAAATTGATGCGGCTCAATCGGAAGCGATAGTAAAATGGACGAATTAGCCTTCCTTGCCTGACAAGATCTTTCGCTACTGTCACCGCCAGGGCGGCCAACGTGCAGGGCATGGAAGATCGGTCGCGGAAACGCCGACTGAGGTGTGCCGAAAAGGAACCGCGGATGCGGAAGATGAATTGCACAATCCCCATACTGCCGAGGAACTCGCGGCTGCTTTCGGTCTCTCGGATGAGCACGCCGACCTCCGTCCCCGCCCGTCTTGATATTCCTCAATGACTGACGGTCGGAAGATCGCCGATAATAAACCTGCGAGTTTTCGAAGGGCGCGTTTGCGCCAAGGGGGAGACGATGAACGACGACATCCGTCTGCGTCAGGACATTCTGAACGAACTTGAATACGAACCGAGCCTAGATGCCGCGAATATCGGTGTCATTGCCGAGGATGGCATCGTGACCTTAACGGGTCACGTGCTCAGCTATTCGGAAAGGCAAGCCGCGGTCGAGGCAGTCCAGAGGATAAGGGGCGTGCGCGCTATCGCGGACGATATCGAGGTACGGCTGCCGGAACACAAGAAGACTGCCGACGACGAGATCGCCAGCCGCGTCCTGAAAATCCTCGCCTGGCGAGCATCTATCACAGAGCCGAACGAGATCCAGGTCAAGGTGCGAAAGGGCCTGGTCACTTTGAGCGGCATGGTCGACCGGCACTTCCAGCGTTCGGCGGCCGAGAAGGCGGTGCGTGAACTCTCCGGGGTGACGGGCATAGTCAACCAGCTCAAGCTCCGCCCCCCTCGCGTGGAGGCCTCTGAGATCAGGCGCGGCATAGAAGAGGCGTTCAAACGCAATGCCGAGATCGAGGCTGAGAATATCGAGGTGGATGTTTCAGACGGTCACGTCACATTGCGCGGAAGGGTGCAGAATCTGCGGGCGCAGGTGATGGCGAAACGAGCCGCTTGGTCGGCGCCCGGTGTGACTGCCGTCGATGATCAGTTGAGCGTGGTCGGCAACTGAATGTGAGATTTCATTGGGTAGTCATCCGGTCCGGGCTGGGAAAGCTGTGGTTGTCAAGCTGCAGTGATTGTCGGAGAGGAATGGCTGACAAGATTATTGAGGCCGGTGTTCCAAGGCCCATGCGACGACTGAGTGGTGCTTCGCCCGGACGGTTCTCTCCTCGTCTTTTCGGGCAGTCGCAAGAATGAGGATTCCTTGCGGCACCAACTCAGTCTCTCCAGATCGCTCTGGCATTCATTGATGCGAAGCGATGAATTCACGGGGTGGTGCGATTCGCATGCTCGCCGCCGAAGGAAACAGTAGCGGCTGCGTGGCGCAGAATGAAGCGGTCCAGCCGCCCCGATCCTATGACACCGTTAGCTGATCTTCGACCTCCCTGACCCCCGGCGCCGACCACGCCGCCCGCTCGGCCGCACTGCGCTCAACCCAGGCATTCACCTTGCCCTTCAGAATGACTTTGTCGTTGAGGACGTCGACGCGGATCGCTTGAGCCTCAAGTTCGGCATTGCGCTTCAATGCATCTTCGATGCGCTTCTTCACATCCGAGGCTGACGCAGGTGGCTTTACTTCGATGCTATTGTTTACGCCGACGACGCCTGCGAGGTTACGCACGGCATCCGCAGCCGCGGTCCTTTGGTAGTGCCAGCCGACCTTCCCCGTCAACGTGACCCATCCCTGCCGGACCTTTACCTGCACGGAGTCTTTCGGCACCGCGGTGTTCCAGCTGATGGTGTTGAGCGCCCGCTTCGCGATCTCGTCGTCGGCTGTCCTATTGGCGCCGAAGGGCCGGACCTCAATTTCCTGGGCGATGCCTCTGACCCCCTTGACCCTTCGGACGACATCTTCGGCGGTGGCCCTCTGGGCATAGGTCGGCACGTGTCCCGTGAGTGTGACGACCCCGTCTTCGACAGCGACGCCGATATTGGCGGCATCGATGCTCGGCTCGAATTCGAGTTCATCAATGATGTCTTGTCTCAAAATGATGTCGTCCATGTCGTAACCTCCTCTTGGCGACTTGACGTCCCAATCGTAGCGGCGTCGAGATTTCACGCATTGACGCGCATCAATTGCTGGACCGGCAGGCGATAGACACTGTGACATCCCTGTCGCAAAACCTGAGAAATATCGATGCGAACGATCGCCCCACGCGCCATTAGGGCCGAACGCGGCGACGGCGCCCCCCCGCCCATCCGAACCACAACCCAAGGAGCCTGGCCTCCTGTCTCTTTAAATCACTCTGCAGCTCGAGTATCACGCGGGCAATCTCATGCGCATCTCGATCAGCATCGATCCGTTGCCATGTGATGCCGTCCGTGTCGGCGACAAGCTGTCGCGCGAGTACCTCCAAGTCGGCATCGGAGGGACTGACAGTCCTTGAGGCCACGCGCCGGCGCAGTAGTGACGCTTTCGCGTCGAGCCAGACCGCCGTGCATGGCACGCCGGCTTCACGCGCGACGGCCTCTATGCGCGCCCGGTTGGCCTCTCTGTCGAACACCGCATCGGCGACGACTGAGCCGCCGGCGCGCAGAATCGCGAGGGTGCGGCGCGCCATCTCGCCATAAACTTTCTCTGAGACTTCCGGGCGATAGGCGGCTGGCCCAAGCCTTTCCTCGGCTTGAACGCCGTGCATTGCCTTGCGAATGCCGTCGCTTTCGACGATCCGCGCTCCAGGTGGCGACCCAGAACGTGGGGCCAACATCTCTGCCACCGTCGTTTTGCCTGAACCGCTGAGGCCGCCGATCACGATCAAACGCGCCGGCTTCATCACGATCAGAGAACGAGCGAGGTCGAAATAGGAGCGCGCCTCGGCGGCAAGTTTGTCCGTGGCCGCGGCGCTGCTTTCCTCGACCTGCGTGGCGATGACGTGGGCCCTCACCGCCGCGCGTATGGCCATAAAATAGGGCAACAGCACGAAGCCCTCATCGTCATCCGTTGCATCAAGATATCGGTTGGCCACCAGATTTGCGAACTCGGGGAAGCCACGGTGCCACAGGTCCATGAGAAGAAAGGCAAGGTCGTAAAGCGTATCGACGGTGGCGATCTGATCGTTGAACTCGATGCAGTCGAAGAGCCGGGGCTCGTGGTTGATCATGCAAATGTTGCGCAGATGCAGATCGCCATGGCACCTCCTGACCTTGCCGGCGACCTCGCGAGCATCGAGCAGCGATGCGTCAGCCGTGAGCCTCTTCTCGAACGCACGGTTGAAATCCTCAAGCTCGTGGGCTCCGAAGACCCGGCTGGTTGCAAAGCCGGCAGCGTTGATGCGAAGTACGCCGGCAATGTTCGCAGAACCGGAGCCCTGGTGAATGGTCGGAGCACCGCGATGAAAACGGGCGATCATGCGGGCTGCTCGGGTTATGAGCTCGGCGGTAAGACGACCGTCAACGGCCACCGCGCGCTTCATCTTAAATGCACGGTCACCGATCAGGAAAACATAGGAGATGTGCGTCTCGATCCTCTCGACCGCAGTAGCACCGCGAAGGTCCTGCAGAAACGTGATGACCTCCGATTGATCTTCGGCAAGCATGTTCTCGCCTCATCGTTCTTGGCGTGGGGACATTGCCTCGCGAACTCGAATTGCTGCCACTTCGACTGTGCCAGTTCTTTACCGAATTTTGATCATCATGAATCCCATCAGATACCGCTTCATTGATGCGAATCAACGAATGGGGGTGCGGTGACGGTAAGATGAGTGTTTGTCCGGCTGCTCTCGCGATTAGCCAATCGTGCCCATCGGACAGCGAAGTCCGGAGATTCAGAATGGAGAATTGGAGACTTGGAGATGAGTGAGGCCTGGAACCTGTCGATTTCGCCGGAGATGGTGTGTTACCTCATCGGCCGGTTCTTGCTTGGCCGGATAATGGTAGGGAAAAAATGCAACCGGTGCAGTCAACTTGCATTGATGTGCGTCAACGCAGGTCGCGCATTCGCGTGTCAGACCTCGATCAACCGAACGGCCCCGAGAAATCGTCTCTTTTGCCAGGTCCCGGCGGCAGCCGACGTTGAAGAGTCCGCCTCGAGTTCGTCGGCTCTTCCGGTTTCGTATGCTTCCAGGCCCGTCCATTGGCCTTCGAGATCTGCAATTGATCGCACAGGGGCAACAGTGGTCGCATGAAACCGTCCCGAACAGACACCTTGGGCAGCCCATCATGGCAAGATCTCCCCCTCCGTATAGGCCATGATCCCGCAGGTTGTTTCGATGTCAA
This sequence comes from Sinorhizobium fredii USDA 257, assembly GCF_000265205.3. Lineage (NCBI taxonomy): Bacteria > Pseudomonadati > Pseudomonadota > Alphaproteobacteria > Hyphomicrobiales > Rhizobiaceae > Ensifer > Ensifer fredii. Next base: position 41,605 of record NT_187163.1, read on the forward strand.
AAAGTGTACCGGCGATATCCCGCGTACGTTCGCCGAACACACGAGCACTTGGCGCACGATCTCGCCCAGCACCTTTTGCCCACTCGGACGACGCAACGTTGATGTTCATCAAAGTGGAAAGCGCAAAGATGCTGCACAGTGCGGTAAGCAGGGAGAGCTAGGAGGACGTGGTGAGCAAATCTACACACGACGCGGTCGTCGCAGATATAGGTGAGACGCATATGCGCTTTGCTGTCGCCAATAGCGACAAGCTGTCGATTGACCATTATGTGCAGTTCGTCAACTATGCGTTTGCCTCCGTGGCCCAAGCTCTGACTGCGTACCTCAAGTCCATTCCCAGCTCTCCCCCGGCGCTTGCCATCGCAATTACCAACGGCGCACCGACCCTTAGCGCCGAGCTCGAGCGCACACTGATTGCCACACGCATCAAAAGCGATGTCACACCGCGCGTCACAATCGTCGACCCGCTCGATGCGCTTTCACTCGCGCTACCCGATTTGGGTCCGCACGACATCGAACGCATCGGCGGAGAAAATGCCGATGTCGGCGCACCGAAGGCCGTCATCAGTGTCGGCAACGCGCTCGGGGTTGCGACTGCGAGCCAAGCCAATGGCGCCTGGGCGGCATTCCACGGTCATGCAGGAAACATATCCTTTGCGCCTCAGACGCAAGAGGAGCTCGATATTCTCAAGCGAATCCGGGGCAATACGGATTATGTTTCGGTCGAACATCTGCTGTCGGCCCCGGGGCTCAGCCATCTCTATGAACTACTGCTCGAAATTTCCGGCCAGATTGCGCGTTCCATTCCGGCGACAGAAATCGTCGATGCCGCCGGTGAGGGCGACACCATTGCCGCGGACGCGCTGAACCACTTCACAACCTGGCTTGGCAGGTTTGCAAGCGACGTCGCGCTGATCTACGACGCCCGCGGCGGCATCTATCTCTGGGGGGCCCATCCTGCGGAGAATGGAAAGTGTGCTCAGGCACGATCACTTCCGCGCCGCCTTCGTCGCCAAAGGAAAACGCTTACCCTGGCTGGAGGGGATACCGGCTTTCCTCATTCGCAGCGAAGACGCCATATTACGGGGCGCAGCGATGGCGCTCTCCCGGCAGAGAGGCTGAGATGCGCGACGTATCGCTTTACAATTCGAGAGCTAGTCCGCGCAAGCACGCTTCAGCGCCGCTTTTTTCACACTACAAGTGGCACTTCATGCGCAGCCGGCACGCTATGGCCGAAACTCAGTACTCGTCTGCCTGCCGGTGAGCGCACTGCTCTTGCTCAGGAGGTCGCTGAGGAGCGACGCAATCATCAGCGCGATGACGCGGGATTTGCTGGGCTTCGTCATTCTGGGGTCCACGGACACCTTCATCGTTACCGAGACCGATGACCGCCGCGCGCCACGAGAAGCATAGACCAGTGCGCTGGCCGTCGTAAAAACGAAGACGGGCAGTTTCTCAACCCGCCTTCGCTTTTGACGCGGATCAATAAGGCGCATCATGGGGAGCACGAGATCGATGCTCGACGACGCGAGAACCCCGTTTTGATGGCGCGGTGAGCGCGACACGATCGAAAACATCGTAGATTCAAGAAAGGTGGACATCATGGTGGCGACGAGAATTCCCCATGGCAGTTGGTTCCTGATTTGCGATGGGGCCAAGGCCCTCATCCTGCGCAACCAGGGCGATGCAGAACTGCTCAATCTTGTTCCGGTCGACGTCCTGTCCGAGCATCAACCGCCGACGCGGGATCTCGGAACGGATCGTCAGGGTCGCTATCAGGCGCAAGGCGGTGCGCGAAGCGCGATGCAGGAAACGGACTGGCACGATCAGGCCGAGAAAGCATTTCTTGCGCAGATCGCCGGGCAACTGGGCGATTCGATGCGCGACAATGGCGTTACCAAACTTGTTCTCGTTGCGCCGCCGCGCGTGCTCGGCATCCTGCGCAAGCGCTTGGACCCATCGACACGTGCCGCGGTAAGCGCCGAAGTGGCAAGGGATCTGGTAAAGTTCCCGATTCCGGAAATCGAGCACTATCTCTCGGCATGAGATTTGCGCCAGGCGAGTGAGGGTCGTCGCGATCTCGGCGAGGCCTCACAAAGCCGGCACCGGCCTCAACGTTGCCTCGACCGGTATTGGCGCAGGCTGGCGAAACGAAAGTCTTCGACGGCCGCGCGGAGCATCAGCATCTCCCCGATCGTCTCGTAGTTCATCATGCCCACGAGGCGTCGGTCACGGTTGATGACTGCCGCGGCAGGCGCATTTCCGCTCTGCATAATGCGCAAGCTCTCATCGACCGGGGTCCCTTCGTCAATTGTCGGGATGTCCTTGCGCATGACGGTCCGCACGGGTGTTTCCGGACCGTTTTCCTTCATGGCACCGATGATTCCGTCACGTGTCAGCAGCCCCTCGAACTGCCCATCCCGGTCGACCACCGGAAATTCATTCTGGCTGGTCGCAAGCAGCATCTCGACCGCCTCGTCGACGCGCGCTGCTGTATCAAGCACCGTAAATTCCGTCACCATCACGTCGCCCACAGTGACGCCGCCGGAAATCGCCTGTAACTCGCTGCTCTGCGCTTCCGCTTCCGCCGCGAGATAGACGAAGATCGCAATGAGGATGAGCAGCGGATTGTAGAACAGCCCAGCAAGGCCCATCGCGAAGGCGGCTGCCTGCCCGATCGCGGCGGCAACTCTCGTGGCGCGCACCCTGGACCAGCGCCAGGCCAGAACAGCGCGCAAGACGCGGCCACCATCCATTGGAAAGGCCGGGATCATGTTGAACAGAACGATGAAGATATTGACGCCGGCAAGCCTCGCAAAGAAGTCGACGCGGGGGTCCTGTGGCTTGGCAAGTTCATCGAGGCCGACGGCGCCTCCAATGACCATGATGAGCAAGGCGGCGATCACGACATTGACCAGGGGACCTGCGATCGCAATCACCAGTTCCTGGGATGGCTTGCTCGGATTGCGCTCCAGTCGCGCCACGCCGCCGATCGGCAAGAGAGTTATGTCAGGCGTCTTGATGCCGTATCGGCGCGCAGCGGCGATGTGCCCGAATTCGTGCAGGACCACGCATGCGAAGACGCTGACGATGAATGCGACGCCTTCCCAGGCTGCGGGCGCCCCACCGATCTGGTAGTGCATCAGCCAGACCCAGATGAGCAGGAGCACGAACGTCATATGCACACGGATTTCGGTTCCCGCGACAGTCCCAAGCTTCACTGACCATTCCATGTCATCTCACTCGCTGATGACCGAAGCAGCGGAAGCCCGTTGACCCATGACGTGCGACGGGCACGAAACGGGCAGGTCGCCCGACACGCAAGCGGTTCTTGCTTTTATTCGACTTCAAAATTCCTGCGCGCAGGATATCGACGGATACCCCCTCGGCAACTTCCAGCACGTCTCGGATTTGACAGGCAGATGTGGCGGCCCCGCCGTTGATCGCCGTCAGATAATCGCCCGTCCTCAGGCCGATTAAGTGGGCGAGACTGCCAGTCGCAACGTCGACCAAGACCGGCCCTGTCGGCGCGCAAGCCGCTGAGACCGTCGGTGATGGGAAGCCAATGGTAACTGACTCGAGGATGCCCTCGTCTACGCTAAGTCGATCGTCTTCGCCTGGATCGGAAGACGTCAAATTGAGCATCTGCGACTTTTCTCCACGGCGGATATCGAGCGTGATGCGGGCGCCGGCCGGAAGCAAGCTGATTGCGTTCCTGAAGGCGGCCTCCGTCCGGAGCGTACGGCCATCGAGCGCCACGATGAAGTCGCCAAGCCGCAGGGCTTGCCGTTCCGCGGCCGAGTCGCAAGCGAGCTCGTTCACGACAAGCCTTAGCGCCTCAGCGGTCCCTCCGCCCTCGGCGTCCATCGCGGTCGTCACGGAAAGGTCGAGCCGACCACGCTTGTATTCTCCGTAAGCGATCAGCTCGCGCACGATTTGCACTGCTATGTCCAAGGGGATCGCGAAGGCTATGCCGGTGCTTGCTTCGCTGGGCGCGGGAATTCCGCGCGTGATGCCTATGATCTCACCGGAGGAGTTGACGAGCGCGCCGCCCGAGCTCCCGGGATTAACGGGCGCACTCAGGCCCGGTTCACTTCCGACCGCTTCAGCGGGAGGGCCAATGGCACCGAATATAACGGCAATCACCAGCAGCCTTGAGATCTCTTGCATGTTCGCGCTCCAACCAGCGCCAGGATTTCAGCCGCCTTTGCATTCCAATGCATTGACCCGCATCAATTCGGGCTTCTGCGGCAGCCCGGCGGCGCTGGCAACACGGCGGATCGGCCCGATTTTGACGGGCATCAAAGACACCTTGCGACGCTTAGCGGAATGTACGCTTCAAATGCCAATCTGCGTTCAGGGATTGGACCTTCTTGGAGGGATCGCCGCAGCGGCGCGGTAACCCAGCGAGCTCGAGATGCGCACCGCGAATGCCTGAGCACATGATCCGCCGGAGCGAGCATGGCCATGGCCTATTCCGTCAACCTCATCAAGCCCCCTCAGGTCGACCAAACCTATCGATTGATAGAAGCCGTCGGCTACGGGGTCGACGTGGCCGGATGGCGTGAACTCTGTGCGACGACTTTTGCGAGAAAATATATAACGCCCTACTCCGAGGAGATCATAACGGTCGAAAACTCACGCGGTTACATCGCAGGTGTCTGCCTGATGCGCACCACACACCACGTATTGTACGGACGGCTTCTCGACGTGCCGGTCTTCATCATCATAAGTGCCGGAGACACGCCGGGCGTCTGTGATGCCCTTCTCGAATATTTGACGACGGCGGCTTGCGACAAACAGTGCGGCTTCATTCGCGTCGCAAGTCCTGACCCTGCCAATTGGCCCGGCCCGCCCGGCGGACCGCGGCGGCAGGACCGCGGAATCCTCATACCGGTGCAATGAACCATTGATCCTAATCTAAGGTCAATGCGGGGCGTCGAAAATGCCTAGACGTCCTGCCGAATCGCCCTTGCGCTGAAGACATATCCGACGCCTCTCACGGTTTTTATGAGCGCCGGGTTGCCAGGGTCTCGCTCGATCTTGCGGCGCGGCCGGGCGATCTGGGCATCGATGGTTCGATCGAAGGCTTCGAGGTTCCGGCCTCGGGTGAGATCCATCAATAGCTCGCGCTGCAACACACGGCCAGCATGGTTCACAAGCACACAGAGCATATCGAACTCGCCCGTCGTCAGAGAGATCTCCTTCCCGTCGTCAGCCAGCAATTGTCGGCGACCGACGTCAAGACGCCACCCCTCGAAGCTGTAGATTTCCGTTTGCGGCTCGCTGCTGCGGTTCAGCGATGCTCCTGGCTGCCGGCGCCGAAGGGCGCATTTCAGGCGCGCCAATACCTCGCGAAGATGGAAAGGCTTCGTGATGTAGTCGTCGGCGCCGAGCTCCAGCCCGACGATCCGATCGACGACGTCGTTGCGCCCGGTCAGCATGATAATCGGTATGTCAGAGGAGGCCCTTATGTCGCGCGCAAGTGCCAAGCCGTCCTCTCCGGGTAGGACTAGATCGAGCAGAATGATGTCGATTGGCAACTTCTACAGGCAACTGCGCATCTGCTGGCCATCGCCTGCCACGTTGACACAGTATCCCTCTTCTTCGAAATACCGAGCGAGCATCTCTTGGATTCTCGGGTCATCGTCGACGACGAGGATATGTTCGGGCGGCTTGGCCATGCAGTCCCTCGAGACGCTTCAGCCAACGCAGTTACAGTCGGTTCCAAAATCGAACGAATTGTAACACATCCGTCGCCGCACAGCGTTCAAATTCTTCGGTCTGGATCAAAGGCAGGGAGACGCCATGAGCCTTCCAGCCAGTGCCGTGCAACAGGCGCGCCGCATGCTCGCCTTCAGCCGGCGGCACACACTGCCTTGATGTCCCCAATGACCGACGATCGAATGATCGGCGATACTACGGCTGCGGTCTTTCAGATGCCTTGCGTCACGGGAGGAGATGATGATCGATGACATGCGACCGCGCCAGGACATCCTGAACGAACTTGAGTACAAGCCGACCATAGATGCTGCAAACATCGGTGTCATTATCGAGGACGGCATCGTGACCTTAATGGGTCATGTGCTCAGCTATGCGGAAAAACACGCCGCGGAGCCCGTAGTCCAAAGGATAAAGGGCGTGCGGGCTATCGCGGAGGATATCGAGGTACGACTGCCGGAACACAGGAAGACCGCTGACGATGAAATTGCCAGCCCGTCCTGAAAATCCTCGCCTGGCGCGCCTCCGAACGAGATTCAGGGTCAAGGTGCGGAAGGGGCTTGTCACCCTGAGTGGTGTGGTCGACCGGCGTTTTCAACGTTCGGCGGCGGAAAGCGCGGTGCGGGAACTCTCCGGCGTGAAGGGCATAATCAACCAGCTCAAGATCCGGCCTGCCCGCGTGGATGTCTCTGACCTCCGGCACGGCATCGAAGAGGCACTCGAACGCAACGCCGAGATTGAGGCCGAGAATATCGACGTCGACGTTTCCGGCGGTCATGTGACATTACGCGGAAAGGTGCAGAGCCTGCGGGTACGGGTGATGGTGGAACGCGCCGCTTGGTCGGCGCCTGGAGTGACCGCCGTCGAGGATCATCTGAGCGTGGCCGACGCTCAGGAACGCCTGAGTCCGTGAAAACAGCCGCGCGCCAATGTCATCCGGGGCGAGCATCCGCAGGAGACAGACTCCTATCGCCTCATTCGAGGCGATCTGTCGATTGCCATCGCAGCAATTCGAGGTCGCGCCACGATCTGTCTCCCATGTAGAGAAAGGTCGCAGACAAGATCGGTGAGGGCCGTCAGGCAAATGTCGCACGCATTCGTCCACCTGCCTCCGCTGCAGACCTCAAACATGATGAATTCCATCCATCGGGTAGGACCTCATTGATGCGAATCAACGAGTATCGACACAGATGTTGGTATGATCGCGGGTGCGCGACTTTCCGAATGGTCCCGCAGAGCGAACCAATGGAATCTGGAGAACCGAGATGAGTGAGGCTTGGAACCTGTCGATCTCGCCCGAGAAAGTATGCTACCTCATCATCAAGGCACGCGAGTTCGATGCCAAAGATGCGGTCACGGAGCCCGATCCGGCATCCAATGCCAGCGACGACATGATGGTATCGGTGCTTGAAGATCAGCCGGACGACCCTGTGGAAGTTGAGCTCGAGAGCCTGATCTCGGACCTGAACGAGGACGAGCAGATCGACCTCGTGGCGCTGTCCTGGCTCGGCCGTGGCGATGGCAACGTCGACGACTGGGAGAGCATTCGCGCCGAAGCCGCTGCTGCCCACAATGACCGGACCACGTCATACCTGCTCGGTACACCTTTATTGGCGGACTATCTGGAGGAAGCCATGGCACAATTCGGCGAGTCCTGCCAGGAATATGAGATGGTCCGCCTCTAGATTCCGCAGTTGAAGATGGGACGGAAAATCGCACACTCCATCTCGCTCTAAGCCACGCGATCGCCAAGGCATCAGGCGATAGACACCCCAGAGGCATAGGGCCCTTTCTCGCCTTCGTGCTCGGCAAAGCGCACCTCCGTCCCGACTTTCAACTGCTTCCACTGATCGTCGGACCCCATGCCTTCGCGGCGGAAGAAGAACTCGCGCCCGTCCGCTGTCGTGATGAAACCGAAGCCTTCCTCGGGCACGAGCCGCGCGACCTCGCCGTGGAGCGTCTCCGGATGCGGTTTCACCCGGTAGCCGCTCATCTCGCGCACGGCATCCTCAAGCCGCCGTTGCGCAGCGTTGAAACTGTCGCGGATCGCCACGAGCACATCTTCATGGGCGTGATTTTCCTCCCGCTCTCGCCCGACGACGATCTCGCGTCCTGGCACGGTGATGTCGACGCGGACATGGTAGATGGAGCCTTTGCGGCCGTGGCGATGGGGTGCCTCGACGATCACGTTGCAGGAGGTGATTCTTTTGTGGAAACGCTCGAGCCGCGCGATCCGCTCGCGCACCGCAGCCTCCACCGAGGCGGATGGTTCCATTCCGCGAAACCGGATTTGAGGGATGATTTCCATGGTTCCTGCCCTTAAAGTTTATTCCAACCACAAGCCTGCCTGCAGTTGACCGGCGCCGCATTGACCCCGCGCAACGACAGGTGCTTTTTGCGGTTGAATAATGGTTCAAACGGCGGACGTCTTGTATGGCGCTTATGACCGAGAAACATATCAGGCACCTGCCTGTCCTGGAAAACGGATGCCTGGTCGGCATTATCTCCATCGGCGACCTTACGAAATCTGTGATCGCTGATCGGGAATTCGACATCGAGCAACTCGTGCAATACGTGCGTGGCTGAGCGCTGCATACGGGTGATCGCCCGCTCGGCAGGCGTACCCCTGCCGGAAAAGAGTCGGCCGCTCCGCTGTCTCCATGTGTGCCCACCGCTATACTGCAGGGCATGGAAGAACGGTCACGCGCGCTCTCAGCTCGGAAACCCGGTTGATGCGTGCCGAGTGCTGGCAAGGAGCCTCGGATGCGGAAGCTGATTGCAGAAACTCCATACTGCCCAAGGGCTCGCGGCCGCTCGGTCTCTCGGCTGAGGACACCGTCCGCCGCCTTGATATTCCTCAATGACTGACGGTTGGAGGATCGGCTATGAGGCGGGTCCCACCGGTTACGGCCTTTACCGTCGACGCGTCCTTTTCCAATGATGCGCCGCTCCCCGGTGTCGAGGTAGTGCCGTAGGTAACTGTCATGAGCGCTTCGGTCCGGCTCCGGCATCAGAACGTTGACGTTCTTCCCGGAGACTTCACTCGCGGTGAAACCAAAGAGCTTCTCCGCCGTGGCGCTGAACGACTGTATTCTTCCTCGGCTGTCGATCACCACCATTGCGCTTGGCACGGTTGCCAGAATGGAGCGTAGGTGAGCCTCACGCCGCTGCGCCTCGGTGGCTGCTGCCGCGAGAACTCGCCCGACCGAGTTGATCTCGCGTACCGGCGTGGCCACGGGCGAGACATGTTCATTTTTCTCGAGTTCGAGGCCGGCGTTTTGGAGGGCGCCGACGGCGCGCGTGAGATGAGACGCCGCCCAAGATGCGAGAGCGACCGATAAAGACAGAAGTAGGACCCCAATCGCCGAAAGCGTTGCAAGCGCCTTCCAGATCGGCGCGTTAAGAAGCGAAATAGGGACTGTCACGGTGGCGAACCAATTCGTGTCGCCGGGGCGGGCGTAGGCAGCAACGACCTCAACGTTCTGCAGGTTGTGGCCCCGCCAAAGGCCTTCCGGGCCGGTAACCTGCGATATCCAATCGGAGGGTGCCTGTTTCCCGACAAAAGCCTCTGGGTCAACCGAACGTGCTGCAATCATACCCCTCGAGTCGACAATGGCTGCCAGCCATCCCTCGTCAAGGCTCACATCGCTGAACACGGGTTGCAGTCTTTCGACCGGTATGCCGACGGCGAGCAGATAGATCACCTCGTCTTCTCGCAAGACTGGTACAATCACCGTGGCAAGCAGACGCTTCTGCTGGCCCACGATGATGTTCGTTATGACGGGCCTTTTTTGCTGAGGCACCCGCTGATCGAATTCAGCGATCGCAGGATTCGGGCGCGGCAATGGCGTTCCCCAGGGCACGGAAGTATTGAGCAGCTGTCGCGGCTGTCCAGGAGCCCGCACGACGATCGTGAGGCCAAGCGAGTCGGCAACGGCTGCTGCGGTAGGGTGGAATGCCTGCAAATCTCCTCTTCGCAGCTCCTCCGAGGTAGCCAATGCTTCCATAACCAGGCGTGGTCCGGCCAGTTCGCGGTCGACCGCAGCCGACAGTTCGTGCGCCAGTGCCTGCGCCCTCTCGACGGCCCGCTCTTTTTCGGCCTGCACATACGTCCAGGCGGTCAGGGTACCGAACAGCAAGACCGGGAGCACGAGAGCCGCCGCGAAGATCAGAAAGAAGGCGGAAGCGGGCCTTTCCCGCCCCAGGATCGAAACGAAGCGCGCAACGGGTGAACGATAGACACCGGTCGCGATGGCGCGTTTCAGCTCGGATTTGTTCATAATGAAGACCTTCCGCCACGCGCGACGTTAGCGCTCCATTCCTTTAGCCGAAAAATCGTCTGTCGAAATTGATGTCGCGCAAGACCGTCATTCGGCGCCTCAATATGCACATGCCACTTGGCCACCGGATAGATGCTGATCCGTTCGGACGCAAGAAAGGTCCTGCCATCCGAGGCTATTTGCCAAGCAACAGCTTGATATAGCGCCCGACGATAAGCGCGGCCGGATAGAGGACTTCCTCTTCAGTCCTGGCGTGCAGGATCAGCTTCTCGGCGAAGTCCACATATTTCGGCTTGTTTTCGGCCTTCGCCGCCGCGACCAGCTCGCCGAGCGCTGCTACGATCTGCTGGTGCTCGGCCAGCATTGATGGCAGTTCGGCCTCCAGCCTGTCCGTCAGAGTGACGACGTCAGTCATCCCGGGAATTAACGTTCCCTTCGCCAACGCTCCAAGCAGGCTGAGCGGTGGGAGTGCGAATTCTTCTTCGCGAATGAAATGCGGGTGCAAGAGTCTTGCGACTTCTTTTGCCGCCGCCCCGACACGGCCGCCTTGTTTTGTCGCGTCGACCAGTTCCGAGTGAAGTGCCGAGTGCTCCGTCTTGAGCGGTTCAGGGATCCTCAATTCCATGGCTTGCTCCTTTGAGGCGGCGCCGAGCCACAGGACATCATAGGGCGCCGGATTCGATGCCGGGAAAACGGCAGTTCCATTACCGCCGTCATAGACGCTCCCGGAGAATGGGCAATCTGGTGTAAATCCATCGTGCGTGGTCTCGGCGACAGGCTCCGCGTTCCACCACCAAGCTCGGCCTTGTTCGTACGATTATGCAAATGAGAACGCTCCAAGACACGTGTCCCCGCCGGCCCCGCTAGCAGAGGCCCGAGACGTGAAAGTCGCAGTCGTTACGCCATGGCGTGGCGACGGCGGTACGCTTCCTGAAACGACGGGTTCTCCAGTTCGCCACCGGCAAGCGCGACCAGCGCGTTCATGGTCAGGAGAGCAATGGAATGACGCCCGACCGTCGCGATAACACCGCAGCCAGCGAGCTTGGTGATGGTCCGTGAGACGGTCTCGATCGTCATGCCGAGATAGTCGGCTATATCCAGCCTCGTCATCGGTAGTTCGATGATCATGCCGCGCTTCTGCACTTGGCCGCGCGCCATCAGCAAGAAAAAGCCGGCTAGCTTTTCCTCTGCACTCCTTCGCGAAAGCAGCACCATCTGATCCTGGGCCGCAGCCATCTCGTCGCAGAGTTTCGAGAAGAGCTGCTCATTGAGGTGCGGTTCGCGCTCGCTCAGGCTGTCGAAGCGGTGTTTCGGTAGGCGACGGACTTCGACGGGCGTGATCGCCTCAACTGTGTAAAGGTAATGCCCCCTCAGCGAAACGCCGAGCAGATCACCCGCGCGGACGAAACCGAGAATGACGCGGCGGCCGTCGTTGAGAATCCTGTAAGCCCTGAGCGTGCCTTCAACGACCTCAAAGATGTTTTTAGCTGCGTCGCCCTCCCAGAAAACGGCGGAACCCGGAGCGATTCTCTCGATCGACTGCCTGCAGAAAAGCGACGAAAGTGTCGGTTTGTCTGCCGCGGTTGACGCTGCTGCCGCTGGGTTAGTCGACTGACCGACAACTAGCTGAAGGCTCATGGTAACTCTCCCCCTAGGGTTAATGGGTAAGTTGACCGCCTATGCGTGACTGCAGAATAACTACACAGTAACAGTGTTTAAGAAATTGTAACAGTTTGTAACAGTGAACGCCGGAACTCGAGTGGCGGCGGCAAATACTCTCCAAACGGGCGACATTACCCCTATACATCTTCGATAGTACGAAGCATTTCTTATATTTATTTCTCTTCTTTGATTCACATCAAAGACGGCCATCGACTCACACGGAATCAATTCACCTGCATTTTTCGATGAGCCGAGGTCGTTCCATGGCAACAAAGAACTTTGCGGCAAGACGCAATCATTGCCCTTCATTTAGTCCGCTGGGCTCCGACCTGGCAGCGATTGATATAGAACGGCATTTGCGGGGCTTCGGGCGCGTCAAGCGCTTCGGGGCTGCCTCCGTGCTTTCCGGGAATGGCAAGAGGCCCTTCTTCCTCGGAATAGTCGACGGCGTGGTGGCGATCCGTCGGCTAGGCAGAGACGGCAACAACCGCATTCTGCAAATCCTCGGACCCAATGACATCGTCTATCCAACGGTTTCCCGCCACCCGGACATTGAATTCGAGACGCTGACCCCGGCGACAGTCCGTTGCATCGATCCGGCGCAACTGACAGCTGCGCTCCGAAACGATCCGGAGCTGGCGAACGCCATTTTGAACGCCGCAACCTCGCAGTTGCAATGCTGCCTCCACCAGATCGCTTGCATGAGCGAGCGCCCGATCGATCGTCTCGGCTTTTTTCTCCTGCGTGTCATCTATCGTCCGTTCGACCACGATCGAACGGTCGTCTCGATAAAGCGCAATCCGATTGCTGTCGTGACGATAAATCGCACTGCATTGGCAGCACACATCGGCATCACGACGACGAGCCTTGCCCATCTGCTTCTGGCGTTACAGGAGGAGGGCATCATCCGTGCCCTTACGCCGCGGCGCTTTGAGATACTCGAAGAAGCACGGCTTGCCGCGTCCTGCAAGCGCCTTCGGGCAAGGGAACATCTGACCACCAGTCTCTAATCGGTTACAAATCAGGAGGAGCGTGAATATGGCCCATGCAGATCGAGCTTTTGCGCCTGCCACGGCAAATACCGTGGAACTAAGCGAGCCAGCCTCTAGCGATGCGGATTTCCGCGTCGAGAGAAAGGAGGCGCAAAACTGGCGGATCTGCCTGCTCTCTGCACGCGCGAGCCATTGGTTCGAGGCAAATTTCGCTGGTGATAGCCAAAACGCCCGCATCCTCGAGACAAATCTTGCCGGGGCGAATGCCTTTATCCGGAAGGCGCGGACGCATGGCTTCAGAACCGAATACATCGGGCCGCTCGCTCGGTCCTATTTCTAGTCAGGAACAATTGCGCTGGCGCCCGTTTCGCGGTGGATGACAGGAAATCAAGCACGGACGTGCATGGAGGAAGCCGCCATTCATCCAGGAATGCTATCCGCGTCCGATTTGTGGCGGCCCCGTCCAGACAAATCCGATGCGCAAGATGCAGGCAAAACATTGAAACATGCTGAGAGGCGTTTCGTAGCTATTGGGATGAGTTACGCGCGCCGCGATCGAGACTTATTCATTTATGTTATCCCTTCTCTGATGGTTTTCTGGGGGATCGGGATCGAGCAATCCATTTTCGCGCCTCCTCACTGACCAGCATGGCCGCCGCAAACGGTCCTACAAACAACCATGCCTGCCATCCCAAAGGCGCAGTGCCGAAGAGGGCATTGCCCGGCTGCGTGTACACGACTGCGAGGATCATCCCGATCTCGAAGGCGATCCCGACGAAGATCAGCGGATTGCCCAAAGACGTTTGTGCAAACAGCGAGATCCGTTCATCCCGACAGAGAAACACGTTAACGATCTGTAGAAGGACGATGGCCACCAGGCATGCAGTCGTTGCCTGCAGGTAGAGAGCCGCGTGAGCTGCCAGCGGCTCGCCAAACGCCCAACCTCCTTGCCAGAGGACAAAGGAGTACGCCGTCATTCCCGCCGCCGCCTCGAACAGGCCCAGGAATCCGTAGGCCCGCAGAAGCAAGCGATGATCCAACAGCCGTTCCGTACGGGGGCGCGGCGGTCTCGCCATTATATCAGGGTGCGGCTTTTCCGCTCCCAGCGCAAGTGCAGGCAACAAATCGGTGCCCAGATCGACGGCGAGTATCTGGATGATGGTCAGCGGCAGCGGAATGCCAAAGAGAACGAAGGCGAGATAGGGGACGAATTCGGCGACGTTCGAGGTGAGTACATAGGTCAAGAATTTGCGGACATTGTCGAAGACTGCGCGGCCCTCCTCGATACCATCGACAATGCTGACGAAGTTATCGTCGACAAGGACCATGTCGGCTGCTGCGCGGGCGACATCGCTTCCGGTCCTGCCCATGGCAATGCCGATGTCCGCCTCCTTGAGCGCCGGCGCGTCGTTCACGCCGTGGCCGGTCACTGCAGTGACATGCCCCTTGGCTCTCAGAGCGCGAACAATGCGCAATTTCTGATCGGCAGCGAGGCGTGCGAAGATCGGACAGGGCGCATCGAGAGCGGTCCGCAGTTGTGAGTCGGACAGATCGTGTAGACGCTCGCCTGTCACCACCTGCGGCATCTCCTCTTCCCTGACCAGCCCGATCTGACGGCCGATAGCGATGGTGGTATCGGGATGATCGCCTGTCGCGATGACAATCTTGATGCCTGCCTGTCGAGCGCTTCGCACCGCTTCAGCGACACCCTCGCGCGGGGGATCTTCGAAAGCGACCAGCCCGAGAAAGACGAGGCCCACCTCACTCGTCGGCAGGGGCGCCTCTGGCTCCAGGCGCCGGTAGGCAAGGGCGAGCACGCGCAAGCCCTTTTTCGCAAAGGCTTCCTCCGCTTCCTTGAGGCGCTGGCGCAATTTCCGCGTCAAAGGCGCAACCCCTTTATTGGCCTCCAGGTCCGTGCAGAGGGGGGATCACCGTTTCGGGTGCGCCCTTTGTATACATAGCCCTCCCCTCTACGGTCTCGTGAAGGGTCGACATGCGCTTCCGATCGGCATCGAAGGGAATTTCGCTGACGAGCTGAACGCTGGCCGAGGCAAGTCCTGCCCGCCCCGCCATCTCGACCAGAGCCATCTCCATGGGGTCGCCCAGCCACCCGCCGTCCTTCGCTCGCTGGACCGTCTGGCACCATCGTGCGACTTCGCAGAGCCGCCGGTCGGCTTTGTTCACCTCCGGCTTGAGGTCCGCCGGATAGGCGGGCGCCAAAGTGCGCGACAGAAAGAGTTCTCTAATGGCCATGCGATTTTCAGTCAGTGTTCCTGTCTTGTCGGTGCAGATGACCGTGACCGAACCGAGGGTCTCGGCGGCTGGTAGATGGCGGACAAGAACCTTGCGGCGCGCCATGCGCCGGGCTCCCATGGCCAATGTGAGCGTTATCGTCGGCAGGAGCCCTTCGGGGACATTCGCGACAATCGTTCCTATGCCGAACATCGATGCCTGCCAGATCGACAGTCCTGCCTCAAATCCGATGGCGAAGAAAGCCAGGCCGAGACCGAAAGCAAGCACGGCGATGACGCGGCTGAGGGAGGCGACTTCGTTCAGCAGCGGCGAACGGACTTCTGTGCCGCTCTGCGCCAGTCGCGCGATCTTGCCGAACTCGGTGTGCGAGCCCGTGGCGAAGACGACGGCGACGCCGTCACCGGCAAGCACGGACGTGCCGGCAAGCAGGGCGTTGGTGCTGCGCAGGATATCCGATGCATCGGATGGGGCGGCGGAACGGTCGATCGGCATCGCCTCGCCGGTCACCGTGGCATTGCTGACACGCAGTGCGAACGCCTCGATCAGACGGCAATCTGCCGGCACCATGTCACCCTGCCCCAGCAGGATGACATCCCCCAGGCACCAGTTCATCGCCGGGGACAGTGGCGACACTTTCCCCGCGCACTACCTTGACCTGCGAGGGCAGCAGCTTCGCCAACTCGGCTAGAGTCCGCTCGGCTCGAAATTCTTGCCAAAAGGCAAAGAGCCCGTTCACGAGGATGACGCCAACGATCGCATAGCCCAGCGTCGCCATTCCGAGGTTTGGCTCGATCAGGTGCCCGATGAAAGCGATCGCCGCGGCAAACCACAGCAAAAGCGCCAACAGATGCGTGAGGGTTTCGATGGCACGCTTGTGGAGAGGTTTGCCGCGGATCCTTTCGACGGCGTTGGGCCCGTACTCCGCCAAGCGCCTCGCGGCCTCTTTCGAAGAAAGGCCGGCTCCGCTGGTCCCGAGGCTCTCGAGGACTTCTTCGCTAATGGCGCGAAACACATTCATCGGCAAGACTCCGGAAGGACCGGAGAGAGGACTCCCGCGAGCAAATCTATGGCCGGGCCTTAGCCCCACTTCGCCGCCCCGGCATGATGCCTCAGCAGCTCAAGGTTGAGACGCAGGTCGCTGACTTTGAGGCTTCTAGCTGGCCGGGCCTGTCGGCGGCCCTTCAACTGCGCTCAACGTCCGGCGCCGGAAGTCTCAGCGGGCTCGCCAATGTGACGATCTGGCGGTACTGATCGGCATCGACAATCTCCAGGCCATTCAGGCCGTCAGGCCACTTCGTCAACGGCTATGCTGTTCGGCTTGCGAACGAGATGATCGAGGCCCTCCAGAGCTATTTCCACGAGATCATTCTTCTGGTCATAGGTAATGCCAAGCAGCGGGACCCACTTCGCCTCGATCTGGTCGCCGAGCCGGAGCCCCGTCACTTCGACTTGCGCGCGCTTGCCTTCCAGGGCGCCCGCGATCCGTTCGAAGTAGAAATGCCATTCGGGCTTAGCCAAGAAACGACTTGCCATAGTTCACCACTCCTGTTGGTCAGCCATCCGAGGCAACCCATTCGTTCCCGATCTTCGAATAAGAGCGTTTCACCGCCGCCCAGGCGATCCGGCGCGATGCCTCTTCCTGACGCGGATCGCCGACATGGGCGGCAAATGCGTGATTGAACGCTTCACGGTAAATGTCCTGTGCGTGCCGGGGCAAGGATTGCCTGACGGCCGGCGGCAGGTCGGCGTTGGAAGTATAAGGCATTGGCTCCCCCCAATTTCGCTGCATGCGCTCTTAAAGCATTTCCCTTCTTGCATGACCTGACATTGATTTTGATCAAAGGGCCTGCTGTTGCGCAGGAGTTCAAATGCCGCCACCGCAAGTGGCAGGCGGCGTAAAGCCTTTGAATCCGAGCTTCGGACAATCGCAACGTTCATCAAATTGCGACGGCGGCTGGGTCCGCTCGCAGGCCGGATCGGTTTTGTACGCATAGCCCGGCAGACTGACATAGCGGCTGGTTTGGTGCATCCTGTCAGGGCGGCGCATGCAAGGATCAACAGGAGGGCAGTCTTCATAACCAGACCTTCGAACGCAGACTTAAATCAAGCTCGCTAATCATCGCGCATGAAGGCCGCTCCAGCTTTGTCCACGATCAAAGACCCGACATTGCTCCGATATTCCGCCGTTCACCTCGGTTTCGGTTAGCGGAACCCGTCGCCATCTGGAAAATCACGAAACATGCTGTCGGCGGCATATGCGTTCTGTGATCAGGCGTCCCACGAGCGTAAAACGCCGCGGCGCGGGGGCCGGAAAATCATCCCTTCATGCCATAAGGGGACGCATGCGCGCGACGCATAGACGCGCCCGTTCTCGTGCGGGCTGTATTCGGGGCGATTGCCCGCTCGGCAGGCGTGCCCCTGCCGTTGCGCATCATAGACCGGGCGGGAAAGATTGAGACTTGACCAGACAGGTGCAGATTTCAGAGAGGGCGCGGCGCGGGACCACCACCTGCGTCTTCTGCCACGGCGGCGCGCCCTGTCATCTCGTCGATACAGATACAGTAGAAGAGATGGGGGGAAGCCCCGACGATAGGTTGGGGCGCCGGTTTCAAGCCCCCCGGCTCCCACCAGTTAACGTGCTTCTCGAGAAGGGACCATGCATGAAGGCATTCACGATGCCATCGTGCCGTATCCGGAAGTTCCTGATAACGCCCATACGCCACCACGCTCCTCCACTGCTTTCCGGTGACAAGCCCGTCGACCTGCACACAAACGTGAGGATTGGCGCGCATCCATTCGATCTTCTGCCCGGGCATGGAAAAAGCGTAGAGGCATTTGCCGGCATATGCGTAGTAGACTGGGACGACATAGGGCTGGTTGTCTTTCGCACACGCGAGCCTCGCCAGCCGCTCTGCCGAAAGAAGCGCGATGCACTCCTCTTCGGTCATTTCCCTGATGAACATGGTTCAATTCCTTCATCGAAGAAGAGTTTGAGTTTAATGCTGGATCGGCGCGCCCGCCTTGACGCAACGCAAATGGGGCGTCAGCACGAGCGGCCAAAGGCCGTCCAAGAATCGTTCTGAGCCACGCGATCGAAGAGCAGCGTCGCCTCGCGTTCGCGATTGCAAAACAGCTGCGCACGACGAATGTCCGGGACGGCGTCAATGGCGGTCTCTATGCGAACAGGATGGTGAGAGGCCTCAACGACCTCTACATCCAGGATCGCGCGATCACTCAAGACAATGTGAGACCAGTCGGCGGGACGCCGGATGGCAATGCCTGTCAGCGTTAAAAGCGAAGACCTGAGCGGCAGACGCGGACCGCCGAGCGAGCGACTATAGGCCGTGCTGCCGAGTGGCGTCGCCAGCATCAAACCATCCCCCGAGATGATCATCGGGTTTGCTTGTCCGCCGAGGGCAACGTGCAATTTGGCCTCTTGGAGTCGTTGTCGGATAAGGACGATTTCGTTGATGCCGAAGAGGACCCGGCGGCCCCCTCCCGTCTCCTCGATCTCCGCTTGGAGCACAGGCAATTCCAGGCTGACAGCCGAGTGCAGCCGTTCGGCCAGGCCATTCGTCCGCAACGGATTGCAGAGAAATCCGACGGAACTTTCCGTGCGCATGGCGAATACGGGCTTTGCCGGCATTGGCAGCACCGCATGGAGCGCCTTCAGGACGGTACCGTCTCCACCGATGGTCACGATGCAGTCGGCATCTACCGCAGCGGTTTGGCCGTAGCGGCCCGTAAGTTCCTCGAGCGCGCCTTGAGCGGCTGGCCTCGGTGATGCCAGGAATGCGATCTTCATGGTCGAACCTTCAAGTCAAAACCGCTGGCTACCGCTTTCAAAAGAGCGATTGAGCAAAGGCAGCCGAGGGGGCCGAACATTGTCGCGCCAAGCCACGCTGAGACGCGACCATCCGGTCGCCGCTGCTTGCTCCGGCAACTCTTGGAGACGTTTCCATCGCACCACAATTCGATAGCCCGACACCGCACTTTAGTATGCCTTAGGACTTCGCCGCCGTAGAGGCTTTTTTCCGAAGGCGCACCCGGACCCGATGCGTCGAGCCATCGGTTGGAAGCGCCACGATAATGTCCATGTGTCGGATCCCATCAACTTCCACCTCAATCTGGCCCTTGCCGATCCGCTCCGGATCCTCGACGCGGATTGCAAGACTGCCCTTCGGGCCCTTGATTTCAGCCTCAAACGAACCCCAGTGCTTCGGCAGACAAGGGTCGATGAGAAGGTTCCCTTCGTGCAGCCTGAGGCCGAGGATCGCCTCGACGCCGAGCCGCAAGATCCAGGCGGCAGACCCCGTGTACCAGGTCCAGCCGCCGCAACCTGTG
Organism: Sinorhizobium fredii USDA 257; assembly: GCF_000265205.3. Classification (NCBI taxonomy): domain Bacteria; kingdom Pseudomonadati; phylum Pseudomonadota; class Alphaproteobacteria; order Hyphomicrobiales; family Rhizobiaceae; genus Ensifer; species Ensifer fredii. The sequence goes on from NT_187163.1 coordinate 60,857, forward strand.
TGAGGAGCGACACTCGCGATATCGGCCGCCACCACGTATGGCTCCACACGATAGTGTTCCATGTCGGTCCGAGTGGATGCATTGCGGATCGGATTGAGCAGATCAAAAATATGCGCCGCCTGGTCACCGTCGCCGAGGCGGGCAAAGGCGTGTCCGAGCCATGCGGCAGCGTGCGTGTATTGCCCTCCATTTTCCCTGACGCCCGGCGGATAAGCCTTGATATAGCCAAGATCCTGAGGCGTGGCATCGAAGGGTGGCCAAAGGAGTCGGATAAGTCGCTGGTCCTCACGAATGAGCTCCCGAACAGCGTTCTCGACGGCTGTTTTGCCTCGCTCGGAAATGCCGTCGCTCGCGAGAACGGCCCAGGACTGGGCAATCGAGTCGATGCGGCACTCCTTGGCGCGCGCCGAGCCAATCGGAAGCCCATCATCGTCGAAGGCGCGTACATACCACTTCCCGTCCCATGCGATCGCCTCGATGGCCTGCTCGAGCTGTCCGACGCGATCACGCCAGAGCCCGGCCAAGTCGTCGCGTCCCATACGCAGAGATAGCGCTACAAATCGCTTGATCGTGGCGACGGCGAACCACGCAAGCCAGACGCTTTCTCCCCGACCCTTGCGCCCGACGCGGTTCATCCCGTCATTCCAATCGCCAGTTCCGATCAGCGGGAGGCCATGGGCGCCCTGCGTCACGCCGCGGGCCAGGGCCCGTTCGCAATGCTCGAAAAGCGAGCGCGGCTCCGAAACCATGTCGAAGCGTGCGTAGCGATCCTCTTCCTCGGGCGTGAGCGGCACCGCACGCAAGAATGGGACCTTTTCGTGCAGGATCGAAGCGTCACCGGTCGCCTCGACATAGCAGCCCGCAACATAGGGCAGCCACAGCAGGTCGTCGGAGCAGCGCGTGCGAACCCCGCGGCCATTAGGCGGGTGCCACCAGTGAAGCACGTCGCCTTCCTCGAATTGACGCGCAGCAGCAGTGAGGATGTGAGCCCGCACCCGCTCCGGCTCAGCGTGGAACAACGCGAGCACATCCTGTAGCTGATCACGGAAGCCGATGCCGCCGCCCGCCTGGTAGAAGCCGGCGCGCGCAAGGATGCGAGAAGCCAGGGTCTGGTAGAGAAGCCAGCGGTTTACCATCAGGTCGAAGGCGGGGTCAGGCGTCTTGACCTGAACGGCGCTGAGCCGCCTGTCCCAGTGTTGAGCAAGTTCCTCGAAAGCGTGATCCGCGCGCCCCGGCTCCTGCCAACGACGCGCAAGTTCGACTGCATGGGCCTGATCGTCTCCCTGTCCGAGCACGAAAACGACCTCGGTCCCGTCGCCGGCGCCGATATCGAGATGGACCTGAAACGCGGCGCAAGGGTCCGCGCCCGCCTCGACCCGCCCGCCGAGATCCCAGCGCTTGAGCCCCGTCGGGGCCCTGAGATTGCCCTCGCGGCCCAGAAAGTCCCGGCGATCCGTGGTCAGGCTATGAGGGGGACGGGTCGAGGTCAGGAACGCCACGCGCTCGCAAAAATCGGGATTCCAAGGATTGCGCGCAAGCAGCGCGTGGCAGGCGGGATTGTACTCGCACACGACGAAGGATCGTGCCTTGCCGCTGAGCGAACCGAGCAGCCACTCGGCATAATAGGTGGCGGTGATCCGCCGCGTTCGAATGCCGGGATTGCGAAGCTTGAGCCGCACGATCTTGGCTGGATCATCCGGAGGCACGAAGACAAGAAGCTCCTGCTCCACTCCGCAATCCACGCGCCGCCAGACCGTATAGCCCGCGCCATGGCGAATCTCACAGGCCGCCCCTTCTCCCGCCGGGCTTGGCGTCGGCGTCCAAATCTCGGCGGTCTCCTCATCCCTGAGATAGAGCGCCTCACTTGGTGGATCCGCAACTGGATCATTGGTCCAGGGGGTCAGCCGATTTTCGCCGCTGTTGATTGCCCAGGTGAATCCGAGACCGGTCTCGCTGACGATTGTGCCGAAGCGCTCGTTTGCAAGCACATTGCACCATGGCGCCGGTGTCTTCTCACCCGGCTGGAGGTGAATAACGTATTCACGGCCGTCACCAGTAATGCCACCGAGACCGTTGTCAAAAACAAGATCGGCGGGATGGGGCAGGATTGCCGCTGTCTCGACCGGTTCGCGACGTCCAGTCGGTTCAAGGCGCGGCGGCCGCGGGCGCGACTCCGTCGCGGAAGCGATCTGCCGAGCGAGTGGGCCCTTCGAAGCATCGAGAATGGCCTGCGCACTGGCTTCGACAAGGCGCCTTTCCTCGTCGTTCACCTCATCGGCGAGGATCAAATGGATTCCGCCGTTGCGGCCAAGAAGTTCAAGCGCGCTCATGTCCTGCAGGAGAGTGGTAAGTCGTTCCCTGAACGGCTCCAGATAGCCGGTCGCACCGCCGCGTAAGACTACAAGATCGACGTGAATTCCGCGCCTGCGCCAGAGCTGATGTCCTGCGACAAGCGTGTGCAGGAGATCCATCTCTTTGGGATCGCCCGCATGAACAAGCAGGACCGGATGATCGCCAGAGATGCCGAGAGCCCACAGCCGCGGCTGGCCGAGCTTGTTTGTGGCAAGCACTTCCGGAGCAGCACGTAGCGCGTGATGCCGATAGACGAGCAACGAAGCGAGCACCTGCAGGTCGGGCAGCCAAGCCCCATCGAGCCCGAGCTGCTGCGCCTCGCGCGCGGCTTCCGCCGCCGCATCGTTGAGCGCCCAGTCGACAGAGGCAAGCGTCGCATATCGCTGGGCCGTGGTGAGGAGCGTTTCCCGCGATCCGTCGGCCATAGTCAGGAAGGCGAACTGACGCCGCTCGTGCGGCTCCAGTGCGACCTGCACCTGAAGGGCCATCACCGGGTCAAGCGTCCAGCCTGCCGTCCTTGAAAGCCCCACTTTTACGGCATAAGGACGCCTGGCATCGCCCTGGCGCCCCAGGAAATGCCGGCGGTCGGTCTCGAAACCGGCGATTTCGACGCCGGCTTCGTCAAGAACGACCCAGTGGAGAAGCACCGGCGGATTTTCTTGCGGATGACGGCGACGGCGCGAGAAAAGCAGCCCGTTCAAGGCGGGCAGGTGCTCGCTCCCGACGAATAATTTGCTGAAACAGGGATGGCGCTCGTCCTCAAGGGGCGGGGCAAGCACCACCTCACCGTAGCTGGTAAAGCGAAGGCGCCTTGGCCGCTCGCCCTCATTGACCACGCGCATGCGCCGGATTTCCAGGTCATCGCCGGGAACGACGCCGACCTCCATACTGATGCCGACGCCATGGTCATGGCGATGGAACTCTGCCATATGGGGATGGAACATGACGCGTGCATCATCTGGCGCCACGCCGGTCGGTTGCCGTCCGACGGACCAGACAGACCCGTCCTCCTCATCGCGGACGTACATCCAGAGTCCGTGGTTGTCGCGGGTGGCATCGGGTAGCCAGCGCGTCAGTGCATGATCGTGCCAGCTCAAACGTCCGCCCCCAGCCTCGGTGATCCAGCTCGCCAATCGCCCATTTCCGAGCGCATGCATTTGCGGAAAGGCTTCTGCCGAACGCGGTTTCCAGGGTTGCGGGGCCGGTATGCTCGTCCGCCGCTTCGGTGATACCCGGCGCTTTTCGAGCGTGCGGACCGAAGGGGGCGTCTCCCAAGGTACCCGCTCGTGAACGAGGAGCTCGACCGCCCGGACGCGCGGGTCGGCATGGAACCGACGGATGAGAGCCTCATCGCATAGCGCATTGTCGAGCGCCGCCAGCGTCATGCCCTGGTGGTGCGCCATATAGGCGCGGACTGGCGATAAGCAGACGCCTCTCGCAACGCGCTCGGGCGTGAAGTCGGCCGCTTCGAAGAGGCCGTAGCTTCCGGCGAGCCCGAGGCGCGCCAACGCGCGCAGGTTCCTGACGGCCGCTTTGGCCGCGATCGGCAGTGCGAGCGCTGTTGCATAGGGGGCGACGACGAGATCGCGCGAAAGTCCGCGCCGCAAGCCAAGCTCGGCTATCCCGAAACCGCTATAGCGGTAATTGTGATTTGCGTCCCGCGAGGCAAAGGCCGATTCCGACGTCCCCCAGGGAATTCCCCTTTGGTCGGCATAACGGCGCTGCGCATCGACCGCTGCGCGTTCGCTCTGGCCAATCAGCGTCTTGATACCGCTCCGAAGAAGAAGGCCCGGCATAAGATACTCGAACATCGACCCGCCCCAGGAGACCAGGGAGAGCCCTGATTTCGCCCGAACCGTTAGCCGTCCGAGATGGAACCAGTGCTCGAAGGCGACATCGCCCTTGGCAATCGCAAAGAAGCTCGCCAGGCGGGCCTCGCTGGCGAGCAGATCGTAGTGGGAGGGATCGATCCGATCGGTACTGACGTTGTAACCGATGCGGAACAGCCGGGCCTCCACGTCGTACAGCGACCTGAAGTCCATCGCGAATGCCATTGCGCCGGACCTCTGCGAGACATCCAGCAATTCCCTGCGGAGCGCTGCCTGCGCCTGGGCACCCGCTTTCAGGGCCGCATCGACCTTGGCGAGCCATTGTGCTGCTGCCGCCGCCGACGGCATCGCTGCCTCCAGCACCGCATGTGCGCTGGCGCAGCGGGTCTCGACATCCGATATCGAAACAGGGACCGCTATCAGTTCCGCAATATCATGTGCCAGGCCTTCGCAGCCCGGAGCAGGTGTTTCGATGAGGGGAATCCACGGAGCCAGCGTCTCGATATCCCGCTTCATGCTTGAAAGGTGGTGACGGGTGCGCCCGAGCCAGCTCTGGATATCATGCAATGTCTCCGGTTGCGGCTCCGCTGGCTGCGCAACGATGCCCGCGATTGCGGCTTCGAGTTCGGGGAAAGTCCGTTCGCAAATCTCTGTCAACACGGAAGATGTCACCGAGACGTGGCTGCGGGCATGGTCGATGCGTTCCATCATCGCAGCCAGACAGGCTCGAAGCTCGTTGCTCGGCTTTTCCGGAAAACGTTCCGTCGCTTCTGCCAGCGCGCCGAGCGTGTCGGCAAGACCGTCCCATCGCCCGGGCCCTACTGCCGGAGCACAGGCCGCCTCTCGACACCCCTCCTTGAGCGCCAGCAGGGATACGGCGAGGTTGCCGCTGTCGACCGTCGAGACATAGCGCGGCTCAAGCGGCTTCAGGCGCTGCGTGTCGTACCAGTTGAGGAGGTGGCCACGATAGCGTTCGAGCCGGTCGAGCGTGTCGAGGCCATTTCGGATACGCACCGCGAGATCCGTCGATCCCACATAGCCGAGGTCCCAGGCGGCGAGGGAGGAAAGGAACATCATGCCGATATTGGTGGGTGACGTGCGGTGAGCGATGGCATAAGGCTCCATCTGGACATTGTCCGGCGGCAGCCAGTTGTCGGCGGGACCGACAAAGGTTTCGAAAAAGAGCCAGGTGCGCCGAGCCAACTGGCGCAGAAACGCGAGGTCGTCCCGACCAAGCTCCTCCGTGCGCCAATCACGAGGACGGCTGAGCCAGGCGGCGATCTCCGGCGCGGCGAACCACAGCAGCAGCAGGGGGGCCGCAGGCAGGAGGACCGATGGATTGAGCAAGGCGACGGCGGAAGCTGCAGCCGCGGATAAAGCCGAAGCGGGCCACATATATCGCCATGCTGCGGCACGAGGACTGCGGCTGTTGACGGCGTTTGCCAGTTGCGCAGCCGATGTCCATTCGAGAAGATGCCTGCGCGACACGATCAATCGCCAGAACGTCCTTGCGACGGCATCTAGCGCCACGATCGCATCGTTCGCCAAAAAGACGACGGCAAGCAGCCAACGTCCCGCGGGATCGCTCAATTGATGGAACGCCCCCCGCACGGCCTCGCGATACCGGCTACGGCCAACGGCCGTCAGCAAATCGGTAAGAAAGTGGCATCCCGGGGTGGCCACAGCGAATGCCATCCACACCCACGGTTCGCCTGGCAGGCCCAACCAGCCGGCTGCTGAGAGCAGCAAGAGGGAGGGCGGAACGAGGCTGCGCTGCAGATTGTCGAATACCTTCCAACGGTCAAGGAGGGTCAAGGGATTCTTGCGCCACTTGCCGCCGGCGCCGGGTACCCGTCTTGCAAGCCAGGGCAGCAGCTGCCAGTCACCGCGGACCCAGCGATGCCAACGGCGGGCATATTCGACATAGCTGATGGGAAAATCCTCATAGAGCACGATGTCGCTTGCGAGTGCTGCGCGCCCTTGAATGCCCTCGAAGAGATCATGGCTGAGAAGGGCGTTCTCGGGCACCCGTCCATCGAGGCTGCGATGGAAGGGAGCGACCTCGTAGATCCCCTTGCCTGTATACATGCCGGAACCGAAGAGATCCTGATACACGTCGGACACCGCCCGCGTGTAAATATCGATTGCGGTGTTGCCGGCATAGAGGCGTGCGAAGAGAGACCGGTTGCCGTTTTCAGGCGAGATCTCGACACGCGGCTGCAGGACCGTGTAGCCGGCTCGAACTCGGCCAGTCCGTTCATCGAAGCGGGCGCTGTTCAGCGGATGGGCAAGCGCCCCGACGAGACGGGATACGGAACCGGGCGGAAGGACCGTATCGGCATCGACGGTCACGACGAAACGAGTCCGGCCAAGCTCGGCTGCATTACCTTCGCGCAGGGAAAATCCGCCTGTGTCACCGTCGAGAATGAGGCGGTTGAGCGCTTCAAGCTTGCCGCGCTTGCGCTCCCACCCCATCCAGCGACCTTCCGAGGGGTTGAAGCGCCGCGGGCGATGCAAAAGATGGAAGGGACCGTCACGTGTCTGTCCGTACCGGCTGTTGAGCCTTTGAATGCCCGCCAACAGCACCTGTTCCGTCTCCTGGTCACCCGGCATATACCCGGCCGGGGCATCGGAAAGGTCGCTGAGAACCACGAAGCGCAACGATCGATCACGGTTGGACAGCCAATGCCGTTCCAGCCGCTCCATCACATGCGGAACTTCGTCGGCGCCATGAAGGATGACGGGAACAACCACTGCCGTGGCGCAATCGGCCGGGATCGCCTTTTCAAAATCCAGCTTCGGCAGTCCCTGGGGACGGACGACCAGTGCAAGGATCCCGTGCACGGCGGCGACCCCAAGGACTGAAGCCGGCAACAGCGTGAGGGCGATGCCGAGGATCCATCCGCCTGACCCCGCCCCAACAACCGAGAGATACGTCGCTGGAACGAGCAGCGCGGTGGCTGTGGCCGCAATCAGTGCAGCGGCGTAAAGTACCCCGGCGTGGCGACGGAGCCAATGGCTGCAGACGGTTAACCGCGGACGACGCAGGCCAATCAGGGTCTCGAATTCACCGCGCCCTTCGCCAACCAGCCAGTAGCCGACGTGATCATGCGGAGAACCTTTCGCCTGGCGCGCCCGAAAGACGGCGCACTCCGCGATTTCCATCTCTGGCCGGCCGGCGCATGCGGCGATTTCCTCAACCGCTTTGCGGTAGCGGTCGCGGGAATCGAAATCCATCAATTGGTAAGCTCTAGCCGGTTCATCGCGCAGAATCGCCTCGACAGAACTGGCCCGGTCAAAAAAGTCCTTCCACTGTATGGACGAGATCACGCCGAGATTGGCCAGCGCTCGCGATATGCATTCGGTATCGTCGAAACGGTCAAGTAGCGCCACAAGCTGCGTCGGTGCGAATGGAGGCTTCAGATCCGGAAAGAGCCTCGCGCAGCGACAGGCGAGGATTTCCAGGCAGGCAAGCCGCAACATCGTCGGAAGCGCCCACAATTCCGCGATCGTCAGCGGGGTACCTTCCTGGTAAGACCGAATGAACCTGACCACCGTCGTCAGCGAAAGCTGGAGGTGCGATGCCTGGAGGAGGCCATAGCCGATCGCAAAGATACGCGGCACGCCTTCACTCCCAGAATCCTCCAGGCTCGGCAGCCGCTCGTAAAACCCTACCGGCAAGTCCGGTTCGATCTGCAGCACCGCGCGCTGAACCTGGTAGTCGTTGTCGAGCAGCCACTCGGCGGCCCTCACAGCCCCCGACGGGGGGTCAGACGCGGCAGTCCGCGCCCGCTGGAGCCATCCCTCTATTCGATACAGCTCCGACCAAGGTGCAATCGGCCGAGGTTTCAGTCTGGATGTTGCGTGCCGCTTTTGCAATTGCCGCGCGGCTAACGTGAGAGTGTCCGATTCGGAGAACTCAACTTGTGCGCTCATAGCACCGCACGACCAGGAGGCCGCCCATCTGATTTTTCTGTAGAAGCACTGCTACCGGCCCCCGAACCGCGCAGCACAATCAGCAGCGGCGTCGCCGTATGCGTCACCAGAAAGGATGCAATGCTGCCGCACGAGACATCAGCACGATCGCCGCGACCGTGCGCGGACATGATGACAAGATCCGCCGCCTCCTCGACGGCAAGGCGAGAAAGGCTGCCGCGAACGTCCCCATCGCGGAGAATCACATTGACGGCAAGGCCTTGTTCCGCAATGCGGGCGCGGATGCGCTCGAGATATTGACGTGCAACCCGCTCGTTTCGGCGGATCACCGCATCCTTCAGCTTGATGTCCTCGACCTCGAGGGGACCAATCTCCGTCAGTTCGGGAACGGGAATGATGTGGGTCAGTAGCAGCTCGGCGTCTTGTTCCCTGGCAAGACGCGTTGCGAGGGCAAGAACGCTTTCCGCTCGAGATGAGCCGTCGAGTGGCACAAGCAGGCGCCGGTAATGCACGACATCCGCATCGGAAACCGAAGATGGGACAAGCAGAAGTGCGCCTGAACACGTCTCGACCAGTTTGCGGGCCGTCTCGCCCAATGCCCAGTCGGCCGCTCCGCTATCTCCATGTGTGCCCACCGCTATCAGACCTACCTTTTGGTTGCGTGCCCAAAGACAGATCTGTTCAGCCGGCTGTCCCTCGACGACGATCGTATCGATGTGGAAGGTTTCGTCGCCTCGTTCGCTTGCCAACCGCCTGATGTAGTCATGGGCCGAGCGGCGCCGAACGTCCCATTCAAATGGATCCAGGGGAACATCGGTCTTGGGCGCCACTTCCAGGACATGAAGCAGCGTGAGTGAGGCATGAAGGGCGTGTGCAATGGCTGCCGCATGCGGAATGACCTTGTGCGAAAGCCATGACGTATCCAAGCAGGCTACGACTCCGCCGTCGACAGGACTGGCCGGATGTTCCGACGCGCTGCGACGATGGTTTGCGTCACCGCCTGTTTCAGTGATAGATGCCGGCATGGTCACCTCCCTTCTCCCGTGCGAGGCGCTAGGTTCGCGGCCACTGCGAGCCGCGAGTCCCGACTGCGAGGATCGGCAACGGATACTTGTCAGTCATTAGGGCCAGGATAGCCTGTCGCATTGCGCCTATTATCAATTCCTCATGATCACCCATGCCGCTCGTACAGCGTCCGAAAGTTCGGTTGAATCGCCACGACTGACCTCTTCCTCCATCACGCGGCTGCAATGCCCATTTGCGAAACACTGCGGATGCACCCTTTTGTTCCGGCGCGGGAGCTTATGAGCAACCGCGCTAGTTACGGCCCTCAGGGGGTCATGGCCTTCTTCCTGCTGCGGATGAGCTCCTGTACGGCTTCGATCTCGTCCATACGGCCCATTTCGTAGGCCTGCTGGCAAATCCGCCGCATCTCATCAGCGAGGACATAGGGGTCGGAAGAGAAGCTCTCCGGCAGCTTGATCAGGGTCTTCGTGCCGCCACCGATCTGTTCAATCCAAATTTCGTGTGCCATGGTCCGTCTCCGGCCAACATTCTGCTCAACTCAGCCTGGGTGACGCCTCAATCGCGTCGAGCAGCGTATTTCCGATCTTTCGCGAGACCTCGAAATCGGTGCGATTGGCAGCGATCGCGAAGCGCAAGAGAACCGCTTCGAGATAGTCGACATACAACACGGCCCTTTGCCTATTGGCGATGCGGCTCGTCGCCCGCAGCACGAGTTGCTTACCGCTGTAGAGATCAATCTGCGCATCAACTGCCAGGAGCGCACGAAGCTCAATAACAGCTGCGGTTGATGAAACATCGTACATGGTTACATCCGCGGTTTATTGGTCGACTCGTGAAACCACCTTTAGCTGCTGCGAAGGCGACTGCGATGGGCAGGCGGTGACATCTGCTGTGTTCTCCTTAAGACAATCCACAAGGTACCGCCTTTCGCCTGGTTCTCTTACGAAACGGATCCCATGGATGTCAGTCTCAAAGCCTGGGAATTTTGGTCGAATTCACGGGCGTATACGAGATAATCCTGGATCGACTTCGTTGCCCTCGTGATCCGTTCGCCCGGCATGATGAGCGGAATGCCCGGCGGGTACGGCGCGATCATCACCGCCAGCGTCCGCCCCATCAACTCATCGATGTCGACGCTTTCCACACGTCCCTTGACCAGCTCGTTATAGGCATCCGCCGGCCGCAAGATCACGTCGGGCAAAACCGCGTACATTTCGCGCTCGGCCCGGGGCACGTCGTCTTTGCGGTACACCTCGTGAATCTGCCGGCAGAGATCTTTGAGGCCGAGCGTCCCGTATGCCTCCGTATGTCCCGTCACAAGGTCGGGAAGCACGCGTGTCAGAGGCGCATTGGCATCGTATAGATCCTTGAAGTTCAGAAGCTCGGTGATGAGCGTGCTCCACTTGCCCCGGGTTACTCCCATGGAGAAGAGGACCAGAAATGAGTAGAGGCCCGTCTTCTCGATTTCGATCCGGCGGGAGGAGAGAAATTTTGTCACGACAGCAGCGGGAATGCCGTGCTCGTCCATTGTGCCGCCAGCTGTCAGTCCAGGCGAAAGGATCGTGACCTTGATCGGATCGACCATCACGTGGTTCTCGGCAACCCCTTCGAAGCCGTGCCAGCTGTCGCCTGGCTTCAGCAGCCACTCCGCCCTCGTGTCGCTTGGCGTCTCATCCGCAATGGACGGCTCCCAGACCCGGAACCACCAGGAATCCTCCATCTGTTTCCTGACGTTGTTCATGGCTCTGCGGAAACTCATCGCCTCGTCGATGGTCTCCTGCACCAGGGCGCGCCCAGCGGGCTGCTCCATCATCGCTGCGGCGACGTCACAGGAAGCGATGATGCCGTACTGCGGAGAGGTCGAAGTGTGCATCATGAACGCCTCGTTGAAGCGCCGATATCGAGCTGCTTCGTCTCGGCGTGCTGCACATGAATCATCGACGCCTGCGAGAAGGCCGCCAGGAACTTGTGCGTCGATTGTGTGGCGACGGTTATCGCATGCGGCGACCGTGAGGGACGTGACGAGGAGATCGCGTGGTAGCCATCATAGAACTCGTGAAAATTGGCATAGGCATACCAGGCCTCATCGAAATGCAGGACATCCACTGTATCGCCAAGAGATTCTTTTATTCCGTCGACGTTGTAGCAGAGACCATCGTAGGTGGAGTTGGTCACCACCATTAGGCGCACCTTGCCATTCGCCTTCCCGGCGAACGGGCTGGCTGCAATCTTCTGAGCAATGGCTTCAGGCGTGAACTGATCCTGGGCGATCGGCCCGATGATGCCAAGACCGTTACGCGACGGCGTCAGGTAGATCGGTACCGCACCCGTCATGATGAGCGCGTGCAGGATGGATTTATGGCAGTTGCGGTCACAGAGAACCAGGTCGCCCCGGCTTACAGTGCCGTGCCAGACGATCTTGTTGGCAGCCGATGTACCGCCGACCACGAAGAAAGTTTGATCCGCGCCGAATATCCGGGTGGCGTTTCTCTCCCCCTCGGCAATGGGGCCAGTATGATCGAGCAAGGAGCCAAGACTGCCAACGGAAACGGAAATATCCGACCTCAGCGTATTCTCGCCGAAGAACGTATAGAACAGCTGACCGACCGGACTCTTGCGAAAGGCAACGCCTCCGCCGTGCCCGGGTGTATGCCATGAATAGGCGGCGTGAAGCGTGTATTCCATCAATGCCTTGAACATCGGAGGCGGCAGACGCTCGAGGTAATTCCGTGCGTGGCTCACGATAGCGCGCGCCATAAACTCGGCAGAATCTTCGAAGAGACGCATGAAGGCATCGGCGTGGTGCAATACGTTCGCTGGCACCATCTCAGCTGTCGTCCCGTCACCGAAAAGGAAGATCGGCAACCGGTCGTTCCTCGATCTTTTTGCGGCGAGCACCTCGGCGAGAATCTGCCATCGGGTTGTGCTGTCTTCCACGCCGTCTACTGAGATCACCCAGCAACACTCAGTATTGAAGACATTGACGAGGCGGCGAGCGTCCTCGTAGGTGACCCCGCCGACGACACGAAAGCCTTCCCCTTCGATCGCCTGCGCGAGGCTCCGCATTCCCCGCCCCGCCGCGTTCTTGCCTTCATAATCTTCGTCGATGACGACGATAGGGAATGCCTTGTAAAATTCCATAGTGCCACGCTCCCGAACTATCGGCGTCTGTTTGCGCGGGCTGCACCATCAAAACTATAGACACACCTCTCCGTTGTTTTGTTGATCCCGATCAAAACTGATCGCTTTGGACGGGAGGGCTTTTTGGACTGTCGGGGGCGATGCTTGCAAAACATCTCCCATTCAGCCCGAACCTGACACCCTGCTGCCGCTCACACGAGGCGCCATCGTGCGGCGGCTCGTCCTTGAGTTCAAGGATCGGGGCCACGGTTGTGCGCTGGGCGAATTCGCCATGCCAGGATTTGGGCGCAAGACCCAAATATTTGACCGCCGTCAAAGACTTTTTTGAGCCGCGATTGCCTAATGTTGTCGATGGTCGCGATTAGTCGAGGCGCGTTAGCAGGCCGGCCGTCGCAACGACGTGCTGTTCCAAACTGCGTTGTCCGGGAGGCTATCTATGTTGTTTGATGACAGAGAGTCTAAGTACGAAGAATCGAGCCTGCTGCTATATCGGCGGTTCGGACAACCTGATCTTCGACCGGTCGCACACGGCCAGACCTTTCAGATTGCCGAGACGGAAGATCGGCAACGCGCAGCAGTGCAGCGCATTCGCAAGTTGACTGGCAAAGATGGTTGCAGCAACGAGCTTACCGACGCGGGATGCTGGAAGTAGACAGATCGCAGGTCAAATCAGAGAAGGATTCTGCCGCGTCGGCCTTTGCGGCAAATCAAGTTCGCTGTGGTTGGGGTTTGGTCCAATCGTCGCACAAACTCCTTGAGCGCCGCCTGAGTGGCTAACCTCCGCCATGCCGGGAAAACAACGTAAGCGGTGTGCCACTCACACCTGGGCGAGATAATTCCGGGATTCGGTATCAAATGCCACGGGCCATGGAGCGCTATGGCAACTTTGCGCCAGCAGCGGAAGTCGTCCGTTCAGGCGTCGAACTCCCGGTGCTGGCCGTTGATCGCCTTCCGTGTCAGTAGCCGAAAGCGGACGCCTCAGATATATATTATCATCAAGCGGATCACCTATGGTCACGAGTTGATTTAACGAAACAGGCACTACGCGTGCTCATTAAAGCTGCGTAACTCCCTTCAACAGCGACCATTTTGCTTCACAGACGCAGAGATACTCCATCCCATGGGGGAAGAGTACTTATGTTCGGGGCGCGGCACATGGTCGAAGGCAACTTTGCCTTTTTATTGTTGGCCAGTGGGGCTGCCATTGCGTCGCCGGTAGGTGGTTGGCTGGGATCACATGGCAAGATCGGGACGCTATTTTTGTCGATCTCGGTAGGCATGGCTGCTGGCGTGCTATTGGGCACTTTTACCTTCGAAATGATACCCACGGCTGGAGCTGCCGCTGGTAAGATCCCAACCATCGCCGGTTTCGTTGTCGGCTTTCTGACAGTTTATATCTTCGACCTGTACATCAATCACGGATTCATCGCGGGGCACGAATCCGACGAATGGCACAAGCTTTCTCGCCTGCATCGTATCCAACGAGCGCGGGGATCCAAAGTTACCCTCCTTGCTGGCAGCACCGCAATTGAGGAACTGATCGAGGGGTTAAGCATCGGGGTCGGTCTGGCCGCTGATCCAAATCTAGGTGTCATGATCGGGGTAGCTATCATGCTGGACAACGTCGTCGAGGGGATGAGCATCGCTGAAATCATCCGGGCAGACGAGGGGGAGAATGCGTCTCGATCGATATATATCTGGACTTGGCTGATCGGCTTAGCCCTGTTCTCGTCTGCTACCGTTGGATGGACCTTTCTGAGCGACATCGCTCCGAGAATGCTGGGGGTTCTCTTGGCATTCGGCGCAGGGGGTATGTTTTATCTCACAATCGCAGATCTTTTGCCCAGGTCAGCAAAGACACAATACCAGCAGTCTGCCGCACTGGCCGTGGCCGCGGGGTTCTTGTTGATATTCGCGCTAACAAACCGATGATTGCGGGGAAAATATTGGAGGTTTACTCTTTGCGGACGGTCACGGCTTACCTCTTGCGCGGGGTCGGATGCCGCACACTATTGTGTCGCCACCTAGAGCATATGAATGCCTGCCGCTCCGAGACGACCAAGCGCAATCCAGTGATCGACTGACTGCACGAACTGACTTGCGACGACGCCTGCCGCCCCTTCGGGCCGTCAGCAGTCATTGGTGACTCTTGCGACATAAGACCCGATGATCCCACGGTCATCGATCCGGCTCTGCTTATGGCCGTTGACGACGGCGGTGAGCGTGCTGGTCAAGTAGGCCAGCGGATCGACGTCATTGAGCTTGCAGGTTTCGACGAGCGAGGCGATGGTCGCCCAGTTTTCGGCTCCGGCATCGTGCCCCGCAAAGAGTGCGTTCTTGCGATTGAGGGCTATCGGCCGGATGGTTCTTTCGACGCTGTTGTTGTCGAGTTCGATGCGGCCGTCGGTCAGGAAGAGGCGCAAGCCGTCCCAGTATTTGGCGATGTATTTCAGAGTCTCGCCCAGCGGTGATTTGGCAGCAACGCGGGCACGGTGATGTGCGAGCCATGTTTTCATGTCCGCGATCAGCGGTTTTGAACGCTCCTGTCTCGCAACCAGGCGAGTATCCGCATCAAGCCCGCGCAGATCGGCCTCGATCCGGTAAAGTTCACCAATCCGCTTTACGCCTTCCTCGGCAATCGGCGTGGGTCCAGTGCGGGTGATCTCCACCAACTTGCGACGCGCGTGTGCCCAGCAATAGGCTAGCCTGATGTCGGGACCGATACGGTCCGGTGCGACAAGGCGATTGTATCCGGCATAGCCGTCGACCTGCAGAACGCCTGAGAAGCCCTGCAATATCCGTTCGGCATGCAGTCCCCCGCGACCTGGCGCATAGGTGAAGGCGACACCGGGTGGAGCATTCCCATTCCATGGGCGATCATCACGTGCCAAGGCCCAGAAGTATCCAGTTTTGGTTTTACGGGAGCCGGGATCAAGCACTGGAGCATGGGTCTCGTCCATGAAGAGCTTGGTCGAGCGCTTCAGGTCGGTGATCAGGGCATCGAAGACGGGACGCAACTCATAGGCTGCCCGGCCGACCCAGTCGGCAAGGGTGGAGCGGTCGAGGGGTGGAGCGGTCGAGGTCTATACCCTGGCGGCTCATGATCTGCGCCTGCCGATACAGAGGAAGATGATCGGCGTATTTGGCGACCAGTACATGCGCGACCATGGCCTCCGTCGGCAAACCCGCCCTGGATCAGCCGAGCCGAAGCGGGGGCCTGAACGACGCCGTCCGTGCAGGCGCGGCACGCATATTTTGGGCGGCGGGTGACGATGACGCGGAACTGCGCCGGGATCACGTCCAGCCTCTCCGACACATCCTCACCGATGCAATGCAGGCAGCCGCCGCAGACGCAGATCAGGCTTTCCGGCTCGATGATTTCTTCGACACAGGGAAGATGAACGGGAAGCGAACCCCGATTGGTCGCTCGTGGTTTGGAGGAACGTTTGCCAGAAGGAGCATCGGCTTCGTCCTCGGCGTGGATCGCCGCGATGGCGGTTTCCAAATCCTCCAGCGCCAGATCAAATTGGTCGGGATCGCTCTTCTCGGATTTGCGCCCGAAGGCCGCCTGCTTGAATGCTGCAACAAGTTTTTCCAGCCGTTCGATCCGCTCGTCCTTGCGAACTTCACGCGCCTCCGCCGCGATTAGCATCGCCTTCAGGGCGGCAATATCGTCAGGAAGATCGGCGGCACCAAGCATGCGCAGGGTCTATCAAATCTCACCCCACTTTGCCTTTGGAATCCGCCACCCGAGTCATCGTGCCGCAGCTATTCGATCGCTTCCGGCGCTCTGGCCTCGACGGCGCGAACGCGACGCCAATCCAGGCCCGCAAACAAGGCTTCGAACTGCGCATGGCTCAATGTCATCAAGCCATCCTTGATACCAGGCCAGGTGAAGGTGTGTTCTTCGAGCCGCTTGTAGGCCATCACCACACCGCTGCCATCCCAATAGATCAGCTTCAACCGGTCCGCCTTGCGTGACCGGAACACGAAGACCGTTCCGGTGAACGGGTCTTTGCGCAGCTCGTTCTTCACCAGCGCCGCCAACCCGTCATGGCCCTTGCGAAAGTCCACTGGCTTTGTCGCCACCATGATCCGGGTTTGACGGAAAGGTCTTGCCGAGGCCGCCAATGCACGCGCAATGGCCACGATCCGGGCCACAGATGCGCCTTCCTCCAGGCGGATCGTGACAGGACCGACGATGATCTCGGGGCACGGAACTTCCTTAACCGCCGGCGCGGCCACAGTCGTCTCGACAATCATCGCCGCGAATTCAACCGCATCCTCCGGCGCGGGCAAAACCAGCTTGCCCTGCCGCGCCATCGTCGCCAAGACGATAGATGGTTCGGCTTCAGCCCATACCGCTCCGCCACCTCGTTCACCGTCACGTCCGGCCGCAGACTCTCCGACACGATCCCGCGCCTTGACCTCATCCGGCCAGTGGCGATGCCCCTCACGCCCGGCCTTGCCGCTCGTGAGAACCTCCAAGTCTCCATGGAGAAACTCCCTTCGATCATCCATGGAAAGCCGATCACAGATCACGCCAGACAGTGCAACGTGGGGGCTAAACACCGGTTACAAAACAACCTTCGTGGGCGAGCTTCAATTTGGCCCAGCCAAAGCCGCAGGGCGGCGCACTTCGTCAACAGCGATAAGATATGAGAGCACGTTCCGATAAGCCCTTCACCTGACGTTCGTGCCCCAGCGGCGATGGAGGAAGCGCTCCCAGGGCGCAAAGAGAATTCGATCCGCCAGGAGGCCGATCAGCACGATGACCACCATGGCGCCGATCACCTGGTCCATCGCGTTCAATTCGCGGCCGTAATGGAGCAATTGGCCGAGGCCAAAACCTGTAAGGATCGTGACGAAAATCTCCGCCGCCATCAGCGATCGCCAGGCGAATGCCCAACCCTGCTTCATGCCGCTAACCAGGAACGGCAAGGAAGCCGGCAACATCACCATGGTCCAGAGATGGATTCCTCGCGACCCCATGGTGCGTGCCGCACGGGCATAGATCGGCGGGATCGTGCGCGCGCCATGGTTGGTCGCGATGATCACCGACCATACGGTCCCCATCACGACGACGAAGAGCATCGCACCCTCTGTTTGCCCGAACCAAAGTACGGCGAAGGGCACCCAACAGACGCTCGGTAGTGTCTGCAGACCAAGTGCGAGAGAGCCGATTGTGTCTTCCAGGATCTGCGAGGAACTCGTGAGTACGCCGAGAGGCAGGCCGATCGCAACGCCGATTGCATAGCCAACCAGAAGCCGCTGCATGGTAACCCTGATCGCTTCAGAAAGCGTGCCATCCAGCATGGCACCCCAGAGATACCGGGCGACGCTCAAGACAGAGGGAAAGAGCACCGGTGACCAACGCCCGCTCTCAGACGCCAACTCCCAGGCGACCAGTAGCATGACCACGAAGCCCGACACGATCGCGAAACGCCTCATTCCGTCACCCCGCCGCCGATTGTGCCGCGAAGCGCATCAGCAACGCGTCCGGCGTGTCCAATGAGTTCCACATCGTAGATGCTTCGCGGGCGCGGCAGCGGAATCTCGAAGTGCTGGACGATCCTCCCCGGCGCCTTCGACATCAATAGCACGCGATCTCCCAGGCAGGCCGCCTCGCGCATATTGTGCGTGACGAACACAACGGTCTTGCGGCTGTCGCTCCAGATGCGCTGGATATCGTCGTAAAGGTGCTCGCGGGTCATCGCATCGAGTGCGCCAAAGGGTTCGTCCATCAGCAGCACCTGCGGATCGGGGGCCAGCGCCCGCGCCAGGGCTACCCGCTGCTTCATTCCACCCGATAGTTCATGCACGTGCGCGCCTTCAAATTTTTCGAGGCCGACCAAGGCGAGATATTGGTGCGCGATCTCGCGCCGTTCGCCGTTGCTGAGCTCGGGGCAAAGCCTCAGGCCGAACATGACGTTGCCGAAAACGTTGAGCCAGGGAAACAGCGACGGCTCCTGGAACACGACCAGACGCTGCCGACCCGGGCCGGTCACCGGCAGACCGTCGGCAAGCACATGACCGGCATCGGGCTTGCTCAACCCGGCTATGATGTCGAGGAGGCTCGACTTTCCGCAGCCGCTCGGGCCAACGACACAGACGACTTCGCCGGCCGCAACCTGCATCGAGACATTGTCGAGTGCATGTATGGTTGCTCGCGGCGTGCGGAACCACTTTGACACCCCCTCGACGACGAGCTTGCTCGTTGCCGTGGCAACCGGAGCCGATGTCGAAGGGTTGGTGACTTGATCGAGCATCAGGGCACCTCGATCAGTCTCGAAAGCTCCGGCATTTCCCGCAGGAAGCCGACCTGCTGAGCCTTGGTGACGAAGGTCTGCAATGCGGAGCGTGAAATCTCGCTGGTAACCGACATGCGCGCCCATGCGCGCGCAATGAGCTCCGGCGACATGCTGACGCGAAACGACGCCTTTAGTTCGTCGCGGATCATCCGCTGCGCGTCCAACGGGTGATGCTTGATCCAATCGCTGAGGTCGCGATGTGCCTCAACGAAGCGTCGAACGAGGTCGCGATGCTTCGCAAGAAACGCTGCGCGCGCAACGAGCACCGTCGTGATTGCATTCTTTTCTTCAACGAGGATTCTTCCACCCGCCTCCATTTCGAGCCGCGAAACCCAGGGTTCGACAGTCCAGACGGCATCGAGCTGTCCGGTTTTGAAAAGTGACAGTTGCTCCGGATTGGCAGTCGGAACAACCTGGGCGTCCCCGCCTGCCTGTGTTATCCGCAAGCCTCCCGCCAAGAGCCAGGCGCGTGCTGCGACGTCCTGAGTATTTCCGAATTGGGGAGTTGCGATCCGCTTACCGCGGAAATCCGCCGCACTCGCAAAGCTTTCATCCGGCTGCACGACAAGCGCAGAACCACCGTTGACCGAGCCGGCGACGATGCGGATCTCTCGTCCTCCCGAACGGGCATAGGCATTAATGGCCGGATTCGGTCCGACGTAGGTGAGGTCAATGCTCTCGGCAAAGATCGCTTCCATGGCACTCGGACCGGCATTATAGGCATACCATTCGACCTTGATCTTCGGACCGAGCCGATCGGCGTACCAATTCCGGCCCTGCCGTTCGAAGTTTCTGGCAACCAGCGCCTGCGCATGTGTCACGTTCGGGAAATGGCCAATCCGAATCCTAAGATCTTGCGCCCGAACGGCAGTCGTTCCAAACGCACAGAGTCCGACCGCAATCATCGTCACAAACAGCCGCCGCACTCTGGACAGAAACTCGTTCATGGACCGGAGCTTTCGATGGACGTCGACGGCACGCCTGGAGGCGGTTCGGTCCCGTTGTAAATCTTAAAGACGTCGTTGCGCCGGCACAGCTCGGTTCCGGATGCGATGACGGCGGCTGCTCCCGCGGCGACACCAAACCGGAACGCCTCCTCAATTGACCTGCCTTCCGCCAGCAACCAAGTGAGCGCGCCAATGAAGCTGTCGCCGGCACCCACGGTGGACTTGGCGACGACGTGCTTAGACGGGACGCGTAAAACGCCGAAGGCTCCAGCCAAGAGGGCACCCTCGCGGCCCATAGTGACTGCAACGAACTCTGCTGCAGTTTCCTTCACCAAAGCCGATGCGGCTTGCGCGACCCCATTCTCGTCCAGACGCCGGCCGGCCAGTGTTTCCAACTCTTCAATGCTCGGTTTGACGAGGAAAACCGGTGCCTTGCCCAAGGTGCTGCGCAATGTCGCCCCCGGGCAGTCGAGAATGAACCTGGCGCCGGTTTTCGCGGCTATGCGGCCAATGTCAGCATAGATGTCTTCGGGAGCGTTGCGCGGCAGACTCCCGCTGGCCACCACGAAGTCGCCCCTGAACCTCTCAACGATCGCAAGCGCCTTCGCGATGTCGCCCGGCGCGACTTCCGGCCCTTCGGGAACGAAGCGATATTCGAGCCCCGTTTCCTCTTCCCGAACCATAAAGGAAATTCGCGTCAGCCCTGCTATCTGCACGGCGTGAGTTCGAATGGCTGATGTCGCAAGGGCCTCTCTAAGCATGGCTCCAGTCGCTCCGCCCGCGAGGACGAGGAGCTCCGGCTCGCCGCCGAGCTCGGCGATGACGCGTGCGACATTGACGCCGCCGCCGCCCGGTCGTTGCCGCTCGCTGTGCGTACGGATCTTAACGGTCGGACGCACCCGCTCAGCCTGACTCCATACGTCGATGGTGGGGTTGAGAGCCACTGCAAGGATAGGCATGGTTCACTCCACCGAGGTGCTTCAAGATCGTTCTGATAAGCTCGCGCCCGCTCCGACACGCAGCTTGTTCCTGACGCGCCCAACGCCGCTCACGGCTTCTGCGGCAACGCGAGCCGCCTCGCGCTGGACCTCACTGGCGACCTCCCCCCATAGGCAAACTGTGCCATCCTCGATGGTCACGTCGATAGCCGCCTTGTCGAGCCCGACGTCGGAACAAGGCCTCGCCAGGACAGCGCGTCGCGTGGCCTCGTCGCCCGCAGCCGTTATGTCAGGCACTGCCGCAGCGATCACCCGCAGAATATCGCCGCGGCTGACGATGCCCACCATCTGGCCGGCGCGTACAACAGGGACACGTTTGATGTCGTGCGTCTTCATAGCTGCAGCAATACGGTCAACCGGAGTGTCTTCATCCACCGTCACGACACCTGGCGTCATGACATCACCAACACGCCAGCTGTTTCCCTTGATGAAAATCTCCGGCGCCTCTTCGTGCGTGCTGCCCGTACCCCGCCACGCGGCGGGTCCCAATTCTGCGCGCCGCAACAGATCTCCCTCAGTCAGAATACCGACAAGACTTTCATTGTCGTCAAGGACCGGCAGGCCGCTGATGTGGTTTTCCAGCATTACGCACGCGGCATGCTTTACGCTATGCTCGGGACTTATGGCGATGACCCTCCGGGTCATGATGTCCGCGGCTTTCATCTGAGGCTCCCCATGAAAATATGGTGCCTGAAACATAGCTCACTTGTCGACTGCGTAGATTGACTTCGGTCAATAAGGGGAGCGGCAGGGCCGCCATACTGCCCCGCGCCGCTACAACCGTGCAGCTTGGTGCGTCAGGCCGTGCTCACCTCAGTCTGGTCCGCGTCTTGTGTGCTCCGTGGGAGACCCGCAGCACTCTGCTGGCGCGATCGTGAAGGCCGCAACGCACACCTGGACCTCACCCACATCCTTGATTTGCGTCAATGCAGGCTATTCCAGGTAATACGACATTTGACGAATGGAGACAGATGGGGTTTCACATGTCACAGTTGATTGCAAGTCACCATAGCGACTATCGCGGCTACGGTTTGGAGGCCAGTCACTATGCTTCGGGATGGCGAGTGCACATAATACCCGGCCCGCGCTCCCTCCCAACTGACCCTGACCACGTCTTGGCAGATACTCAGGAGGAAGCGCTTACAAAGGCACGAGCAATCGTCGATCGCCACCTCCAAGGCTGAACAACTCACTTCGCTACAAAGTGCCGCGAGGGGGCATGTGCGGCCCTTCGATCAGCATCAAGGAACGAGTGCAGTTGCCCTTTAGGATGCCCCAATGCGCATCTTTGCACTGAATGCATCACGGGTTTTTGGCGGAAAGCTTGCTTTCGCTCTCGGTGTGCCGATCGACGAACACGAGGAACGCGATTTCGAGGATGGTGAGCACAAGGCCAGACCGCTTGTCAGCGTGCGTGGCGAGGATGTCTACGTCCTGCAGCAACTGAATGGAAGTGCCCGGGAGTCTGTCAACGATAAGCTTTGCAAATTGCTGTTTTTCATCGCTTGCTGTCGCGAAGGAGGCGCTTCACGCGTGACGGCCGTCGTTCCTTATCTCGCCTATGCACGCAAGGACCGGCAAACCAAGGCGCGGGATCCGGTGACCACGCGCTACGTGGCGCAGCTTTTCGAAGCAGCAGGCACCGATCAGGTGATGACGCTTGACGTGCATAACATTGCCGCTTTCCAGAACGCCTTCCGCTGCCGCACGATTCATCTGAGTGCAAAGGAGCTATTCGCCGACGTGATTGCCCGAAAAGCTGCAGGCGGGCCGGTCGCGATCTTGTCCCCGGATGGCGGCGGCATCAAGCGGGCCCAGCTTCTGAAGGAGGCCTATGAGCGCCTCTCTGGCGCCCCTGCAGGATTCGGCTTCATGGAGAAGCGCCGCAGCCGTGGCGTCGTTTCGGGCGAGCTCTTTGCGGGAGAGGTGGAAGACGCGACGGTCTTCATCCTCGACGACATGATCAGCACCGGCGGCACCATGCTGAGAGCAGCGGAAGCCTGCCGGCAGCGCGGCGCCAAGGCGGTCTATGCGATGGCGACGCACGGCCTTTTCAGCAAGGGCGCCGAAGCAATGCTCGCCCATCCCGCGGTCGACGGGACGATCGTAACGGACTCCATTGCGCCATTCCGGTTGCCTGAACAACGCTTGCGATCGTGCGTCGAGGTGGTCCCGAGTGCGCCGCTTGTTGCTGAAGCCATTCGTCGGCTCGCCTTCGGCGGCTCGATTACGGAGCTTCTAGGCGACGATGACTGACGGATGCCGCCGGGCTTGTGTCAGATAGGCAAGCGCCAAAGGACGCCATTTCTTCGGTTCCCGGACCGGATGCTCCAGGAGATGAACCAGGCACAGCCTTGCCCGCAGCAAGGCGCGAAAGCGGCCATAAAGCGCAAGCAAGCGGTCGTCGGGACGATCGCCAAGCTCCCTTTCCAGTGCAGACAAGAGCAGAGGCCTTATCCAATCGGCCCCCAGCACCTCGCATTCGAGCGCCAGGTAGCTGATTTCGTCGTAGGGATCGATGATCCGCATCGAGCGGTTGAATTCGAGACAATCGATAATCTGCGGTGGGGTGACCAGGCAGACATGCTCCGGCCGCAGGTCGCCGTGGCCCTCGACGATCCTTCCGCGTGCGATGCGGGATTCGATGACACCGCGCATTTCGTCCAGACGGACGCCGACACCGTCGAGCAAGGCGGCCACACCCGAGAGCTCGAATTCGGGGCGCGTCAGCAGGGCGCGGTTTATTTCGTGTTCCTCGAGAAGGTGTCGTATATAGGCCCCGCCACCGGCAATCTCCGGCGAACAGCCGATATAGAACCGGGCAAGCCGATCGACTATCGCGGAAATCTCGGCCGGGCTTACCCGGTTCGCAGCGATGCGGGCGTCCAGCATGTCGTCCGCCGGCAGCCGCCGCATCTCAACGAGCCAGTCGATGACGTGCGCGGATTGCTCAAACGTCAGCGCGCCCGCATCGTCACAATAGAGCGGCTTGACGGCGCGATAGGTCTCGCGTGCCAGCCGGCGGTTTAGGCGAAGCTCCTCCTCGCAGAAGAACTTCCGCGCCTCGACGGTACTGAAATCGAGGTGGGATCGCGAGACCGGCTTCTTGAGCTTGAGCACCCAATCGTCGGCTATGAAAACCCAGGACATATGGGTCTCCTTAGTCTCGATGTTGTCCGGCGGTTGCGGGTAGGAGGCGGGGTTGGAGAGGAATCGCACCTTCTGCGCCAGTGCCGCACTGAGATCGGGACAAGTCTCGTCATGCTGTTTTCCAGTGAGCAATCCCGGGGAGCGGCGATTGTGGGGCATCATCAGGCCGACATTAGGCGGTGGAGCGCCCCTTCGCGCAGCAGCGATCGGGTGACGCCGCCAAGCAGCCATTCGCGAAGGCGGCCATGGCCATAGCCGCCAGAGACGATCAGATCCGCTCCGATCTGCCTGGCGATGCCAACTAGCGCCTCCCCAGCCTCGCCTTCGCGATGGTCCACGATCTCTGCGCGGGCTTTTGCACCATGATTGATAAGATAGCGGACAACGTCGGTGGCACTGGCCATCGCCCGATCCGGTTCGTGCTCCGCGACGGTCGCTACCAGGACTTCGCGCGCATGGGCAAGGAAGGGCATCGCGTCTGCGACCGCCCGTCTTGCTTCACGGGCATCCTTCCAGGCAACGACCACGCTACTCGCCTTGAGAGGTGCGAGATCATCTCGCGGTATGAGGACCGGACGGCCCGCCGCATGTATCAGCGCGCCCAGGTCTATGGCGGTGTGGGCGTCGCGTCCGCCCTCCTCGCCACCTGATCCCGCGATTACAAGGTCCGCCGCTCTCGCGGCTATCGCCAACCCTTTTGTCGGATCGCCGACGGTAGTGCGCAACGAATCGGCCCCTCCCATCTCGCCGCTGGCATCAAGATCGCTTCTAAGCGCTTCCAGGCGGCGTTCGATCTCCCTCGCCTCAAGCCGCATGAACTCGGCGTCCACGACCACTCCGGGCGGAGGCGCCGCAATCGGGTGTATGTCGCCGGCGGCAAAGCCGATCAGATTTGCCTCAAAACGCGCGGCGAGGTTGCGCGCAAAACTTAACTGCGATCCTGCGCCATCTCCTATGTCCAAGTGCACCAGTATCGTGTTGTAAATCATAGCCGCGACCCTCTATTACCTCTCTTTCGAGAACTTAACCATCGATCGACCGCCCTCGCCTTGACCGGCATCAAAGATGATTGCGTGACGCTTGGGGGCTTGTGCAGATGCCGTTTGATGCGCGTCAAAGCGTCCCGTCCGGTCCGTGCTACAAAGGCAAGGAACGGAGGATGAAGCCATGGCTCACAAGCAGGTCCTTTTCCATTCGGCTGCCCGAGAGAAGATCTTGAGGGGCGCTTCGCAATTGGCCGATGCCGTTCGGGTCACGCTCGGGCCGCGGTCGAAAGCCGTTCTGATCGAAAGGAAATGGGGGCCCCCGATCGTCTGCAATGACGGGGTCACAATCGCCAAGGAATTCGACCTCAAAGATCCCGAAGAAAATCTCGGCGCGCGCATGCTGCGCCAGGCGGCGGAGAAGACAGGGGAAATCGTCGGCGACGGGACGACCACATCGACCATTCTTGCCCATGCGATTTTCGCCGATGGCCTGCGCAATGTCGTTGCGGGGGCAAGCGCGATCGACATCAAGCACGGGCTTGACCGCGGCGTCAAACGAGCGGTCGCCGAACTCAAGAAGAACTCACGGCCCGTCTCCGAGAAGCGTGAGAAAGAACAGGTGGCGACGATTTCGGCCCACAACGACGCACAGATCGGCACACTGGTCGGAGACGCAATGGAAAAGGTCGGCGACGAGGGAGTCATCAGCGTCGAGGAATCGAAAACGACCGAGACGGTCCTCGAAGTCGTGGAGGGCATGCAATTCGATCGCGGCTATCTTTCTCCCTATTTCGTCACCGATGCCGAGCGAATGGAGGTCGTTCTCGAAAGCGCCGCGATCCTCCTGTTCGACCGCAAGATCAATTCGCTCAAGGATTGCGTGGAACTCCTGGAGGCCGTCGCGAAAGCCGGGACACCGCTGCTCATCATCGCTGAAGATGTGGAAACCGAGGCCCTCGCGACCTTGATCGTCAACCAGATGCGCGGAACACTGCACAACTGCGCCGTCAAGGCGCCGGGGTTCGGAGACCGACGCAAAGCCCTGTTGCAGGACATCGCCATCCTCACGGGTGGACAGCTCATTTCCGAGGAGCTGGGCATCAAGCTCGAAACGGTTACACCCGAACAACTTGGCCGCGCCGAGCGGGTCGTCATTACAAAAGATACGACCACCATCATCGGTGGCGCGGGAGACAAGAAGGCCATCAGTGGCCGGGCGGAACAGATCCGCAAGGAAATCTCGACCACCAGCAGCGACTATGACCGTGAAAAACTCCAGGAGCGATTGGCGAAGCTTTCCGGCGGCGTGGCGGTGATCAAGGTGGGTGCGGCCACGGAGGCGGAACTCAAATCCAAGAAGGAAGCGCTTGATGACGCCATCAGTGCGACCAAGGCGGCCGTGGCCGAAGGCATCCTGCCGGGTGGCGGATTGGCTCTCCTGCGGTGCATCGCTGCCGTCGCAGAGGAGGAGGAAGCCTGCGAAGGCGACGAGCGCACCGGCGTTCAGATCCTCAAGCGGGCACTGGAAATCCCGGCACGGCAGATCGCGGAAAACTCCGCAACCGACGGCGGCGTCGTAGTCGCGAAGATGCTCGAGGGAGAGGGCAGTTTCGGATACGACGCCGGCCGAAAGGTCTATGCCGACCTGGTTTCGGCCGGCATCATCGACCCCACCAAAGTGATCCGCGTCGCGCTCGAAAACGCGGTTTCGGTCGCAAGCGTGCTGTTGTTGACCGAAGCCACGATGACGGAACTTCCCGAGACGCCGAAGGAGTCAATGGCCGAAGCCGCGATGCAACCATAGTTGCAACCTACCCCGCTCGAGCTCACTTACGATCGGAGCAAGAAATTATGGAACTGACGGAGCGAGAGAAAGCGCTCGAAGAAAGGTACATCCTCGATTTCGAGCGTTCCTTGAGAGTTCGCGAACGCCGAGACAGCCTGTTTGCCGGATGGGCGGCACGCGCGCTCGATAGAGCCGACGCGACCGCCTACGCGGACGAGATCGCTGACGCCGGACGGGCCGAAGCTGGCGACGACGACGTCCTGCGCAAGGTCCTGCGGGATTTCGAGAGCGCCGGAATCCCTGCGACCAGGGAGCAGCTACAAGAAAAGATGCGGGCGCTGTTGTTTGTCGCCGCCGAACAACTGGACGCCGAAAGCACAGAGGCGAGGCGGTAAATCCGCGCCTTCCCTATTTCGTTTTTCCACCCTTTTCCGCCGCCGCCACGGCCTGCTTCACCGCCACAAAACTGTCGGGTGTGACCGAGATCGAGTCGATGCCGCATTCGACAAGAAATGCCGCGAAATCGGGATGATCGCTTGGTGCCTGACCGCAAAGACCAATCTTGGCGCCGGCCCGCCGAGCTTCCGTGATGACCTTGGAGATCATCCATTTCACGGCTTCGTCCTGCTCGTCGAACAAGGAAGCGAGATCCTCCGAATCCCTGTCGACACCGAGCGTCAACTGGGTGAGATCATTCGAACCGATCGAGAAGCCATCGAATAGCCTCGCGAAATCCGCCGCAAGGATAACGTTCGACGGTATTTCGCACATGACATAGACCTGCAGCCCGTTGACGCCGCGCTGAAGGCCGTTTTCAGCCATGACCTGAAGGACTTTCTCAGCCTCATGAACCGACCGGCAGAACGGAATCATTACGATAACGTTCTTGAAGCCCATCGCCTCGCGCAACCGCTTGATAGCCCGACACTCAAGTGCAAAGCCGTCGCGATATTTCGGCGAGTAGTAGCGAGATGCGCCACGAAAGCCGATCATCGGGTTCTCTTCTTGCGGCTCGAATTCGGCGCCACCGCAAAGGCCCGCATATTCATTCGTCTTGAAATCGCTCATGCGCACGATGATCGGCTCGGGATAGGCAACTGCGGCGAGACGGGCCAGGCCGCGCGAAAGCTCGTCGACGAAATAGTGGGTCCGCTCCGTGTAGCCCGATGTCATTGCAGCGATCTTCTGCTTTGCCGATTGATCGCGCAGGCGATCGAAGTGCGCGAGGGCCATGGGATGGATCTGTATCGCATTGCTGATCACGAACTCCATGCGCGCAAGCCCAATGCCATCGGTCGGGAGTCTCCACCAGCGGGAAGCGGATTGCGGATCGGCAAGGTTCAACATGACCTTCGTCCGCGTTTCCGGAATATCGGCGAGGCTGATCGTCTCCGCCTTGAATTCGGCCTGCCCTTCATAGATGCGGCCCTCGTCGCCCTCGGCGCAGGACACGGTGACGATCGCGCCCGTGTGCAAGAGCCTTGTCGCGTTCTCTGCGCCGACGATTGCAGGAAGGCCAAGCTCGCGACTGACAATAGCTGCATGTGAGGTGCGTCCCCCATGATCGGTGACGTGGCGGAGGCGCGCTTCATGAGCGGCACCCAGTCCGGGTCTGTGGTTTTGGTAACCAGAATGGAGCCATCGGTGAATTTGCCGATGTCGTCGGGATGCTCGATGAGGCAGACGGGACCCGCCGCGATGGCACTGCCTATCGCGAGGCCCTTTGCCAGGACGCGCCCCTTCTTGCCGATCTGATAGGTTGGAAGTTGATCGGAGGCTGCTTTCGCCTGCACGGTTTCGGGCCGGGCCTGCACGATGTGGAGCTGGCCATCGCGGCCGTCTTTGGCCCATTCAATGTCCATGGGACAGCCATAATGCTCCTCGATCGCTATCGCCCAGCGGGCGAGCTTGAGGACTTCCTCATCGGTGAGTACGAGGGTGCTCTTTTCTTCTCGTGAGGTGGAGATACCCAGGGTGGGCTCGAAACTGTTGCCATAGGTGAGCTTCCTGCTCTTCGTGCCGCATCTCTTTTGAAGAATGGGCACAAGGGCAGTGTCGCCAAGCAGCGGTTTGAAGACGCGGTATTCGTCGGGATCGACGGTTCCTTTGACAACATACTCTCCGAGACCCCAGGCCGCATTGATCAGCACGACCTTATCAAAGCCGGTCTCGGTCTCGATCGAGAACATGACGCCTGCGCTGCCGAGGTCGGAACGAACCATTTCCTGGACGCCGACGGACAAGGCTACCTTCATGTGATCGAAGCCGTTTACCTTGCGGTAGCTTATGGCTCTATCGGTAAAGAGCGAGGCATAACAGCGGCTACAGGCGCTCATCAGTGCCCGCTCACCGACGACATTGAGAAAGCTTTCCTGCTGCCCGGCAAAGCTCGCCGTCGGGAGGTCCTCGGCGGTTGCGCTGGAGCGAACGGCAACAGAAGCCGCCTCGATGTCGAGCCTGCGCGACAGCGCACGATAGGCGGCCACTATTTCCGCTTCGATCTCGGCGGGCCAGCTACCCCGGAGAATGTTCTCGCGTATTGCGGCACCCGTCTCGGCGAGGGTGGCTCCGCCGGCCTCCCATTTCTCAAGCAGTGCAGTAATCGGTGCCCGCAAGTGATTGGCATCGATAAAGTTCCAATAGGCCTCCGCTGTCGTCGCAAAACCGCCCGGCACCTTGATGCCATGGGAGGAAAGGCCGGTGATCATCTCGCCGAGTGACGCATTCTTGCCTCCCACATTGGCGATATCGCGCCGCGTCACATCCTCGAACCAGATGATTGAAGCGGCCATTTCTTCCTCCTATCGCTGAGAGCGGCACGTGACGAGATACATGCTCTCCCTGTCCGCTCGAGGCCTCCGCATCGACACAGCGATACCCTATGCTTTCACGACATCGGTGACCTTGACGTCCATCAAAGTGCGAGAGGCTAGTCGGCCGCATACTCTCGGCATGCCGCGAATATGTTGGAGGCCGAGGGTGAACGAGTTCACACATGACGCTGTTGTGGCCGACATTGGCGAGACGCACATGCGCTTCGCCGTCGTCCATACTGACAGGCTGACGATCGAAGATTATGTGCAGTTCGGAAGAAACGTATTTGCGTCCGTGGTCGAGGCGCTGGCCGCTTACCGGCGCTCTCTACCAATTTGTCCACCTGCCTTGGGGATCGCAATCGCAAACAGCGAGTCGTTGCTCGTCAGTGATTTGGAACGCAGGCTCGCCGAAGGATATGCCGGCGAATGGCACCACGTTAAAATCATCGAGTCCATCGACGCGCTTTCGCTCATCTTGCCCGATCTCGCTCCGCATGACGTCGTCCGCCTCGGATGGGCAGAGGCCCGTCGCGACGCGACGAAGGCTGTCGCAAGCGTTGGCGACGCACTCGGCGTAGGGATACTCGCTCAAATCAATGGCTCTTGCACCCAGTTCCATACTCACGCCGGAAGCATGTCCTTTGCACCCCGAACGCACGGGGAACTTGACATCTTGGAGCGCGTTCGCGGCGAAGGGGAGACGATCGGACTGGTTGTCGCAAATACCCGTTTTGCTGATCAGAAGCGAAGACGCCATACTGCGCGGAGCAGCAAAGGCCCTCAATCAACCGATGGACTAACCCCTCCGTTCTCGGGGCCCGCCGGAAACGCGGCCTGACTGGTCAGCGTGGGGAAGTGCCGAAATCTCTGTCGTGTCTACTCTCTGCCTGCCTGCATTCGGGCAGCCTTTGATTGGCAGGACGCTGAACAGCGAGGCAATCATGAGTACGATGATGATCAGAAGCAGCCTGCTCGTAATGGCTGTCTGGATAGCGTGAAATAGGTTGTGCCTGGTCATTGTCGAATTCCGCTGACCTTCACCGTCACCCACGAAGAACGGCTACCGCGTACAAGCACATCACACATCCAAGGAGCGCGCCTTGTTCTCCGTCAAAAAGGAATGGGGGGCGGGTCCGTCTTTGACGCGCATCAATGAGGCTGGTGCCACATAGGGCTCTAATAAATACATCTGGCTGGACACCGGGCGAGAAACGCGGCAGGCCCAGCCAGGGTGGCTTTGCGGTCGTGCTTGCAACGAGCGGCCCGATGAGCCTGCAACCCTGCTTTGAAGGAGAACCAGCCATGGCTGAACCTGAGACCAAACTGCCCATCAAGTCGGAAGAGAAAGCCGTCGAGCATCGCGGCGAGTCGTGGCTCCCGTTCGAAAGCCTGCGATCCGAAATCGACCGCCTGTTCGACGACTTCGCTCCGTCCCTGTGGCATCGCCCCTTTGCGTCCGCATTCACGCGTCGGATGCCGCGGCAGTCGGAGTTCAAGATCGCGCCCGCCGTCGACGTCGCGGAGACAGAGAAGAGTTACGAAATTACCTGCGAACTGCCAGGGATGGAGGAAAAGGACATAGAGATAGCGGTCTCCAACGGAACCTTGACGATCCGGGGTGAGAAGCAGGAGCAGAAAGAAGAGAAGAACAAGGACTACGTCCTTTCGGAGCGTCGCTACGGCTCATTCCAGAGGGCCTTCCGATTGCCTGACGGCGTTGATGCCGACAACATCGCCGCCAATTTTTCGAAGGGCGTTCTCTCCGTGACCCTGCCAAAGACTCCCGAAGCGCAGCAGAGCGAGCGCAAGATCCAGATCAAACCAGCCTAGCATTTCGCCTGGGTGAGCAAGACGCGCCGCGGCGCGTCTTGCTGGGTTCATTCTCGCGTCACGCTTCGACGTTCCAACGGAGGAGAACATGTCATTCAAGACGATGCTTGCCGTAATTGGCGTTTCGCAGACCGACCGCGACCTGCAGGTGGCTACAGATATCTCCGATCAAGTCTCCGCGCACTTGAGCGCTCTTATCGTCGGCTTTGCGCCACAACCGACCGGGCGGTATGCAACGCTTGCGCCAGCGTGGCTCGAACAGCGCGAGCGAAATCTGCAAGCGCTTGGCGAAACCGCGAAGACGGTTCGCGACAAACTCTCGAAGCGGGGGATTTCATTTGATGTCGACAGCATCTACGCGGAGGTGGCAGGTGCCACCTACGACATAGGCGAACGCGCCCTCTATTCTGATCTCATCCTGATGGGTCCCGGTGCCTTTGAGAACGCCGACCTCAAGCAGCAGATCATCACCGGCGGCCTCTTTCAGTCCGGGCGCCCGGTGTTGCTGATCCCGCCCGGATCCATCCCGACGCTCAAGCCGAAAACCGTCCTGTTAGCATGGGACTCGCGTGCTCAGTCCGCACATGCGGCTCGAGAAGCACTCCAGCTGATGTCCAACGCCAAGTTCGTTCACGTGGCTATGGTCGATCCCACGGCAACGCCCAGGCAGAGCGGAGATGAACCCGGAGCAGATGTCGCCGCCTATCTGGCGCGCCACGGCATCGATGTGACGGTCGATGCGCTGCCGAGCGCGGGCCGGACCGTGGCGCAGGTCCTGCAGCGACATGCGAATGATGTGGCCGCCGACATGATCGTCATGGGCGCCTATGGTCACTCCCGGCTGCGCGAGCTCGTATTCGGTGGCGTCACGCGATCGATGCTCAACGAAGCCCGGCTCCCCGTGTTGATGGCGCGATGATGAGACAGAAGATTACGAACGTGTGCGATTGAGGCCAGCATTATGTCGACGATAAGAATTCCGCACGGCAGCGTCGTGCTGGTGTGTGACGGAGCCAAGGCGCTCATCCTGCGTAACCAAGGGGATGCAGAGCTCATCAATCTCATTCCGGTCGAGGTCGAAACGGAATACCAACCTCCGACGCGGGAACTCGGAACGGACCGTGAGGGGCGAGTTTATCAGTCGCAAGGCGACGCTCGAAGCGCAGTCCAGCAAACGGACTGGCACGACCGGGCGGAGGAAGCCTTCGTCTCCCACATTTGCGAGAAACTTGGCGCGCTCGCACGCGACGACGGCACCAGTAAACTGGTTCTCGTTGCACCGCCGCGCATTCTTGGCAATCTGCGCAAGCAATTGGATTCCCCGGTGCGTGCCTTGATCATCGCCGAAGTGGCCAAGGATCTCGTGAAGTTTCCAATCCCGGAGATCGAGCATTATCTTTCGCAATGATACCCACCTGAGACGGGGCGAGTTTCGCGGCGGTCGCGGCCACACGCCGACGACCCGAGGAGTGAGTGGTGGAGAACGAGGCATCGGCCATCGCCCTGGAGGCGCGCGAACTCACCAAGATCTATCGGATGGGTGCGGTAGAAGTTCACGCCCTGCGCGGAGTGGACGTGGCCCTTCGCGAGGGCGAAGTGGTGGTGTTATTGGGGCCATCCGGCAGCGGCAAGTCGACCCTGCTCAATATACTTGGCGGCCTCGATACGCCGACTGGTGGAACGGTTAGGTTTCGCGGAGAGCCCCTCACTCTAGATAGCGAACGCGCACTCAACCTTTACCGTCGCAATCACGTCGGTTTCGTTTTCCAATTCTACAATCTCATCCCCAGCCTGACGGCGCGCGAAAACGTCTCCCTCGTGACGGAGATCGCCAGAAACCCAATGTCGCCTGTTGAAGCGCTTTCGATTGTCGGGCTCGGCGACAGGCTTGATCACTTCCCCGCGCAACTTTCCGGCGGCGAGCAGCAGCGCGTTGCCATTGCCCGCGCAATCGCCAAGCGCCCCGACTTGCTTCTCTGCGATGAGCCGACAGGCGCACTCGACAGCAAGACCGGAATCCTCGTGCTCGACGCGATCCTCAGGATCAATCGGGAACTCGGCACAACGACGGCGCTGATTACGCACAACGCAGTGATTGCCGAGATTGCCAATCGCGTGCTCTACTTTGCCGACGGGCGCATCGTCGAAACGCGGACCAACGCCGCGCAGCGCGCCCCTGGCGAACTCGCCTGGTGAAAATGATGAGCAGTCTCGATCGCAAGCTCATCCGTGAACTCTGGAGACTGAAGGCGCAGGTTCTTGCCATCGCACTGGTGATCGCGTCCGGCACCGCCCTTCTCATCATGGCACTGACGACGATCGAAGCCCTCGAGGAAACGACCGCCGCCTATTACGAACGGACCCGTTTTGCCGATGTGTTTGCCCAGGCAAAACGGGCGCCCGAAAATCTCCAGCGTGAAATCGCGGATATTCCAGGCGTCCGCCTCGTGGAGACGCGTATCGTCGAAGGCGCGATTCTCGACATGCCGGGTTTTGCAGAGCCGGTCGTTGCCCAGTTGCTCTCGCTGCCCGAACGGGGGCCCCAGCTTCTGAACGCGTTGGTTGTCAGGTCCGGACGCCTGGCCGACCCGACCCGTCCCGACGAGGTGGTCGTCAGTGAGCCTTTCGCCGAGGCTCACGATTTGAAGCCCGGCGACAATTTCGATGCAGTCTTGAGGGGGCGTAAACGCACGTTGCAGGTCGTCGGCACCGCGCTTAGCCCCGAATTCGTCTACGCGATCGCCCCCGGCGGCCTGATGCCGGACGACGAGCGTTTCGGCATCCTATGGATGGGACATGACGCGCTGACGGCCGCCTTCGACCTCAAGGCTTCCTTCAACAACGTCACCCTCAGCCTGCTGCCGGGCGCTGACGAAAAAGACGTCATCCGCCGGCTTGACGGCCTCTTGGCTCCCTTCGGCGGCATCGGTGCCTATGGCCGCGCCGACCAGACCTCGAACTGGTTCCTGGAAAGCGAGATCGCCCAGCAAAAGAACATGTCGCGGATCATGCCGACCATCTTCCTCGCCGTCGCCGCCTTTCTGACCAACATGGTGATGGCACGGCTGATCGAGACCGAGCGCCGCGAGATCGGGCTCCTGAAGGCGTTCGGCTACGGCAATTGGGCGATCGGCTGGCACTACGCCAAGATGGTCCTCGTCATCGGCACGATCGGCATCCTGATCGGCTCGCTGATCGGTGCATGGCTCGGCCATTGGAACACCGAGCTCTACACCAAGTTCTACCGCTTTCCGTTCCTGCTCTACCGCCCCGGCCCCGCCGGCTTCGTGATCGCCGGCGCCATCAGCCTCGGTGCGGCGCTCGCCGGCAGCCTCGCCGCGGTACGGCGGGCCGTACGACTGCCGCCTGCGGAAGCCATGCTGCCCCCTTCCCCGCCGGTCTATCGGCGCATGTGGGCATCGCGGACGGCGCTCGCCGGCGCCTTGGACGAGCCGTCGCGCATGATCTTCCGGCGCATCATCCGATGGCCCGTCAGGGCCTTTCTCGCGAGCCTCGGCCTCGCCCTGTCGATCGCTGTGCTGATCATGGCCCTGCAATGGGTCGATGCCATAGATTCTCTTGCCGAGACCGCCTTCGAGCGTGGACAGCACCAGGACGCGACGGTTGCGTTCAACGACAAGCAGCCGATCGACACGGTCGCGGACTTCGAGAATCTGCCGGGCGTCCTGGCGGCGGAACCCTATCGTTTTGTCTCGGCACGCATCCGTCACGCGCATCTCTCCGAGCGACAAGGCATCATTGGCGCCCCGGCCGGCGCCATCCTCAGTCCCGTCTTCGACGTCGAGCGCGGGCGTATCGAGGTTCCTCCCGGCGGGCTCATGGTCTCACGCAAGCTCGCTGAGCTTCTCGATGTGAGCGCCGGCGAAACCGTCGACATCGAGCTCCTGGAAGGGCGCCAGACGCGACTGAGCCTGCCGGTGGTGCAGATCTTCGAAACGTATCTCGGCACGCCCGCCTATATGGACATGACCGCGCTCAACCGGATGGCCGGCGACGGCCGCGTCGTGAGTGGCCTGCACATGCGCGTCGATGCTCCGAGCCGCGCGACGTTGCTGGAGAGCCTCAAGGACATCCCCAACATCGCCGCTGTGCTTTTCCGGCAGGCCGCGATCGACACGTTCTACAAGACGATGGGAGAAACGATCTTTATCTTCATCGGCTTCTTCGTCGCCTTCTCGATGACGCTTTCAGTCGGCGTCACCTACAATTCGATCCGCATCGCGCTTTCCGAACGGGCGCGCGAATTGGCGACGCTCCGCGTACTCGGCTTCAGCCGCTGGGAAATCTCCTACATTCTGCTTGGCGAAGTCGGCATTCTGACATGGCTCGCGATCCCGCTCGGCGCAACCATCGGCTATGGCCTTGCATGGTACATGACGAGCGCCTTCGAGACGGAACTCTACCGCGTGCCGCTCGTCTTGAGGGATGCAACCTACGGCAAGGCGGCGCTGATCGCGCTCGCGGCCACGCTGGTCTGCGCCGCGGTCGTGCGTCGGCGGCTCGATCGTCTGGACCTGATCGCAGTGCTGAAGACAAGGGAGTAGTCCGTGAACGTCGTGAAACGCAGGTTGGTGATCTGGGGCGGCCTGTTGGCCTTGCTCGTAGCCGGCATCGCCTACGCATTGCGGCCGCAGCCGATCCCGGTTGACCTCGCCACGGCGGAAAAGGGCTTACTCCGCGTCACCATCGACGAGGAGGGCGAAACGCGCGTGCGCGACGTCTACACGCTTCATGCGCCGTTGCGTGGCCAGTTGCAGCGGATCACCGCCGAAGCCGGCGATCTCGTCGAGGCTGGAAAGACCCAGCTCGCACAAATCGAGCCCGCTCCGCCAGCCTTCCTGGACGTGCGGATAGAGGCGGAGCTGCAGGCGGCCGTCGAGGCGGCGCGGGCGGC
The DNA here is from genome assembly GCF_000265205.3 of Sinorhizobium fredii USDA 257. Classification (NCBI taxonomy): domain Bacteria; kingdom Pseudomonadati; phylum Pseudomonadota; class Alphaproteobacteria; order Hyphomicrobiales; family Rhizobiaceae; genus Ensifer; species Ensifer fredii. Next base: position 96,880 of record NT_187163.1, read on the forward strand.
TCATAACCTCGCCGCCGCCGAACTCAACAAGGCCAAAGCCGACTTGACGTTTGCCGAGGGAGAGCGCGCCCGAGCCCGACTGCTAATCGAACGCAGGACGATCTCTCAGCGCGCCCTTGAAGATGCCGAGCGTGCCCACAACGTCGCACAAGCCAATCTCGCTACCGCCGAAGCGGCGCTGAAAGTGCGAGAGCACGAGCTTCATCAGGCGCAATCACGCCTCCTGTCGCGGCAGGAGATCCGGAGCCTCCGCGACGACTGCGAATGCATGTCGGTAACCGCGCCGGTGAGCGGTGTGGTGCTGCAGATCATGCGCCGCAGTGAAGGCGTCGTGGAAGCCGGAACGCCGCTGCTCGATATCGGCGATCCTGCGGATCTGGAGATCGTCGCCAATTTTCTTTCGGAGGATGCGGTCCAGATCAGGCCCAACCAGAAGGCGATCATCACCGGCTGGGGCGGAGAGGATCTCAACGCGGTCGTGCGGCGCGTCGAGCCCTTCGGACAAACCGAGGTGTCGGCGCTCGGGATCGAGGAACAGCGCGTAGACGTCGTGCTGGATTTTGCCGATCCGCCGGAAGGTTGGCGTTCGCTGGGGCATGGTTATCGCGTAGACGTGCGCGTCATCCTGTTCGAAGGCGAAGTTCTAAACCTGCCGCTTGGCGCTCTGTTCCGGCAGGGCGACCAATGGGCCGTGTTTGTCTCAGCAGAGGGACGGGCGCAATTGCGCCGCGTTGCCGTCGGCCAGCGAAACACGCTCTCCGTGGAAATCCGAGAAGGGCTCGGTCCTGGAGACAGAGTTATTCTGTACCCGAGCGACCGGGTCAAGGACGGGGTCGCTATCGTGGAGCGTTAGCCCGCCTACAGCGCCGCGCGTCTCAGCAGACGCGGAAGGGACGCAATCCGCGCTTATTCGAGTTCCAGCCGGTACGCGGTCCCTGCGCGCAGGATGTCGACGGAAGCACTCCCTTGAGCACTTTCCAGAACGCCTCGGATCTGATCGACGGAGACGGGCGGCTCGCCATTGATGGCCGTCAGATAATCGCCTGTTCTCAACCCCATCGAATAGGCGACGCTGCCCGATGCAACGTCGACGAAGACCGCTCCCGCCGGCGCACAAGCCGGTGAACCATTGGCGGATGGAAATTCGACGACCACCGATTCCTGGCCCAAGTCCAAGTTGCGCCGAGCGGCCGCGTCAGAAAGCGTGACACTCAGCTTCTGCAACTTTTCTCCTCGACGAACATCAAGCGTGATGCGGGCGTTCGCCGGGAGCAGGCTAATCGCGTTCCTGAAAGCGGTGTCCGTCGGGAACGTCCGGCCATCCAGTGCGACGACAATGTCGCCGAGGCGCACGCCTTGTCGTTCCGCCGGCGAATTGCAGACGAGCTCGTTCACAACAAACCCTTGCGTCTCAGTGGCACCACCTACCCCCATATCCGCGGCGCCCGTGACCGAGAGGCCAAGCCACCCGCGCTTGTATTCGCCGTGGGCGATCAGCTCCCGCACGATTTGCACTGCGATGTCGGACGGAATCGCAAAGCCTATGCCGGTAGTCGCTTCGTCTGGCGCAGCAATCCCGCGTGCAATACCGATCAACTCGCCGGAGGCATTGACCAGCGCACCGCCTGAATTGCCTGGATTAATGGCCGCATCGGTCTGGATGTAGTCCTCGTACTCATCGGCACCCAAACCCGAGCGGCCCAAACCGCTGACGATGCCGAAGGTCGCCGTTTGTGTCAGACCAAAAGGACTGCCCACCGCGATGACGAAATCACCGACCTTCAGTTCGGATGAATGTCCCCACTTGACCGAGGAAAGGCTTGGTGCCTCGATTTTGACAACCGCGAGGTCGGTCGGCGCATCCTCCCCTACCCTGTCGGCCTGGAATACCCGTCCGTCCGCAAGCTTCACGGACACATCGTCGGCGTCGGCAACAAGGTGACGACTCGTGATGATGTACCCGTTCTCCCGATCGATGATCACTCCTGACCCCGTCGCAGTCACACCGGTTTGCAAGATAACCACATCATCGGGAAGACCCAGCACTCTCCGCACGTTCGGATCATCAAGCGCTTCGCTTCTGAAAATTCCGCTGCTGATCGTGCGGATACTGACGACCGCCGGCTGTACCCGCTGCAACACCGCGGACACGCCCGCTTCGATTTCGATCGCTCCGGCAGCCCCTCCCAAACTGTTGAGTAGAGCGGCCAAGGCTAGAACCGTTGAGATCTTGAGCATTTTTACGCTCCATGCAGCAATGCCCGAAATTTCAGCCGGATTTGCCCGGCGATGCATTGATGCGCATCAATTCGCGCTCTCGTCGGGGGAGGACGAGAAAGATCCGACCGACAAGACCTTGACCGTTGCTGCAGCGAGACGGCGATAGAGTCGGTGCCGGCGTACAATCGGCCACCAGCCGTAGAGGAAGATTTCCAGCGCGCGCCAGTTAGCCACCCAGCCGAAGATCAGCAGGCTTTCCCCGATCACCCGCGAATATGTTGCCGTTCCCGCGGCATCGCTGATCATTTGGCTGGCGATTAGGCTGAACGCGAGGATCGGGATGCCGATGAGCAGGACGCGTCGCCCTTCTCTCAGGAGTTCGCGCAATTCCCGGTGTGCCTGATTGGCGCGACTCTCGAAATTGTACCGCACCGCCTCCTGCAGAGCGTGGGTGTATTCCGGCTTTGCTTCCGTCGTCGGCAACTGGACGACAATCTCGATGGACGCGTTGCCGGGAGCTTCTTGAGCCCATTCGACGATAAACCGCTCGGCATCGTCATCCAAATCGCGCTCCCGAAATGGCGTCGGATCGAGAGAATTGAAAAGGCGCACAACTTGGTCAACACGGATCAGGATCGTGTAGCATCTATCAAGCGCGGGCACGCTCACGTGTGCTTCCCCTCTGATCTTGCGTCACAGTCCGTTCCAGACGCGCGTCTCATGCTTCTTCCTGCAAGGCGCGACGCAACCGGCGGATTACGACTCGACGCGCCTTGTCGTCCGCAGCCTTGGCCAGTTCGTCCTGCAGATCGAGGACGAGCGACTGGAAATCATTGTGCCAATCCGTCCGTCCGGCCAAAATCGGATCGATGCGCGGCGGAGGCATCACTTCGGAGATCTCGACCGCTCTTTGCCGGCTCAGACGAAAAGCGCTGTCCAGCCCCGGTCGGATCAGGTGATCCTGGGGTAGGAAGGTCACGAGGCGTTCCCTCAGCCCCTCAAGTGCGTCAGCCTCTCCATGGACGAGAAAGACACCAGCGCTGATCGGCTGCCGGGCCTGCACCCAGTCGGCAAGCTCTCCGCCATCGGCATGGCCGCTATAGATGTCCAGCTTCCTGATCCGGGCACGGACGCGGATATCGTCGCCCTGTATGCGCACCGTCGAGGCGCCGTCTTCGAGAAAGCGCCCGAGCGTGCCGGCCGCCTGATACCCGACCAACAACACTGTCGCCTCGTCTCGCCAGAGCCAATTCTTCAACCGGTGGCGAATGCGCCCGGCCTCGCACATGCCGCTCGCAGCGATGACGATGTGGAAGCCCCTGATGAAATCAATCGCCTTGGACTGCTCCGCCGTCTCGGTGAAGCGCACGTTCTTCGCCTCGATTGCCCTGACAAGAACATCGCCGTTTTCAAGCTCGCGCGCATGCCGGCGGAAGATCTCGCTCGCGCGTGTAGCAAGTGGAGAGTCGATGATGATCGGGCACTTGGGGACGCCACCAGTTTCCATCAGAAATACGAGGTCGGTAAGCAGCTCCTGCGTGCGTTCCACGGCAAAGGAAGGAATGATCAGTGCGCCGTTCGGATGCGCTGCCGTCAACACCTCGGAGCGCAGGATGTGACGTCGAGCGGCATCGTTCGTTTCGTCGCGCTCGACGTTGCCGTAGGTGCTCTCGCAGATGACATAATCCCAGCCACTCGGCGCTCTCGCATCGAACTGCAGGAGCTTGTGGCGCGGACCGATGTCGCCGGAAAACAACAAACGCAACGGCGACGGTGCGGCATCGATCTCCATCTCGACGGAGGCCGATCCGAGCAGATGTCCGGCATTCCAGAAACGGAAGCGAATTCCCTCGCCCGCCTTCTCCCAGGAGCCGAGGCGCACTTGCCGAAACAGTGTGATCGCGGAAGCGGCGTCGCGTGCGGTGTAAATCGGCGTCACGGTCTGCCGGCCCCGGCGCAGGTTGCGGCGATTGAGCTGGTCGACTTCGCTCTCCTGGATATGCGCAGAGTCCGGCAGCATGACGGAGCAGAGATCCGTAGTCGCGGGCGTCGCGAAGATCGGGCCATCATAGCCAAGCCTGACAAGCTTCGGCAGCAGGCCCGAATGGTCGATATGCGCATGCGTGAGTATGACGGCGTCGATCTTCCTGGGGTCGAAGGGAAAGGGGCGGTAATTCAGTTCCTTTTCTGTCTTCGACCCTTGGAACAGACCGCAGTCGATGAGGATCTTCGTCGTACCGAATTCGACGAGTTGGCAGGAACCGGTAACGGTTCCCGCGGCACCATGAAAACGGATGATCGGTTCAATCGCCACAGCACGGACCTCATCGAAGACAATGTCGAAGCATGCACGCTTGCATCGGCGGGCGACTTGATGCGGATCAAAGATGCAGACCGCCATGCGTCGGCATCAGGCCTGGGCGGCGGCAAGTGGAACGAAGTCCACTCAATCCGGGGGCCTGCTGCATGTTTCCTTAAGTCGTAGCCGATTTCAGGATAAAACATGCAGCGTTTCAAAGCGCTACAGCGTGCCTTGCGCGCTGACGTGGTGCGGGTCTCCAATGGTCGCGACAAGGATCGCCTTGATCGCGTGCATTCGGTTTTCCGCCTGATCGAAGACGAGAGAAGCTTTCGATTCAAAGATCGCGTCGGAGACCTCCATGCAGCCAAGACCGAACTGCTTTGCAACGCGGGCTCCTGCCTTTGTGCTGTTATCATGGAAAGCGGGCAAGCAATGCATGAACTTGCAATGCGGATTTTCGGTGGCCTCCATGACATTCGCCCTGACGCCGAACGGCGCTAGTAGTCTGATGCGCTCCGCCCAGCCCTCCTCCTGCTCTCCCAGCCAAGAAGCCGTGTAAATGAAATCAGCCGCCAGCACCCCGGCGCCCACATGTTCCAGGGCTGTAAACTTCCCACCATGCTTGCGCGCCTCCGACACCACGCCGTCAAGGAAGGACGGAGCGGGCCTGAATATCGGCGGCGAGACCATGCGGAAATCCATGCCGAGCTTGGCCGCGCCCATGGCGAGCGATCTGGCGATGGAGCTGCGACCGTCCCCCACAAAAGCGATCGTGACGTCGCGCAGCTCCTTGCCGGCAATTTCCCGCATCGTCAGAAAATCCGCCAACGCGTGAATTGGATGGGATTCGTCGGTGAAGCCGTTATGGACGGGCACATGAGCGTAGGCCGCCAGCTCCTCCACAACGCTTTGGGCATGACCACAATATTCGATGGCGTCGTAGATCCTGCCGAGCACCCGGGCCGTGTCCTTGATCGATCCGCATTGCCCCACATGGCTTGCGGAAAGCGTCAGGCTGACGACGCGTGCGCCTTGGTCGTAGGCTGCGACTTCGGACCCGAAGAAAGCGCCGGTCGAGTCCCCCTCGCTCACGAGCACAATATTCCTGCCACTGAGCCGGGGAGTTTCGTTGCCGTTTCGCCTCGCCGCCTTCAGCTCGGCGGCGAGCTGCAACAGAAATCGGATTTCCTCTGGTGCGAACTGCTCGAGCGTCAGTACGCTACGGCCGCGAAGATCGATGGACATGACACGCCCCGTCGCCTTAAGTCAGTGGATTGGAACGCGCGCGAAATCGCAACTGTCTGAACCGCGGCTGGTGCAGTTGCCCTTTCTTGCGCTAGAACCACGCCTCTCACGTAATCTAAACAGCAAATACGAGCCGGAAGCTTTGACTCTCATCAAACTCCTGCCGCTTTCACCTCTTTGATGAACGTCAAAGACGAGACCCGCAATTTTCCCGAAAATCTCCTCCAATGCATTGCTCGCGGCGCGAAGTGATGCCGGGGTCAGAGGTAATTTGCAGGGGCTGGGCTCGCTGAGGGTCGCGTCCTGCTGAGGGTCCGCCGTGTTGAGGACAAGGCTCAGCGGGCGCGGTTGAGAAGCGTGTCTTATGGAGAGAAACATGGCTGTCGGCTACTCCGTCGGTCCGGTCAAGCACCCTCAGGTCGACAAAACGTACCGGCTGATCGAGGCGGTCGGATACGACGTCGATTTGCAGGCCTGGCGCGACCTTTGCGCGACGGCATTCGCGCGAAAATGGCCGACGCCATATGCAGAAGAAGTAGTAACCGCAGAGAATCCGCTGGGTTATATCACCGGCGTCTGCATCATGCGCCTGGTGCACAACAAAACGTACGGCAGAATGCTCGACGTGCCGGTGTTCGTCGTCATAAGCGCAGGGGACACGCGCGGTGCGTCCAACGCCCTTCTCGGCTATTTGATGGCGGTCGCTCGCAACAAGCATTGCGGCTTCATTCGCGTCGCCGCACTTGAACCGGCCAACTGGCCTGGGTCGACGGATATGGGGCGGCGAAATGATCGCGGAATCCTCATACCTGTGCAATAAGTCCCAATGCCGGCTGGGAGCAATCTCAGTCGCCGTTGCTACTGCGTGTCTCCCTAAATCGGCGCCGATGTAAGGACAAAAGCATAAAACGATTCAAAGTGGTGAAACTACGCTTCATGCCGTGTCACCCTTGCGCTGAAGACATAGCCAACCCCTCTGACCGACTTGATAAGGCCGGGGAGGCTGGGGTTACGCTCGATTTTGCGCCGCAGCCGTGCAATCTGTGCGTCAATGGTGCGGTCGAAAGCTTCGAGGTTACGGCGCCGTGTCAGATCCATAAGCAATTCACGTTGAAGGACGCGACCCGCGTGCTTCACGAGCACACAGAGCATATCGAACTCACCGGTCGTCAGCAGGATCTCGCTCCCAGTTTCCGACAGCAGTTGGCGACGCCCGATATCAAGACGCAGCCCCTCGAAGCAGTAGATTTCTGACGACTGGTCGCCGAAGCTCGACGATGGCTGAGGTTGGCGGCGACGAAGAACGCCCCTGACTCGCGCCAGTACTTCCCGAAGGTGGAAGGGTTTGGCGATGTAGTCGTCCGCGCCGACCTCCAGCCCGACGACCCGGTCGACCACGTCATCGCGACCGGTCAGCATGATGAGCGGTACATCCGAGCGCGCGCGGAGGTCGCGCGCAAGCGTCAGCCCGTCCTCGCCAGGCAGCACCAGGTCGAGCAGGATGATGTCGATCGATTGTTTATCGAGGCAATCGCGCATCTCCTGTCCGTCGCCGGCGAGGGTTACGTGGTATCCTTCCTCCTCAAAATACCGCGACAGCATTTGTCGAATCCTCAAGTCGTCATCGACTACAAGGATGTGCTCGGGCAATGTCCGGGAACTCGTCATGAAACGCCCCCCACACACGCTGCTTTCTTCGGCGCGCTGTTACGATCTGTTGCAATATAGCACCAAACTTCACATGCGCGTCGTCGTAAGGTTACGGCCCGGCGTTCAACTCTTCCATCATGAATGATGGAGGGAGTCATGAGCGTTCAGGTCCTAAGCATCAAGGATGGTCACGCGGCGACCGCGGGTTCCGTGGGCTTGCCTTCGGCGGATCTTTCTTGCCTTTTCAGCCGACAAGCGCTCGAAAGATTCGAGCCCGGTGAAGCCATCTTTTGGGAGGGTGACGAAGCCACGCATATCTTCGAAGTCGAAGATGGAATGCTGCGAGCGCTGCGTCTGCTTGGCGACGGCCGTCGGATTATCGTGGGCTTCTTACGCACCGGAGATCTCCTGGGTGTGTCGCTCAAGGAGCGATATCTTTACACGGTCGAGGCAATTTCCCCGGTGCAACTTCGCCGCTTCCCTCGTCGCCGCTTTGAAGACGAAGTGGCCCGCGATCCACGCTTGCAGGAGCAGCTATTCTCCAAGCTTCGCGATGAGATGACTGCTGCGCAGGATCAAGCCGTCCTTCTTTCACGCAGGAGTGCCGAGGAGAAGCTTGCCAACTTCCTGCTGCTGATGAAGGAGAGAGGGAACTCGGAGCATCGTGCCATTGTTGACCTCCCCATGACCCGCCTCGATATCGCCAATTATCTTGGCATGACGATCGAGACCGTATCTCGCACTATAACAAAGCTTGCAAACGGCGGTATCATCGCGGCAGCAGGACGCCGCTCGATCAAGGTCTTGAAGATGGAACCGCTTCGACTGCTGGCCGAGGGCGACGAAGGCGAGCACTGGATGCCCCCTCTCGCTCGTCCTGGTCGGTACGCATCCGCAAACGCTTGAAAGACGCCAGATGGAGAAACGGGAATCCAAGATCATCAATGCTCTCGACGGCGCCAACGTGATTGTCCACGCGCCCGACGGAACGATCCGGCAATGGAGCAAAGGCTGTGAGCAGCTTTACGGCTGGTCGGGCGAGGAAGCGCAGGGCAAAATTGTTCATGATCTTCTGTCCACCAGATTTCCCGTGCCGCTCGAGGAAATCCGCAATCACTTGAGTTGTCATGGTGCATGGTCGGGCGAGTTGGTACACAGACACAGCAATGGAACACCTGTGTTCGTCACTAGCCGATGGGTGCAGACGGCCTCTGCAAGCGACCAGGTCGTCGTGCAAACTGATAGCGACATCACGAACCTTAGACGCGCTCAGGCCGATCTGGCGGCGCGAGAGGCACATCTCCGCTCCATCCTCGATACCGTCCCCGAGGCAATGGTGGTGATCGATGAAACAGGCACGATCACCTCCTTCAGCGTGGCGGCGGAACGGCTATTCGGACATGCCGAGAGCGAAGTGGTTGGATTGAACGTCAATATGCTGATGCCCTCTCCCCACCGAGAGGCGCATGACCACTATCTGGACAACTACCTACGCACAGGCGAGCGGCGCATCATCGGAATTGGGCGGGTCGTCACCGGCCTACGAAAGGACGGCACAACGTTCCCAATGGAGCTCTCAGTGGGGGAAGCGATGGCTAATGGCCGCCGCATATTCACCGGCTTCATCCGAGATCTGACCAGTCGCCAGCGCGTCGAGGAGGAGCTTAGGCAAGCCCAGAAAATGGAAGCCGTTGGTCAACTGACCGGCGGCTTGGCGCATGATTTCAACAATCTGCTGACTGTGATCACCGGCAATCTGGAGATGATAGAGGCCCGGCTGCAAGACGAGAAGCTCAGAGGACTCTTGCGAGAAGCTCAGGCGGCGGCCGACGATGGAGCAAAGTTGACAGCACAATTGCTGGCATTCGGTCGGCGTCAGCCTCTTAATCCGAAGCTCGTCGACGTTGGAGAACTTGTCGCTAACTTTTCGAAGCTTCTGTCCAGAACCCTGGGCGAGACCATAGAATTATCAACGATCGTAAAGGGCAGCAGTAATCTCGCCCTGATCGACGTCTCCCAACTTCAAAACGCCCTCCTGAACCTGGGGCTGAACGCGCGCGACGCAATGCCAAACGGTGGCCGCCTGACCATCGAGATTTCGACCACGGCCCTCGACCGTGACTACGCCCAGATGTACCCAGAGGTGCGAATGGGACACTATGTCCTGGTTGCCGTAACGGACACGGGCGTCGGCATGACCGAAGAGATCAAGCGTCGCGCTTTCGAGCCCTTCTTCACCACGAAAGGCACCGGTGCGGGAACAGGCCTTGGCCTCAGCATGGTCTACGGCTTCGTCAAGCAATCCGGAGGGCATATTCAGCTCTATAGTGAGCCCGGTCAGGGAGCGAGCGTCCGCCTCTTCCTACCCGCAACTCGAGGAGCAAGCCAGTCCGCCCAGGTTGGCGCAGGAGAAGATGCGGCCACAGAGCCGATTCCAAGGGGCCATGAGACGATACTTGTCGTCGAGGACGATGCACGGGTGCGCCGAGTCGTAGTCTCGCGACTGCGCGATGCCGGGTATTCCGTTATTGAGGCGGAAGCCGGTGCGCAGGCGCTTCAATTCCTGTCGGAGCATCCGGAAGTCTCTCTCGTTTTTGCCGACATGATAATGCCGGGCGGCATGAGTGGCGACGAGTTAGCCCAGCATGTGCGCGAACTCAGACCCAGTGTGAAAATGCTGTTCACGTCGGGCTACGCCGGGCCGAGCGCTGCCGGCAGGGCGGCAGGAAGTTGGCTGCAAAAGCCCTACACCGCCAGAGAGCTGGCGTTGCGGCTACGAGAGCTGCTCGATTGACGTGCGAGGTGGCAACTGACAAGGCTCGTCAAGCCGAGTCTGGCCTCCTCAGAGCTCTTCGTGAAGCACGAGCTGCAGGATCATACGACCTCCTGTGCAGCCGACTGTCCCACCGAGTGAACCAGTGTTTGGTGAGCTCGGAAGCCAGTAGGTACGTCACCGTGATCAGCAGCAGACCTGTCATTAGCGGCCAAGGCAACGGCACGAACCCGAAATAGCCCGCGAAAGGTGAATAGGGAAGTGCTACGGCCGCGATGGCGGTCGTCAGTGTCAGGAAGGGCAACATTCGGCCCGGCCTGCTCCGCCAGAAGAAGGACCGCGTGCGCACGATCAGCACGATTGCCAGCTCAGTGAGCAGGGACTCGATGAACCAGGCAGTTTGAAAGGTCGCTGGTTCCGCTTTTACCAGCAGAACAAGAGCGGCAAAGGTGACGAAGTCGAATAGCGAGCTCACCAGTCCGAAGCTCACCATGAATCGACGCACGTAGCGAATATCCCAACGGCGGGGGCTGCGCATTTCCTCGCGATCTACCCTGTCGCCTGCAATGGCGAGCGCCGGCACATCAGACAAGAGATTGTTGAGAAGGATCTGTTTGGCGAGCAGGGGCAGAAACGGCAGAAACATGGAGGCGAAGGCCATGCTGATCATGTTGCCGAAGTTTGCGCTGGTCGTGATGGAGATGTATTTCATTGTGTTGGCAAAGGACCTGCGCCCGTCGTCAATGCCACGAAGAAGAACATTCAAATCGCGTTTCAAGAGCACGATATCCGCGGCTTCTCTCGCGACGTCGACGGCCCCATCGACCGAGATGCCGACATCGGCTTCATGCAAAGCGGGCGCATCGTTGATTCCGTCCCCGAGATATCCGACCACATGACCGGCACGGCGCAGCGCCTCAATCACCCGTTCCTTCTGATTTGGGTCGATCTCGACGAAGAGGTCGATATCGGGCGCTCGTGCGAACAGCGAGTCTCTTGTCATTTTCGACAGCTCGCCGCCCGTCAGTATTCTCGACGAGCTCAGTCCGATGGTGTTCGCCAGGTGCACGGCGACATGGCGGTTGTCCCCCGTAATCATCTTTAAGCCAATGCCGCGCTTCGCAAGAACTTTGAGGCTCTCGCTGATGCCCGCCTTCGGTGGATCGAGAAAAAGCAGGAAGCCGGCGAAGCACAGTCCCTTTTCATCTTGCCGACCACATGCTTGCGAACGTGCTATTTTGCGAACGGCCAAACCAAGCACTCGGTAGCCCCCACCACTCCACGAGCGAAATTTCTCGTCGATCGCCTGCCTCGCCGCGTCCGTGAAAGCTGTGGGCGCGTCTCCGTCCAAAATCGAACTGCAAACGGCCAGCACGTTCTCGACAGCGCCCTTGCAAATCAACAGATCGCCATCAGGATCACCATCCTTCCGGACGACGACAGAAAGCCGTTTTCTGACGAAATCATACGGAATCTCGTCCACCTTCGAGTAAAGAGACGAGGAAGGCGGTGCATTTTCTGCCAAGACGATCGCTTCATCGAGTGGGTTCTGTAGCCCCGTTTGCATGGAAGCATTCAACCGCGCCCACAAATAAATTCTCGGGGAAGATTCTCCGCCGACGTCGAGGGAGGCGTCCAGGTGCACAACACCTTCGGTGAGCGTCCCCGTCTTATCGGTACACAGCATGTTCATGCTGCCGAGATTCTCGATTGACTCGAGACGCCGGACGAGGACGCCGCTTTGGGCCATTGTGCGCGCTCCTCGCGCGAGCGTAATGCTGATGATAGCCGGCAGGAGTTCGGGACTGAGCCCGACGGCCAGTGCGATGGAGAACAGCAACGAATCGATCGGTTCGCGTTGAAGAAGCAGATTAGCGAAGAAGACGAGAATAACGATTACCAGCATAATCTCGGTCATAAGATAACCGAAACGGCGAATTCCGCGCGCGAATTCGGTCTCTGGACTGCGCCGTGCAACCGCCGAGGCAATCGCTGCGAATTCTGTAGCGTCACCTGTCCTGATCACGACGACGCTTGCAGTGCCGCTGCGGACCGAGCTCCCGGTAAAGACCGAGTTCGACCTTCCCGACAACGAGGTTCCAGGGTCCACCGTTCCGGGAGACTTGGAGACTGGAAAAGCTTCCCCAGTGAGGACTGCTTCGCTCACGTTGAAGTCGCGTGCTTCGAGAATGATGCCGTCGGCGGGCACAAGGTTGCCCGCGGAAAGTCGAACAATGTCTCCAGGCACGACATCCAACGCCGAAATCACACTCGGCCCTCCGTCTCTGAGCACTGTCGCCTTTTGAGCGATGCGCCTGCGAAGCGCCTCTACGGCGCGCGACGCTCGGTATTCCTGCACGAAACTCAGGGCGCAGCTTACAAGAACGATGAGAATGATAATGAGCGCATCGGTTCGCTCACCCACCAGGGCGGACATGCCGGCTGCGAATACAAGGATAAGAATGAGCGGACTTCGGAATTGCCGGACCAGAACGGAAAGGGCCAGAAACCTCTCTCCCCGCGTCACGGAATTGCGCCCATAACGCTGCAGACGTTCGCGCGCGTCTGCGCTGCTCAAACCCGTTGCACGGGTGCCATACTCAGCCATCAGATCAGAGGCCGGGGCGGCCCAATAGGCGGTCCCTCCTCCATATTCGGATGCTAAGGATCCCATGGAGCCTTCCTGTCGGCATTCGTCTGGAGCAATTCGACAAGGATGAACCGTTGCGATGGCGAATGCATTGCGGAAGGTCAATTTCCAGAAAGGGTTGCGTGCTTTGAGCGCGATCAACGCACCATCGAAACACTACAATATCCTGGTGGGTCACGTAGTTTGAGGTGAAGCCATGACCATTCGCAACCTTCATCACGCCATCGATCCGAAGTCGCTTGCGATTATCGGCGCCTCAACGCGCAGCGGATCGCTTGGCCGGGTTATCATCGAAAACGTGATGGCGGCAGCATTCGAGGGCGAAATCTGGCCCGTGAACCCCAAATACGACGAGGTGGCAGGTCTTCGCTGCTATCGCCGTGTAGCGGACATTCCAAGTGTTCCCGACCTCGCGATTGTTGTCACGCCTCCGAAAACCGTGCCGGCGCTCATCCATGAGCTGGGCGTGAAGGGAACGCGCGCTGCGGTGGTCATCACGGCGGGCCTCAACGCTGACCAAGGTCTGAGACGAGCGATGCTCGATGCTGCGAAACCATTTCTCTTTCGCATCATCGGGCCGAACACCGTAGGCCTCATCGTCCCATCAGCGAAGCTCAATGCGAGCTTCGCGCACTTGCAGGCTCAGCCAGGCGACATCGCGTTGCTTTCACAATCCGGAGCAATCGCGACTTCATTGATCGACTGGGCGGCCGACAACAACGTCGGCTTTTCCAAAATCATTTCTCTCGGCGACATGGCCGATGCTGACGCCGGCGATTTCCTCGACCTGCTGGCTGGCGATCCCAAGACGCGGGCGATCGTCATGTATCTCGAGACCATCCCAAATCCCCGGAAGTTTCTGTCGGCGGCTCGTGCCGCCGCTCGGGTCAAGCCGGTTGTCGCGATCAAGTCGGGCCGGCACGTGGAGGCAGCCAAAGCGGCGGCCACGCATACCGGCGCGCTTTCAGGTGCCGATAAGGTCGTGGACGCGGCTCTGCACCGCGCCGGTATCTTGAGAATCGAAGGCCTTGGCGAATTGTTCGACGCGACGGAAACCATCGCGCGCTTTCCCTCTCTTGAGCGAAGCCGTGTCGCAATAGTCACCAATGGCGGCGGAGCCGGCGTCCTCGCCGTGGATCGGCTGGTGGACTTGGGGTGCGAGCTCGCGGATCTTTCTCCGGACACCATACGCTGCCTGGAGCGAATCCTGCCCGCCGATTGGTCGCGCGCCAATCCGGTCGATATAATCGGCGATGCGTCGCCCGAACGATACAGGGCGGCGGTCGAGATCGTCGCTCCCGGTCCGGGAGTGGACATCCTGATCGTCATGAATTGCCCGACAGCCCTTGCCTCGCCCGTTGATGCCGCTCGTGCCGTCGCCTCCCTTGCGCGGTCCGGGACAATCTCGGGCAAGCCCGTTCTGACATGCTGGTTGGGCGGCCTGACCGCTCGTGAGGGTCGTCATGTGCTGCAGCAGGCCGGGCTGGCAAGCTACGACACACCGTCCGATGCAGCCTTGGCGGTTTCCTATCTCGCCAGATGGTCGAAGGCACAGGAGGCGCTTCTGCGGGTGCCCTCTAGCCAGGCGGCCGAAGCGCCTGCGGACCGTGCAGTCGTCCAATCCATTTTGCAGCGGGTGGCTGGTGAAGGGCGCCATATGCTGAACGAACCCGAAGCCAAGATGGTCATTGCGGCTTATGGCATTCCAGTCCCTCGAACCGTCATCGCAAGCTCGCCGGAGGAGACGGAAAGGGTTGCCGCATCGCTTCTCGAGGACGCGACGAGGGTCGTCGTCAAATTGATCTCGATGTCGATCACGCACAAATCCGATGTGGGCGGCGTCGTCCTCGATATCTTAACCCCTATGGCCGCCCGAGAAGCCGCCGAGGCGATTGTCGCGCGGCTGAAGGCCCACGACCCAGATGCCGTTGTCGATGGCTTTGCCGTCCAGCCGATGATTGAACGCGGACACTCGCGGGAACTAATCCTGGGCATCAGCCGAGATCCAATCTTCGGTCCGGTCATTCTGTTTGGATCGGGAGGCGTTTCCGTCGAGGTGGTCGAAGACACCGCAGTGGCGCTTCCCCCGCTTGACACCATGCTCGCCGGCGACCTGATCGATCGGACACGGATCGGGAGGCTCCTCGCCGGTTTTCGCAACGAGCCGGCCGCAGACAGGGCAGCGATCTGCAAGGCGCTCACTGCGCTATCGCAGATGATCGTCGATTTTCCCTGCGTGCTCTCAATGGATTTGAATCCGATGGTCGCCAGCGCCGAGGGAGTCATCGCGCTCGACGCGCGCATCGAAATCGACCCGCAGGCTGTCGCGCGCCCCGGCCCCAATCGCGATCTCGCGATCCGCCCTTATCCGAGCGATTGGGAAAAGCAGGTCACGCTCGCTGACCGGCTTTACCAATTGCGACCGATCAGACCGGCAGACGCCGCACTCTACCCGGATTTTCTTGCCAAGACATCCGCGGCTGACATCCGGCTTCGCTTTCTGTCATCGCGCAAGCACTTCCAGGACAAGATGCTGGTGAGGCTCACGCAGGTGGACTATGAACGCGAGATGGCCTTCGTAGCTCTCGACAAGCAAAGCGGCACGCTTGCCGGGATTGCCAGACTTTACGCGGACCCCGATCACGAGGCCGCGGAATATGGCTTGCTGGTCAGGACCGACCTGCAGGGGCAAGGACTTGGCTGGGCTCTTCTGGCTCATCTGAGGGATTATGCTGCAGCCGACGGTCTGCAACGAATCGAAGGACTCATTCTGAGTGAGAATTCGAAAATGCTCAGAATGTGCCGCGAGTTTGGATTTGCGATTTTACCGCACCCGGCCGATTCAACCCTAAGGATTGCGACAATGGCGCTGCAGCCTCAGGCGGGAGCTTCTTGACCGGGATCAATGTAGCGGCCCCCATCTGGCGTAAATTGGCTTTCAGAATTCCACGCCGCCTGGGGAGACCAGAGCAATGACCTACAAGACAGTTCTTCTCGTGCTCGATGCCAACCAACATGAAGCTGATCTGACAGCGGCGGCGGATCTCTGCGCCGCGGCAAACGCACATCTCTCGGTCTTTCTGGTGAAGGTCGCTCCGCCTCAGTTCGGAGACTATACGGCTCTCTCGGTCGCATGGCTCGACATTCGGGCGGCCGAAATTGAACAGCTCGACAAGGCCATCGAGGCGTCACGAACGACGCTCAAGGACCTTGGAATATCGTCCGACGTAGCCGGCGAGTACATCGAAACTGCATGGGACGACGACCTGGTTGGAGAGCGGGCACGCTACGCTGACGTTACATTGATCGGGACCAGCATGGATCCCTCGTTGCGGACGCGCGCCATCGAGGGTGCGCTTTTCTATTCGGCGCGCCCAGTCCTGCTTGCAACAAACCGACAATCGGTAACTTTGCTTCCCAAGAGGATTCTCCTGGCCTGGAACTCAAGCTTCGAATCCACAAGGGCCGCTCGCGAAGCGCTCGATATGATGAGAAACGCCGAAAGCGTAAACGTCGTACTGGTTGACCCGACGGCAGCTTCTCGCAGGAACGGCGGAGAACCTGGCGCGGATGTCGCAACTTATCTCTCGCGACACGGCATACATGTGACCGTCGATCGGCTTCCCAGCGCCGGACGCCGGGTCGAGGAAATTCTCAATCAGCATGCGCTGGACACCGCCGCCGATCTGATCGTCATGGGTGCCTATGGGCGTTCGCGCCTTCGCGAAAAGGTGTTCGGTGGTGTAACCAAGGCGATGATCGAGGCACCCATTGTACCGGTGTTGATGGTCCGCTGACGTTCCTCGAGTCAGATTGAAAAAAGGTGCCCGTTCTATGCGATGCTCAGACTGCTGACAGCCCCGTCGGTTTTCAGCAGCGGTGTTTTGGCCCCGTCTGGGTTGGGAAAGGTAGAGGTCGTCTGGATGCGATTTCGCGGCACCCGACCCATTCAACCGCACGGACTCGCAACATTGGTGCCGCAGTCTCAGGCGGGAGCTTCTTGAGAGAGATCAATGTGGCCGTCGTCACGTGGGGTACATTGCTTATGAGAGTGTTAATCGGCTTCGGAGGAGCAAGGAAATGACCTACAAGACAGTTCTTTTGGTGATTGATGCGAACCAAAACGAGAATGATTTAACAGCGGCAGCAGATCTCTGCGCTCCCGCAAATGCCCATCTTTCGGTTCTCCTGGTCAAGCTCGCCGTTCCGCCTCCGCTCGGAGAGTATGCGGCCATGTCGGTCGCTTGGCTCGACGAACGGGCCGAGGATATGCAGCAACTAGATAAGGCGGTGGAGAGAGTCCGAGCAACGCTGAAGGGCCTCGGGATCTCATTCGATGCAAATGGCATCTACTGCGAGACCGCATGGGCCGACGACGATGTCGGCAACCGCGCGCGCTATGCGGACGTTACGTTGATCGGCGCCAGTCTGAAGACGGATTCTCCGTTGCGAGCGCGTGCCATCGACGGAGCGCTCTTCTATTCGGCGCGACCGGTTCTTCTCGCAACCAATCGCCAATCCGTCACCTTGCGTCCGAAGAAAATTGTTCTCGCATGGAACTCGACCATGGAAGCCGCGAGAGCGGCCCGCGAAGCTTTGGAAATCATGGAGAGCGCCGAGGAAGTGAATGTCGTTCTGGTCGACCCAAGCGCGGCTTCAACCAAAAGCGGCGACGAACCGGGTGCCGATGTCGCCACCTACCTCGCTCGCCACGGCATCAAAGTGACCGTCGATCGGCTTGCGAGCGGAGGGCGCCGAGTCGACGAGGTTCTCAACCAGCATGCAATTGATACCTCTGCCGATCTGATCGTCATGGGGGCGTACGGGCACACACGTCTTCGCGAAAGGATATTCGGAGGCGTTACCAAGGCGATGATCGAGGCACCCATTGTACCGGTGTTGATGGTGCACTGAACACTTGCCTGCCAAATCGAAAGGAAGGCCCCGCATTACGCTGCGCTTTCCTGCTTGCGGTCATGCTTCACCTTCGAATGCGGCTCGGCCAGTCATGTCTTCAATGTCGACACTGAAGAAAATATGCGGCGAAGCTGCTACGACGCCTTGTGGTGCGGGCTTCAATCCACCCGGCTCCCACCAATTTGGCCGCGACTCTAGCAGCGACCAAGCATGCATGTACTCTCTCTGCCAGCGCCCTTCGTGCGACAACTCCTGGTAACGACCAAAAACCAGGACGCTTTTCCATCGGCGCTCACCTGAAAACTCATCGACTTGAAGGCACACATGCGGGTTGGCGCGCATCCAGTCGATCTTCTGACCAGGCATCGAAAAGCAATAGAGGCAGTTGCCAGTGTAAGCATAAGTGACGGGCACGATATAAGGTCTTCCTTCCTTGCAGCAGGCAAGACGAGCCACGTGAGCGGCCTCGACCACGCTATTGCATTCGTGACGGGACAATTCCTTGATGAGCATGATCTCCCCTCCTTAAGACGTGGACCGATGAGTTGAGGTTAAATCTCCATCGGGCGTTCGTGCCTTGACGTCCCTCAAAGACCGTTGGTCGGGAATGGCCAATACTTATACCATCGTTTGGCTACTGGCTGAGAGGAAGGAGACGATCATGAGCGACATTCGCCTACGCCAGGATATTTTGGATGAACTCGAATATGAACCCAGCATAGACGCTGCGAACATCGGCGTGACGGTTGAAGACGGCATCGCCACTCTGACCGGCCACGTTCACAGCTTTGAGGAAAAACACACTGCCGAACGGGTTGCCCAAAGAGTGAAGGGCGTACGCGCGATCGCCGAGGAAATTGTCGTGCGTTTGCCAGAGAACAAGAAGGCTGCCGATGACGAGATCGCCAGCCGCGTGGTAAAAATCCTTGCTTGGGGAGCCGCAATCGCCGACCTCAAGGACATCCAAGTCAAGGTCGAAAACGGTTATGTGACCCTGGAGGGAACGGTCGACTTTCATTTCCAGCGCTCTGCAGCCGAGAGCTTGGTGCGTCGCTTGACGGGCATCACGGGTATCGACAACCGCCTCAGGATCCGTCCCATGCTGGATGTGCTCGACATCAGGCATGGCATCAGAGAGGCGCTCAAACGCAATGCTGAGATCGAAGCCGAAAACATCGACGTAGAAGTATCCGGCAGTCATGTCACCTTGCGGGGGAAGGTTCAAAGCCGGCGCGAAAGGATCATGGCGGAGCGAGCGGCCTGGTCGGCACGAGGCGTGACGGCGGTTGAGGATCACTTGACAATCGAAGAACCCAAGGGCCGATTCAATTCCTGAATGGAGCGCTTCGGATGACCTACGCGACCCTCCCCGATCTTACTTCGCGCAGGGAAGCCCTTGTCGGTAGCGAGGGTGTCGGACTTACAGAAGAGGAGGCTCGCCTTCGGCTTGCGCAATTTGGCCCGAACAGCCTTCCCGAACCGCGAGCCTCCTCGCTCGCGATCACTTTCGTGCGCCAGTTCCGCAGCCCTCTGATCTACATTCTGCTGGCTGCGGCACTGGTATCTCTCCTATTAAGCGATCTGCAAGATGCGCTGTTCATCGGCATCGTACTCATCGCGAACGGCATCATCGGGTCTCTGCAGGAGCACACCGCTACCAAAGCCGCCTTGGCGTTGCGCCGGCTTGAACAGCCGTATGCGAACGTCATCCGCGATGGACGCTTGCGGGAAATCGACGCTCGGCTCCTAGTGCCGGGCGACAGGGTGGCCATTGAGGCGGGCGGACGCGTGCCGGCCGACATCAGGCTCCTGTGGGCGACCGATCTCGTTTGTGACGAGTCCCTGCTCACCGGCGAATCAGCACCGGTGCACAAATCCGGTCCGGTCCAGGCTGCTCCCGGAGAGGGCGAGCGCCCCATGGCGTTCGCGGGCACGCTCGTCACGCGTGGTCGCGGACGCGGCGTCGTCGTCGCGACCGGTGCGACCACGGAGATGGGAAAGATTGCCGCCGAAATCGGCAAGGCATCCTTTGCCAAGCCTCCCTTGATGATCCGTTTGGAACGCTTCTCCCAGCTCATCGCCTGGATCGTCGCGGCTGCCATCGCTCTTCTCGTCCTTGTTGGAATTGCGCGCGCGATGACGCTCAACGAGCTGTTCATGATGTCCGTTGGCCTCGCGGTGAGCGCGATCCCTGAAGGCCTGCCGATAGCGATCTCGGTCGCGCTGGCAATCAGCATGCGCCGTATGGCCAAAGCACACGTCATCGTACGCCGAATGCCGGCAGTCGAAGCGCTTGGCTCCTGCACCATGATCGCCACCGATAAGACCGGCACATTGACGCTCAATGAGCTAACCGTGACCGATATCCGCTTGCCGGACGGCACCGATATCGTCTGCGATACGGGTGCTGATCTGGACGCCTGCACGATCCGGGGCGACGGAACCCCTCCCGCAGAGGCGCGGAAACGTGCCATTGCCTTGCTTAAGGCCGCGTCGCTGCCCAACGAAGGATCGCTCGTCAAGGAAGCGAACGGCTGGACCGCCGTCGGCGATACGGTCGATGTTGCATTGCTGGCAGCCGCCCACAAGGCAGGGCTGCCGCGCGAGGCGATCGAGGACGACTATCCTCTCGTCGCCCGCATTCCCTATGAGCCGGACCTCAAATATGCTGCCTCATTCCACCGCCACGCAGACAGTATTCGCATCTTCGTCAAAGGCGCCGCGGAAACCTTGATCGACATGGCCGACCGCATGGATATGGCTGGTCGTGCCGAACCGATCGATCGGGAGCTCCTCCTCAGGCAAAAGGTAGAGATGGCCGCGCGTGGCCTGCGGGTGCTGGCCTTCGCGGAGGGCGAGACGGCGATCGAGGCAGATGGAGGCTTCGGCCGGCATCTCCTCGTCGATCTGGTCTTCCTGGGCCTTGCCGGAATGCAGGATCCAGTGCGGCCGGAGGTACCGCAAGCAATTCGCGATTGCCACACAGCAGGCGTGGACGTGGCGATGGTCACCGGCGACGACCCGAGAACCGCGGCGGCAATTGCCTCAGAGGCCGGACTGATCTTCACCGATAATCAGGTGGTCACCGGCGAAGAAGTCCGCAGGGCCGAGGAAAAGGGACAGGAAAGTCTCGACGGGCTGACCCGCGATGGTCGCATCTATGCGCGTGTTGCCCCCTCGCAAAAGCTGGCGATCGTCCTCTCGCTGGCCCGCAACGGGCATTTCGTCGCCGTCACCGGCGACGGCGTCAATGATGCGCCGGCGCTGAAGCACGCGCATATCGGCGTGGCGATGGGGCGCAAGGGCACGGAGGTCGCCAAGGAAAGCGCCGACATCGTCATCACCGACGACAACTTCGCCTCGATCGTCAGCGGCATCCGGGAGGGCCGCGTCGCCTACGCCAACATTCGCAAAGTCATTTTCATGCTGATGTCGACAGGTGCTGCGGAACTGCTGCTGTTCCTGCTGGCGATTCCCCTCGGCATGCCTATGCCACTTCTTCCCGTGCAGTTGCTCTGGCTCAATCTCGTGACCAACGGCATCCAGGACATTGCGCTGGCCAGCGAAAACCCGGAGGGCGACGAGCTCAGCCGCGCGCCGCGCCGGCCGTCCGAACCGATTTTCGATCGGCTAATGATCCGGCGCATATGGCAATCCACGCTCGTTATGGGCGCGGGAGGTTTCGCGATGTTCTACGTTCTGCTGAAGCAGGGTTATGGCGAAACCGAAGCCCGCAATCTGCTGCTGTTGTTGTTCGTCCTTTTCGAGAACTTCCAGACCCTCACGAGCCGTTCCGAGCGCAAATCCATTTTCGCGCTAGGGTTCCTTGCCAATCCCCTTCTGCTTGCCTCTATTGTAGCGGCACAGGCACTCCACATCGCCGCCATGTATACCCCTTGGTTGCGAGAGGTCCTGCGACTGTCGCCCATATCGCTGCTGGAATGGGCGATGCTGCTCCTAGCCGCATCGTCAATCTTCTTCGTCATGGAATTCGACAAATGGCGGGTCCGCAGCAGGCCCGCCGACATGCGCGCCTCGTGAGTTCAGCACCACAGTCAATCACGGCTGAGCTTCAGGATATCCGCGACGATGTTGTCCGCCGAGCGATCGGCATCCATCCGGTGCCAATCAAGGTCCCCCACGTCGTAAGCCAGTTGCCGGCAAAGGACATTCAGATCCGCATCGGAGGGCCCTGCGGTCCTTTCGGCAACGCGGCCGCGAAGGACGGATGGGCTCGCGTCCAGCCAGATAGCTGTGTATGGCACATGTGCCTCGCTCGCTGCCGCCTCGATGCGCTGACGATTGGCGAACTTGTCGAAGACGGCTTCCGCGACCACGGATCCTCCTGCGCGCAGGATCGAGAATGTGCGGCACGCCATCTCGCCGTAGACCTTCTCGGAAATCTCCGGACGATAGGCGTCCGCAGAGAGTCGCGTTTCGGCCACAACTCCGTACATCGCCTTGCGGATACGATCGCTTTCGATAATTCTCGCGCCCGGAGGCGAACCGATTTGCGCAGCCAATATCTCTGACACAGTCGTTTTGCCGGAACCACTCAATCCGCCAATGACGATCAACCGGGGCGACCTCTTTTCCAGCAGGAAGAGCGCCAGGTCGAAATAGGATCGAGCCTCGACGGCGAGCGCGTCCGACCGCTCGCCGCTTTCTTCAATCTGGGTTGCTGTGACATGCGCCCTCACGGCAGCGCGGATCGCCATGAAGTAAGGCAGCAGCACGAAGCCATCCTCGTCGCCCGATTCGTCGAGATACCGGTTCATGACCAGATTGGCGAATTGCGGAAAACCGCGATGCCAAAGATCCATCAGCAGAAAGGCAAGGTCGTAGAGCGTATCGATAGTGGCAATCTGGTCGTTGAACTCGATGCAGTCGAACAGCCGCGGTTCGCCATTCAACAGGCAGATATTGCGCAGATGCAGGTCACCGTGGCATCGCCTGACCTTGCCTGCGGCCTCACGCGCATCGAGAAGCGGTGCATAAGCTACCAGGTTGCGCTCGAAAGCTTGTTCGAAATCGGCAAGCTCGACGGGGTCGAATAGCCGGCTCGTGGCAAAACCGGCGGCATTAATACGGAGCACGGCGGCAATGTTCGCGGAGCCGGGTCCCTGATGAACGATCTTGGCCCCCTTATGAAAGCGGGCGATCATGCGTGCCGTCCGGGCCATCAGTTCGGCATCAAGCTTGCCGCCAACGGCCATGCGATCGAACAACGCCGCCTGATCGAAACGGACCATTTCGATGGCCGCGTCGACAAGCTCGTCGCCCTTGTCGAAAGAAAGCCGGCCATCGCGGCCGCGCATGATCCGCCGCACGCCGAGGTACAAGCCCGGTGCAGTGGCGCTGTTCAGAGCCACCTCCTTTTCACAGGCTGCAAGCCTCAATTCCGCCGTCGAGAAATCTACATAGGGCAGCTTCACCGCTCGCTTCATCTTGTAAGCGCGATCGCCGGAAAGGAAGATGCAAGAGATGTGCGTCTCGATGATCTCCACCTTATCCGCGCCACGCACGTGAGGCGCGCTCAAAAAGGCGACGACCTCCGCCTGATCCTGGGTAATCATAAAAGGCGCCTTTCTGTCCGGCTGGGACTGTCTCGCCGATCTGTAATTCATCGTGACGGAGCGCGAACTCTCGTCGCGTCGCAGAATGAAACGATGATGAACGCCACAAGCCTGCGCCTCATTGATGAGAGTCAAGGAACCATGACGCAATGGCGGTACGATCAGGCTTTCGCGGCTCGGGAGGAAATACGACAGTGGATGAGAAGGCAAGAAAGGATCTCGTTGAGAGTCTTCTGCCGGTGGTCAGAGCGGCAGGCGCAGCTATCTTAGCGCATCGCAGGACGCCGCTCCCATTCCGCTTCAAAAACGACGCCTCACCCGTTACTGTTGCGGATCTTGAGAGTGAAGCGATCATACGGCGAACCTGCGCAGGCCTCTTTCCGGCCATTCGGCTCGTAAGTGAAGAAGACGCGTCGAGCTATGAAGCGGGTATTCCTTCCACTTGCCTCCTCGTCGACCCTTTGGACGGGACCAAGGAATTCATCTCAGGACGAGAGGATTTCACCGTCAATATCGCTCTGATAGAGAATGGGGCACCGTCTGCCGGAATCATCTTCGCGCCGGCGCTTGACCGAATGTTCTTCACCAGCGGCTCGGGGAAGCTCGTCGTCATGGATCACGAGGACACCCGCGAAATTCTCGGCGGTGTGGTGGCCGACCAACGCGCGCAGCCGCTGATTCTCACCAGTCGTTCTCACCTTGATCCGCACACAGCAGAGGTTGTTAAGCACTTGCAATCGACCAATGTTCGGCAGGTCGGTTCCTCGTTGAAGTTCGCTCTCATCGCCGCTGGCGAAGCAGATCTCTATCTCCGGCTTGCACCGACGATGGTTTGGGACAGCGCCGCCGGACAAGCATTGATCGAAGCTGCCGGTGGCGTCGTTCTGCGCCCGGACGGCATCCGGCTGCCCTATCTGGCTGAGATGAAGAATGAAGGATTCGTCGCCGCATGCACAATATCTCTCGCTGAGAGGGTCCTGATGCTCATACGCAGTCTTCGCAACACGGGGCCACCGGACTGATCCAGAGCTGCAGCGGCGATGTTTTAAATCGTAGCTGATTTAAGGACAAAACACGCAGGAATTCAAAGTGCTACAGCGTCCTTTGTGCGTTTGAATAGACGTAGGCGCTATTGCGCTGCGGCGCGCCGACCGCATAGAAGCTGGAGAGACTAAAATGAGTGAGACCCCGAACCTTCGATCTCGCTCTCCGCAACGGCAGCGGTGAAGACTGGACGCTCATTTAGCGGACAATGAAGAAATAAACCGCGACTCCGGTACCTGCGGCGAGAAGCGATACAGTGGCGAGCGATGCCCCATAGCGTAGTGTTCCAGACGTCATCGCAACCAATACCCTTCCGCCTGCGTTTGCGAGTACTGCGACGAGCACTGCGGCCGCGACAATCTGCAGCGGTGCCGCTCCGCCGCCGGCGCGAAGCGCCGTCAGTATCGCCACATCGACGTCGAATAACCCTGACACGGCCGAAATCGCGATCAAGCTATTATTGCCCATACCGGTCATCAAGGCCGCGCCGGTCGTAGCGGTCAGGGCAAACAGGCCTGCAAAGATAAGAAGCGGAACGAGCTCAAACGGATTCCGCGAATTGACCGGCTCGTCGGCGGTAGGTGGAGATTTGGTCATCAGAGCGGCACCACCGGCGGCGAAAATGGCCGCAGCCGCGATGATCGGTACGGCGACCACGGGCAAGACGCGCGGGGAGACGAGAAGGACGACCGCCAGCACCCGCAGTAGCGATACGACGGCTGCTATGCTTGCCGCTCCCGCCAATGCCGTAGGCTCCTCACCAGAGCGTGCTTTCTGACCGAAGCTAGCCGTCACGGCAGTCGACGAAACAACCGCGCCCACCAAGCCGCCCACCAACAATCCTCTTGACGAGCCAAGCAAGCGAACCGCGACGTAGCCGATAAATGAAATGGTGGCGCTCAGGACCGTGAAGAGCCAGATTTCACGTGGATTAAAACCGCCCCAGGGGTCAATGGCATGGTTTGGGAGAAGAGGCAGCCCGATCGCGGTCATCGCCGCCAGCACGAGAGCCGAACGCAGTTCGATCCATGACAGTTTCTTGAGAAGGTTGTGCATTAGCTCGCGGCTGGCGAGCACGCCAGCGAGTGCAGCCGCGCCCGCCGCCGCCACCCTGTAATCGCCAGTCACCGCCAATCCGCCGAGCGCGAAAACCGCTAATCCGGCAATGACGCCGGTGACGCTGAAATCCTCATCGTGTCGCGCCTCGCGCAGCTTGAACCAGGTAAAACTCAGCGCGAAGCTCATGAAACCTGCGGCAAAGATGAGGTCGCTCCGCTGCGCATCGGACAGTGCCGCCAAGATCCCCCCAAGCAGACCCGAAATACCATAGGTGCGGATGCCTGCCGTGCGGCTGCCTGCCGGCGCTTCCCTTTCCCGCCATCCTCGCTCAAGTCCCACGAGCAGGCCTATTGCCAGAGCAAGCCCTAAACGGAGAATAAGAGCTTCCATTCGCTTTCGGCTTCGCCCCCGTGCAACATGCAGCAATTCAAAGTGCTACAGGACCTTAGCGCGTCTGAAAAGACGCACGGCGCTGTATTGTCGCCGCCCCTGGAAGCGCAAGTCTTGAGGCATTTACTCCGGTGAATCAGGCCGGACAGCATATCCGATTTGGAGCGGCCGGCCAGCGCGCGTAAGTGGGCCCTCGGTAAGCTCACTTGCGCCAATACACTAACGGTGTTGAATGAACCTGCTTTGCCAGCGCCGGGGTATTTGGATCGCGACTGCTGTCAATGACAGGGCTGCAGCCGACGGTAACCATAGGGCAGGGTTGCCCACTTGTTGAACAAGGGCTGCCCCTGAAATGGCTCCTGCCATCATGCCGAGCCACGGCACGATTTGGATGACCCAATGCGTGTTGCGGATGCCCATCGCCCAGCGTCCCAAACCTCGTCCGAAGCGTGACAGTGCCCCGGTAACATATGTTAAGCCAACCGGCAGCCCTTCGATCTGCTCGACAGAGGCGTTGATCGCTCCCATCGCCAGAATAAGCAAAAGGAACCGGAGCTCTCTTTGATCGGATAACAGGGCTGCGCATGCGAGCAGAACGGATACAAACAGCAAAACAGCTTGCGGCCTGAACCTGATCGAGACCATCACTCCCGCGGCGTTCCCTATCACGAAGGTGATCAGGCCCCCGATGAGAAGCACTCCCCGCGCGACGTCGCCCTGGATCAGGGCGACGGATGCGCGAGTCGTGTTGCCACTCATGAACGACACAAAATCCCCGAGGGACATAAGCCCTATGGCATCCGTCATGCCTGCGAGGAACGATATTGCAGCGACAAGCGCCAAACCAACAGAACTCCTCTGACGCTTAATGATGCGCCGCCGCCGCTGTACCGTCATTTGTGATGATCCAAAATGAAACCCCTCCAAGCAAAGCAAACACCGCCCGCTGTTGCAAGCTCACGATACGCTCGGCCGCGGTTAGCATTCCTGCGGGGCATTGCGCGGGATCAAGGCAACGATCCTGTTATCTTATATCTTTCACGAGATCTGTCGGAGAGCACCTTGACTAGAAGCCGAGTTTTCGAGCCGTTTTGGCAAGGAGAAGCGCTGGGCAAGCGCCTTCTCCTTGCCGTCATCGCTGTAGCCTTGCTCTCCGGCACAGTCGCCTGGCTCGCGGACCGGCCCGATCTCAGCGCCTCGTCCTGGGCTGCCGGCACCGCGGTCATCCTTGCGAGCCTCCTTACCGAGATCGCGATCAGTCTCGGAAGGAAGGAATTCGGGCTGGATCTCATCGCAGCGCTGGCGATGGGCGGCGCCCTTCTTCTCGGCGAATACCTGACCGGCAGCATCGTCGCACTGATGTACACGGGTGGACAGGCGCTCGAGGATTTTGCTCAAAGGCGCGCACGCCGAGAACTGACGGCGCTACTCAATCGGGTACCGCGCATCGCCGCTCGCTACGCGGATGGGCAGTTGCAGGAGGTTTCCGTCGAAGAGTTGAAACCTGGCGACCGGATCCTGGTGCGCCGTGGCGAAGTCGTGCCGGTCGATGGAAACGTGATGGATGGCGTCGCCGTTCTGGACGAGGCGGCCTTGACGGGCGAAGCCCTGCCGGTCCGCCGCCGATCCGGCGAGCCGGTGACGAGCGGCACGACGAACGCTGGCGACGCCTTCGAAATGCTCGCCGCGAATTCGGCGAGCGATAGTACCTATGCGGCAATTGTCAGGCTGGTGGAGGAGGCAAGAGCCGCGAAGGCGCCGATGGTTCGGCTTGCCGACCGCTACGCGCTGGTGTTTCTCACGATCACGCTCCTTCTCGCCGGCGGCGCCTGGGCCGAGAGTGGCGAAGCGATCCGGGCGCTCGCGGTCCTGGTCGTTGCGACACCGTGCCCTCTCATTCTCGCGGTCCCGGTGGCGATTGTCTCCGGTGTCTCCCGCTGCGCCGCCAAAGGCGTGCTCGTGAAGGGCGGCGGCGCGCTCGAGATGCTTGCGCGCGTGAAGACGGTGATCCTCGACAAAACCGGGACAATTACCGATGGCCGGGCCCGTCTTATCGAGGTCAAGTCCCGCACCGATCTCGACCCTTTGGAAGTGCTGCGTCTGGCCGCATCGCTGGATCAGGGCTCGCACCACGTCATCGCCCGCGCGCTGGTCGCAGCCGCAAGAGAGCGGGGATTGCGGCTGGCCGCACCATCTGGATCCCGTGAAGAGGCGGGCTCCGGCGTGACCGGCTGCATCGACCGCCACGAGATCGCGGTAGGCGGCTGGGATTTCGTCAGCGCCAGGATCGAGGAGACCGCCTTCTCGCGAGACATCCGGGAGTGGATCAGGAGGGATGGCACCGTTTCGGTTCTCGCCGCGAAGGACGGAACTCTGGCGGGGGCGTTTCTGCTTGCGGACGAGGTCAGACCGGAGGCCGGCAGCGTGCTGAGGCGATTGCGCGAGGCCGGCGTCGATCGGATCGTGCTTGCGACCGGGGATCGCACCGAGCTCGCGGAAAGCCTTCAGTCCTTCCTCGGGTTGGACAGCGTTGTCGCCGAATTGAAGCCGGAGGACAAAACTCGGATTGTGGAAGCGGAAAGATCGGCAGGACCGGTGATGATGGTGGGCGATGGCGTCAACGATGCGCCGGCTCTCGCAGCCGCCGATGTTGGGGTGGCTATGGGCGCGCGCGGGGCGGCTGCCTCCTCGGAAGCGGCGGACGTCGTGATCCTGGTGGACAGGCTCGATCGCCTCGTCAGCGCCATCAGCATCGCGCACCGGTCACGCAGCATAGCCCTCCAGAGCGTCTATATGGGCATGGGCCTGTCCGTCGCTGGCATGTTTGCGGCTGCCTTCGGCTACCTGACACCGGTTCAGGGTGCACTGCTGCAAGAAGCGATCGACGTCGTCGCCATCTTGAACGCGCTGCGCGCTCTTGGAAACCCTAAGCGCGGCTGGCGGAAAACAACACAATTACCGCACGCGGAGCTCATACAGCTCGAAGCCGAGCATCGTGCCCTGATGGACGTGGTGGACGAGCTACGCCATACGACCGAACGCATTCAGAATCTGCCGAAAACGGAAGTCCGTAAGGAGCTTGCGGACCTGGACGCCCTGCTCCGTCGACGTCTTCTGCCGCACGAGCGGCAGGACGACGAGGAACTCTATCCGAGACTGCGCAGTCGGGCGGCCACGCCGGATGCCCTTGCCGGCATGAGTAGGGCTCACATGGAGATTCAGCGTCAGGTCCACAGCCTGACCTCCCTTCGAAAGGCCCTCGGCGCGCACGGGCCGAGCCCGGCGCAGCGCTACGAGATCCAGCGGCTGCTCCACGGGCTCGAAGCGATCACCCGGCTACACTTTGCCCAGGAGCAGGAAATCTATCGCTTGCTCGAGGACGAGCAGTAGGAAAGAGCGGATCGAAATCGGCCGATCGCTGTGCATCTCATCGGTCCGTTTGAGGGACATCAAAGTCCTTCGGGCTCAACCCGACTAGGATATCCGCAAGTTTGAATTCCAAGGATGGCGGCCATGGGTCGGATCGGGTGGGAGTTATCAGCGGTCTCTATCGCTGTCGTGGTCGCAGGCGGGCTGGTTTTCCTGTCCTACAGCAATGACATCGACCGCGCGCGTTTTGCGGTCGCCAGTGGCGCGCGAGTTGCGAATACGGCCGCAGGTCCGATCGAATATGCCGAGCGAGGTGAAGGCACTCCGCTCCTGTCCATCCACGGTGCAGGTGGCGGGTGGGATCAGGGGCTGACCAACGTTGCCGATCTTGTCGGAAACGGCTTTCGCGTCATCGCTCCGTCGCGCTTCGGGTATCTGGGGACGCCGATTCCGTCCGATGCGTCGCCCGCCGCCCAAGCGGACGCCCATAGGGCGCTGCTCTCCGAGCTTCAGATCGACAAAGCCGTGGTCGTCGGTGTCTCGGCGGGCGCACGCTCGGCAATCGAACTGGCGCTTCGCCATCCGGATAGGGTGTCAGCGCTCATTCTGATTGTCCCTGGAACCTACGCGCCCGAGAGTCCAGTGATGGTCGAGGGGAGTCGTGGCAGCGCGTTTGTCTTCTGGCTGGTCAATACCGGCGCCGATTTCGCCTGGTGGGCGACCGAAAAGCTTGCTCCGTCAATTCTCATCCGCTTCCTCGGGGTGCCCCCTGAAGTTGTTGAAGCGGCCCCCGAAAACGACCGAAATCGCGTGATGGCCATTATCCGCAGCGTCGAACCGCTTTCGCGGCGCTTCCCCGGCATTAACATCGATAGTGCGCCCGATCTCCACCGGCTGCCTCTCGAGAAGATCGCCGCTCCCACCTTGGTCGTCTCGGCCCAGGATGATCTTTTCAACACGCTCCCCGCAGCCAAATTCGCGGCCGGCAGCATTCCGGGCGCGAAGTTGGTCGTCTACGACACCGGCGGGCATCTGCTCGTTGGAGATGGGGAGGACGTTAAGAAGGCGGTCAGCGATTTCCTTGCTCAGACAGGCACAATGCAACCTTCCGGGTCCCGTGGCGGGCCGTCTGTTTGGCCAAATTCGCCCGCACCGTCGTCGACGCGGTCATGAGAGAGACAGCAGATGACCAGGCGCGTCACAATTGTCCAGGGCCATCCGGACCCAGCCGGGCAGCACCTCCTGCACGCCATGGCTGACGCTTATGCCGATGCTGCCACGGCAGCGGGACACCAGGTGCGCCGCATAGAGGTGGCCAAGCTCGAGTTCCCGCTGCTGCGAACCCAGGAGGATTTCGAGACCGGGGCATTGCCACCCGGCCTGGAGCAATCGCGTGAGGATATGCGCTGGGCAGAACACTGGGTCTTTCTGTTTCCTCTTTGGCATGGAACGATGCCCGCCCTGCTCAAGGGCTTTCTCGAGCACATCTTCAGGCCGGGCTTTGCAATGGAATACAAGAAGGGCGGCTTTCCGAAGCGGCTGCTGGCCGGACGCTCCGCCCGCATAATCGTCACAATGGGAATGCCGGTGCTTCTTTATCGGTGGTATTTCGGCGCCTATGGCGTGCGCAGTTTCGAGCGTAGTATGCTGGGCTTCGCCGGAATCAAGCCTATTCGCGAGAGCTTCTATGGCCTCTCGTTTGCCGACGAGAAGGAGCGCTCTCGCTGGATCAAAGACATGCGCGACTTCGGCAGACGGGCGCGCTGACTTCAACCTCAAAGCGGGGAAACTCATTCCTGCTGGTCAGATAGAAAGGTCGCCAGTTACCCAAGGCCGTTTGAACGCGGCGGCCCCTCAGCGCATTCTCCTCTGCTAACGACCCGGTCGCTTGAGTGCAACACGAACAGATCGCCCGATCTACCTTTACGAGAGGCTCGCGATTGGAGACCGACTTTGAGCTTGATCAAGGAGTTTCTGTGCGCGCGAAGCATAATGCTTGAGTGAACACAGATTGGTGGCTCCACTCGCACGCGTGCCGGGAGGACGAAAATGCCCTTGAAGTTGGTCAGTGGAATGATGAAGGCATCGGGTGACGAGGCGCTTCTGATCATGGGAAGAGACGTCGGAGGCGACGAGATCGTTCTTGTTACGAAGGAAGCGCTGCTCGACATCGCCGATCCGCCGCTGTGCAACGAGTGCCGCCTGCAGGAATATGTCTCAGTCTTCAGCGAAATCGCGTCTCACAAATTCGATGGCAAAGAGCTCACGTCTGCTGGGTGCGTGACAGTAACTGCGACTGATGTGTCTGCTTGGAAAGCTCTTCACCCGGACGCGGCTTGAGATGTGTTGCTTGCAACCCTGGCCGGTGACACGAACGCGAGTTGCAGGTGACCCCAATAGGACCTGGCTGCAATGAAGCGAATAAGCGGTTTTCAAAGCGCTGTCACCGTTGCTCTCCTTTCGATGGTCGTCGGCGAGAGCGCCGCGGCCGATCGACTCCGCGGCCGCGGCATCGCTCAACGCTGGTGCAGCGAATGTCACGTCGTTGCACCTGGACAAATGCGCGGCTCTGATACGGTTCCGACATTCGCTCAAATTGGTAAATCGGAGCCGTTTGATGAGGCGAAACTTTCGGATTTCTTGGCTGCTCCTCACCACTCCCGCATGCCCAATCTGTCGCTGACACGTTCCGAGATTGCCGATCTCGTCGCGTACATCAAGGCGAAACGACCTTAGTTGATTCTACTCCGGCCGAGGAGAACGACGTCCGACCTGAGAACGTAGTGTGAGCGCAATGACTGAAATAAACTATCTCTGGCCCCTGGCAGGCGGCCTCCTGATCGGCCTGTCGGCAGGCCTCTACCTTCTGCTGAACGGAAGGATAGCCGGGATTTCCGGCCTCGCGGCCGCCGCAGCCGGCTTGACCCATGACGGCGACAGCAAGTTGGGACTGGGTTTCCTCGCCGGCATCATCGCAGGCGCTTGGCTGACGGCCACGCTCGTCCGCCACCCCGACATCACGCTCACGTCTTCGCCAGCACTGCTGATTGCCGCCGGACTCATCGTTGGCTATGGCACCCGGCTCGGATCGGGCTGCACGAGCGGCCACGGCGTTTGCGGGCTTGCGCGGCTTTCGCCGCGTTCGCTTGCCGCCACAGCAATCTTCATAGCCGTTGCGGGCGCGACGGTCTTCGTCACCCGCCATCTCGTTGGAGTCCAGCCATGAGGGCCCAGATGTTAGCAGCGATCGTGTGCGGGCTCATCTTCGGGGCGGGTCTGGTAATCTCCGACATGATCAATCCCGGACGTGTGCTGGCGTTCCTCGATGTCGCGGGTAACTGGGACCCGACGCTGGCCTTTGTCATGGGTGGCGCGCTGATCCCTTCTGCCGTGGCCAACATCATCCGCAGCCGCGGCTCGGCTCCCTTGCTCGACAGCCGCTTCTATGGGAGGCCGTTCTCTTCGTTGCGGCAATGCTGATCGGCATGTTGGTTTACCGCTTATCACACCGCCAGCGTCTTCCGAACTACTCGGCAAATTGAAAGTGTATTCCCTCCGCTTGGGTGAAGCGTGATGTGGAGGCACTTTGTGGATGGGTAAAGCCGGCCGCCGGAGCGAACCGCAGCAGGTGAGCTGCACAGCAAAGCGATCAGCCATTCATGCCGCTTCCAGGAAGAGGCAATAAACGACTAACGAGGCTCCAGCATCAATGTCGGTTTCCTTGCGCGAACCGGACCTCAGCCGCGGGGCCTCCGACGATCTCCATGGCGAAGTGGTCCGGTCAAGGGTACGGCGGCGTCAAGCGCGATTGTGCCGCTCTGCCACCATCGTGCCGTCGGCCACACGGTCGCTCGGATGGAGCACGACCCGGTCCCCTGGCGAGAGCCCCGACAACACTTCCACCATCCTGCTGTTTCGCTGTCCAGTGCGGACGATCGTGGCTCGGGCGCGACCGTCGCTCACCGCAAAGACAGCCCAGTCGTCCCCCCGCCGAAACAGCGCACTCACGGGTATCGCGAGGGCGTCTTCCGATTCCCAAATGGATACGTGGACGATGACCCGGAAGTCATGGCCAAGCCGAGACCAGGAGTCGGGCGGATCGACGAGATCGACAACGGTGCCGACACGCTGCTCCTCGATTCCGAGAGCCGAAACCTTCACGAAGCCGGCGGGATCGATGCGCTTCACTCGGTCGCGCAGGGCCGGTCCACCCCAGCCGTCAACGATGACCGCAGCACCGGGGTCGATCTGGACGGCCTCGCTCGAGAGGAAATCCGCGACTATCTCGAGGTCCTTCGGATCACCGAGCTCGATGAGCGGCGCGCCAGCCTGAACGACCGCTTCGTCCTCCTGGACGATCCTGAGCACACGGCCGTTCACGGGTGCGCGGATTTGGACGCAGCAGCCTTCGCCGGTGCTTACATCCGCCTCGGGCGATCCGGTGAGGCGTGCCGACGCCACCGCCTGCTCTCGCCGCCGAACGTCAAGCTGTGCCTTGGCAGTCGCGAGTTGCGCTTCAATGGTATCGAGATCGAACCTGGCCCTTTGCAAGTCACGTGCAGAAATCGTGTTGGTGCGTGCAAGCCCCTCGGCGCGCGCAAGTTCGGCACGAGCGAACCTGACTGCCGCTTCGATACGGCGGATTTCTGCCTCCGCCAAGGTGATGATAGCATTCGCGGCGACGACGGCTGCCTGCAGTTCCGCCCTGGAGCGTACATCGAGCAGGCCTGGGGTCACCGGCTGCATGATCGCCACTACCGTCTTGCCCGCAATCACTTCATCGCCGACGTGAAGGGATGTTTCGTCATGGCCGTCCGGAAGGGAGATTCTGAGAACCTTTCCGGTCACGGGCGCGGTGACCGTGTAGACATGCCGGACGCGTGTTCTTGCCTCTTCGTCGATCGTCACCGCCATCGGCGCCCTCACAGCGGCGGCCATGTCCACGGGGATCGGCCGCGGCCAGGCGAACCAGACGGCGGCAGCCGCCGCCGCCCCGACAGTGGTGAGCCATCCGGCCCGTTTCAGCCATTTCGCTTGCATGGCCTTATTCCCTGGTTTTGAGCACGGACACCAGGTCCAGCTCGTAGACGCGACGCCCGACGACAAGCGCCGAAATCAGTGCCGCGAAGAAGATGACCGCGGTCGCCAGCACATAGGTGGCATTCTCGACGACGAGGGGCGCGCGCATGAGCTCCCCGGCAAGCTGCTTGTTCATCACCAATGAAAGGCCGTAACCGATCGCCCAACCCGGCGGCTGGGCAAGCGCGACGATAGCGGCCAGTTCGAGCAGAAGAATGCGCATCGTCTCGCCCTGGCTGAAGCCGAGGACGCGCAGGGTCGCCAGCTCTCGCGCATGCTCCGAAAGCGAGATGCGGGCGCTGTTGTAGACGACGCCGAAGGCGGTCACGACGGACAACCCCGTATAGATGCCCGCCATCGTCGTCACAATGATCGCCAGGCTCTGACGGAAATTCACGAGGGACACACGCTGCAGCGCTACCCCCGCAACCGTCGGCATCCGCTTTATGGCCCCGTAGAGCAGATCAAGCTTGCCGTCGTCCACGCTGAGATGGACGCCATTCACCGTCGGGGCCTCGCGCAACAAGCGGGAAAGAGCTTGGGCATCCATCATCGCGGCAATGCCGAAATAATCCTCCACCAGGGCGGCTACGGTCAGTTGAATCGTCCGTCGCCGGCCGTCGAGCAGGTCCACTTCGACGGTGTCGCCCACGCGCGCATCGAGAAGGCGTCCCAGATAGGCGGAAATCGCCACCCCTGCCTCCGGCAGACTGACAGTGCGCAGATCAACGTCGATGATCCGGCTCAAGTCCGCTCCGGCGGGCCTGCCGGAGAGCAGCGTCCTGCGCTCGCGGCTTCCCTTTCGGATGCGGATAGGAACCTGGCGATAGGGTTCGACCGCGAGCACGCCGGGCAGTCTGCTCACGTCGAACAGGACGGCCTCGGGCCGCTTCTCCACGAAGCTGATCGTGGCATCCTGGCGATCGGCCATGAAGTAGGTCACGTCGATCAGTTCCTCCATGGCATTCCCAACGAAGAGTGAAACGACGAGAATGCCAGTCGCAAAGGCCATGCCGAGCGTCGCAAGGGCCGCCCGGATCGGCTTCCTCGAAACGTTCCTGAGCATCATCATCGTACGCGGTGAGACGACGGAGCCAAGTGCGGGCCATCCGAACAGCAAGGGCCGGAATGACGGAGGAGTCGGAGGCTGCATCGCGACTGCAGCGGCCAACGAGACGATCTCGCGAAGGGACCGAAACGCCCCGCCGATCCCAGCAGCTATGCTGAGGACCGCGGCGAGGACATAGACATCGGGATTGTCGGCGAAGACGAGGAATGGGAACCGGTAGTACTCGCCGAAAAGCCGCGTCACGTAGACGCCGAGCCAGGTCCCCGCCGCGCTACCGATCGCGATGCCGATGAAGGCAATCGCGGCGACGAATTTCAGATAGTGGGCAACGATGCTGGTATTGAAGTACCCCAACGCCTTGAGCAGCCCGATCTGCTCCCGTTCGAGTGCGACCAGTCGGCTTAGCGTCAGGTTCACGAGGAAAGCGCTGACGATGAGGAAAATCGGCGGCAGCGTGCGGCTCATGTTCCGGAGCATATCGAGGCCGTGATCGAGATAGGCATGTGACGTCTGATCTTTGCGTCCGTAGGCGGCACCGCCGCCGTAGCGATCGAGCAGGTCGTCGAGTGCGCCGATGACCTCGGTCTCAACCGCATCCGGCATCAGCTTGAGGCTGACCGAGGAGAACGCGCCATCGAGACCGTAGGCTTCGGCCAGGGCGCGCTCCCACATCCAGATCACACCGAAGCGGCGATCGTCGGGCATCCGGTCGCCCGGTCCGATCGCGTAGACGTATTCCGGCGACAATGCGATACCGACGATGGTAAGCTCACGCCTGCGGCCGTTTAGCGTGGCCGAGAACCGGTCTCCCGGCTCAAAGGCGTGAGCTTTCGCAAAGCTCTCATTGACCATCACCTCATTAAACTGACTTGGGCCAGGCAGACGGCCGGCTCGCATATAGGGCCGATTGAGCTGCGGTGGACGATCCTCCGGAAGCGATATGAAACGGCCAGTCGCCGGCTCGCGAAAGTCCGGGATGTCGAGCAGCGCGAATTCGGCGATGCGGGCCTCGACCGCGGCGACGCCCGAGATCTCGGCAATCTGAGCGACAAGCGTATTCGGAGCCCCTGTCACCTCCGCGAAGACATCAGCGAACTCGTACCGTTCGTAGTAGGCGGTGCGCGTCTCATCCAGCGACCTGAACGATCCGATCGACAGCACGAGGGATGCGACACCGCCGGCTATCACTAGGGCAATGGCGAGGACCTGACCCCAGAGCCGCCTCAGATCCCGCTGCAATTTGGTGTCGAGCGTGGCCATGCATCACCAGGTCAATGCCTCGGCGGTGAGCCGCCGCTCATTCACTTGAATTCTCGAAATCGTTCTGTCAGCAAAGAAGAGCACACGATCGGCGACCGCCTGAATGCTTGCGTTGTGGGTAATGATGAGCGTCGTGGTGCCAAGCTGGGTGTTGACGTTGATCAGCGCGTCGATCACGCGGATCCCAGTCTTGGAATCCAGTGCGCCCGCCGGTTCGTCGTAGAGCAATACCTCCGGGCGTTTGGCTATCGCCCGCGCAATGGCCACCCGCTGCTGTTCTCCCCCCGAGAGCTGTGCGGGAAAGTGGTTTCGCCGGGCATCGAGTCCAACGGGCGCCAGCGCCTCGTGAGGCTGGATGGGGTTGGGCGAAATCTCGGTGACGAGGGCGACGCTTTCGTAAACGGTCAGGAGACTGAGATCACGCAGTGCCTGCACGGCAACTTCGCCGGTCAGGCAGGTTCTCGCGAGGGACCGCGCGCGAAATATCGTCTCCGTCATTGTCTCCTCCGCGGGCGCGCGGGACGCAGGAGCGGTCGCCTTAATCCCGCATGCGCCTCAGCGGACCTCGGGTGCACCGCGGTGCGACAGACCGCGCTTGTGTGCGCCATGGCCGCCATGACCATGATGAAAAATATGCAGCAGGGGACAGGCAAGGACGAGCAGATAAGGAAGAAAGCCGAGGGCGTGCACGCGATGCTCGGAGACGAGAAGAAATCCGCCGATCAGTAGAAAACCGATCAGCACGATCCCTGTCTTGGAGCGCCAGAAGCCTGCAGGCTCCGCAACATCTCTCTCATGTTCGCCGTGCAAACCGGCGTTGGCTGCCGCCGCTGCTCATACGAATGGTCTCCCTCTTACATCATGCCCATCATCGGAGGCACGAGCAGTCTGTCAGCCTTCTGTTTCTGCGCTCCATCGAACGACTGATAGAGAGGCGCGAGAACAGCCTTCAACTTGCGCACGCTTTCGAGGCGGCTGTTCAGAATGCCTTCCCTGACTTCGATGCGCTGCAGTGGGGTCGCGGCGGCACCGCCCTGGTCGCTCATAGCGCCCGGCATCTGCATCATGCCGTCCGGCAAGCCGCCGACATTGGCGCGCAGAACCTCGGTGAAGGCGTTCCAAGACGCCTCCTGCTGAGGCGTTACCTTGAGTTCCGTCTTCAGGAACGCGATACGTCCCTCAATGTGTTCGGGGGCCATCATCTGGGCCATCGCACTCATGCCGGTCTGCCCCGCAGATGCTTGGCCGCCCATCATGCCCATGGGGTCTTGTCCGCCGGCCATCATCCGCATCATGCCGGCCATCATGTCACCGCACATCATGCCACCTGGCATCCCGGCGACCGGATTTGCGGCGGGAACCGCCGGCTGCACAGCTTCTTCGCTGATCTGCCCGGCTGTGGCCTCGGGATGGTGCGCGTCTTTTGCAAAGCCTGGCGTGCCAAGCATAAGCATTGTGCTCGCCAGCAGGATCGTCCGCAGTGTCGCCATTTCGCCTCTCCTAACCTTCGGTAAAGGACTTCCTTCAAGGTACGACGTCTGGGACGATCTACATTGACGCAGATCAAGTTCTCCAAGCATCCGTCACTGCGCGTCAGCGGCGGATGCCAACCATCGCCAGCTCCGTATCTCCGGCAAGTCCTCGCCATTGTCGCGGATGTAGGCATCATGTTCCGCGAGCTTGCTTTCGACGAAACGGGCGAAGCCTTCTCGCGCCGCTGCGAGCGACGGCACGCGCTCGACCACCGCCTCGGCGAGATGGAAACGATCAAGCCTATTGAGAACGGCCATGTCGAACGGGGTCGTAGTCGTGCCTTCCTCCTGGTAGCCATGGACATGGAAGTTGGCGTGGTTGGCGCGGCGATAGGTCAACCGGTGAATGAGCGCGGGATAGCCGTGATAGGCGAAGATCACCGGCTTGTCGGTCGTGAACATCCGATCGAATGCATCGTCCGCAATGCCGTGAGGATGCTGGCTGGGCGCCTGCAGCGCC
This sequence comes from Sinorhizobium fredii USDA 257, assembly GCF_000265205.3. Classification (NCBI taxonomy): domain Bacteria; kingdom Pseudomonadati; phylum Pseudomonadota; class Alphaproteobacteria; order Hyphomicrobiales; family Rhizobiaceae; genus Ensifer; species Ensifer fredii. The sequence goes on from NT_187163.1 coordinate 135,475, forward strand.
ATCAGGTCGACGACGTTGACGACGCGCAGCCGCAGCGAAGGAAATGTTTCGCGCAGGATCATCACGGCCGCAAGCGCCTCCATGGTCGGCACATCGCCGGCGCAGGCGACCACCGCATCGGGGTCGTGTTCGTCATTGGACGCCCACTCCCACACGCCAAGGCCGGTCCGGCAATGCGCGACGGCCGCGTCGATGTCCATCCACTGCAACTGCGGCTGTTTGCCTGCGACGATCACGTTGACGTAGTCGCGGCTCCTCACGCAGTGATCGACCACCGAGAGAAGCGAGTTCGCATCCGGCGGCAGATAGATGCGGATGATGTCGGCCTTCTTGTTGGCCACATGATCGATGAAACCGGGATCCTGATGCGAAAAGCCATTGTGGTCCTGCCGCCAGACATGCGAGGTCAGCAGGTAGGTGAGCGACGCGATCGGCCTTCGCCAGGGAATCTCGCGGCAGACCTTCAGCCATTTTGCGTGCTGGTTGAACATCGAGTCGACGATATGGATGAAGGCTTCGTAGCAGGAGAAGAAGCCGTGCCGACCTGTCAGCAGATAGCCCTCCAGCCAGCCTTGGCAGAGATGTTCGCTCAGCACCTCCATGACACGGCCGTCGGGCGATAACTGCGTGTCGCTCTCGAGGATCTCGCCCATGAAGGCGCGATCTGTCGCCTCGAAGACGGACGACAGCCGGTTCGATTCGGTTTCGTCGGGCCCGAAGATGCGGAAGTTCCGGTCTTCCGCGTTGAGTTTCAGAACGTCGCGGAGGTAATGGCCGGCGACGCGGGTCGACTCCGCGGTCTGGGTGCCCGGAATGTCGATCTCCACCGCGTATCGACGGAAATCCGGCAGATCGAGGTCTTTGAGGAGAAGGCCGCCATTGGCGTTCGGATTGCCTCCCATGCGGCGTTCGCCCTTTGGCGCGAGGTCCTTTAGGTCGGGACGAAGCCTGCCATCCTCATTGAACAGTTCTGAGGGCCGATAGCTCTTCAGCCACCCTTCGAGGATGTCGAGATGTTCCGGCACGTCCGCGAGCTTTGCGAGCGGCACCTGATGCGAACGCCAGGAACCTTCGGTCTTGTTGCCGTCGACCTCGCGCGGCCCGGTCCAGCCCTTCGGCGATCGGAAGATGATCATGGGCCAGGCAGGGCGGTCGGAAAATCCGGCGCTGCGGGCTTGCCGCTGGATCTCGGCAATCTTTCCGTGGGCCTTGTCGAGCGCTGCCGCCATAAGCTGGTGCATCTGTCGCGGATCCGCGCCCTCGACGAACAGCGGTTTGTAGCCGTAGCCCCTGAACAGCGCCTCCAGTTCCTCATGGCTGATGCGGGCGAGAACGGTTGGATTGGCGATCTTGTAGCCGTTGAGATGCAGGATCGGGAGAACGGCTCCATCTCGTGCCGGGTTGAGGAATTTGTTCGAGTGCCAGCTCGTCGCGAGCGCTCCCGTCTCTGCCTCTCCGTCGCCGACGACGCAGGCAGCGATCAGGTCAGGATTGTCGAAGACCGCGCCGTAAGCATGCATAAGGCAGTAGCCGAGCTCGCCGCCTTCGTTGATCGAACCCGGCACCTCGGCCGCCACATGGCTCGGAATACCTCCCGGATAGGAGAATTGCGTGAAGAGCTTCCTAAGACCGGCCTCGTCCTCCCCAACGTCCGGATAGAGCTCGGAGTAGGTTCCCTCGAGATAGGTGTTCGCCACAAGGGCAGGGCCTCCGTGCCCCGGCCCGGTGACATAGATCATGTTGAGGTCATGCACCTGAATCAGCCGATTGAGGTGGACATAGAGGAAATTCAAGCCCGGTGTGGTCCCCCAGTGGCCGAGCAGGCGCGGCTTCACATGCGCAAGCGTGAGCTTCTGCTTCAGAAGCGGGTTGGCGCGAAGATAGATCTGGCCGACCGAAAGATAGTTTGCGGCGCGCCAATAGGCGTCGATCCGGTCCAGAAGGTCGGGCGAAAGGCTATCGGTCATCGGGAGAGCTCCTGGCTTGGGGTTTCGGTGACGGCGCCTGCAAAGATGATCGGTTCATCTGCCGCGGTCACTCGGACCTCGATCATCCTGAGTGGCGGCTCGCCCAGTATAAATCTTCGGATGACAAGCGGACGGATGACCTGCCGGGCGACGCAATTGCCATTTACTGTGGTGGGCAGTACCGGCTAAAACCACACCCGCAGCATCGTCGATTAGGCGCTCAGGTAGCGATAATACGCAACTTGTTCCTGACGCCCCCCGCACCGCTGATCGTCTGGGCAGCCACTCGGGCCGCCTCGCGTTCCGCTTCGCTTTCGACCTGCCCCCACAAGCTGACGGTTCCATTCTCGACAGTCACCTCGACTGCCCCTCCGTCGAGCCCGAGATCGGAACAAAGCCGCGCCAGGACGGCACGCCGCATCGCCTCGTCACCTCCGGCTATCGCATCAGGCACGGCGGCAGCGATCGCCCGAAGAATGTCGCTTCGGCTTATGATGCCGACCATCTCTTCAGCTCGCATGACTGGAATCCGCTTGATCTGGTTGGCAGCCATTATCGCGCCGATGCGGCCGAGAGGCGCGTCTTCATCAACCGTGACGACACGCTGGGTCATCACGTCACCGACGCGCCAGCTATGTGTCTTGGTGAAGGCCTCCGGTTCGGCTTTGTCTCGGATGGCGCTCGGCCATGCTGCCGATCCCAGCTCTGCACGCCGCAACAAATCGCCCTCCGACAAAATGCCAACCAACTTGCGGTCGTCGTCGCATACAGGCAGTCCGCTTATTCGATTTTCGAGCATAGTAAGTGCAGCATGGCTTATACTGTGCTCGGGACTTACCGAAAGCACCTTCTTGGTCATGATGTCTTTGGCCAGCATCGCATCAAACTCCCATGTCGCCTCGCAGCATACGCCTTCCGGCGCAGCGGGCGATTGATCCCGATCAAAGAATTGGCGGCCGTAATGATAAGATCAGCACCGTGCAGCGTTGTCCCGGCGCACCCCTCCTGACGAGGCATTATCAAACATAATTCGCCGCTGCGGGTTTGATCTCGCTCAATGACCGATCCGCTCAGATGGAGAGAATCCAATCATGACTCGATCGCGCCCAGCCGTCCGTATAGGCAGCTTCACGCGCCTTTCGAAAACGGATGCCGCGGGGCGGAAATAACAGAGGCGACGCCGCCAAAGCCGGATCTTTGAGGAGAACGGCCATGTTGCATTCGAGAGGTTGCAGGTCCGAAGCGACCGCAGTTGTTCTGGCGCGCGACTATCGGTCGGTATGGCGGCAATGCCTGCTGACGCTCCTCGCCATCGCCTTCATGACCGCGGTCACGACATCTTACGCCTCGGCAGCGTCCGAAGATGAGAACATCAGCATACGAGATGAGGCACGGGCAACCGTTTGATATGTTAGATGCCGATATTCCGTATCTTTCACATCGTCTACGTGGCCATGGCGTTCGCACTGGGAACCGCCCTGCGGGGTCTTCGCCTTCTCCCCTCGAGTCCGCCCTCCTCCGAACGATTTCGCCTCAGTCTCGAACGCCTGGGCACGACGTTTATCAAGTTCGGCCAGTCGCTCAGCATACGCCGGGACATAGTGCCAGATGACTACGTCGTCGCCTTGCAGAAATTGCAGGACCACGTCTCGGCCTTCCCGACGAGCGTCGCCGTGCAAGAGATCGAGCGCGGCCTTGGCCGGCCCGTAGCCAAGATGTTTGCCGAGTTCGAGGAGACACCGCTTGCTGCGGCGTCCGTCGCGCAGGTGCACGGCGCTCGCCTTCGGGACGGGCGGAGCGTCATCATCAAGGTTCGCCGACCCGGCCTGAAACGCCAGATCAATCAGGACATGCGTTCACTATTCTGGCTGGCGCGCGTGGCTGCGGTGATCATTTCTCGCCTGCGCCACTATCAGCCGCTGCGCATCGTCACGGAGATATGGACTAACCTCCTAAAGGAGATCGATTTTTGCCGCGAGGCAAGAAGCATCAGGCGCTTCGTGACGGCCTTCGCCGATTGGCCCACGCTCAAGATTCCGGACGTGGTCGACGATCTGGTCTCGGAGACGGTGATCGTCCAGGAGCGAAGCCACGGCTTACGGATCGACGACGCATCCTTGAGATCGGACGGCCCTCGCCTCGCGGGAATCTTCGTCGATGCTTACCTGCATCAGATTTTCGTGTTGGGGGTCTTTCACGGCGATCCTCATCCGGGCAATCTCTTCGTCACCGGAGACGGGCGGATCTGCCTTCACGATTTCGGAATCGTCGGATTTCTTGACCGGGCCATGCGCCGCAAGCTTGCCGCCTTTGCCATGGCCTTTGTTCGTCAGGACGCCGACTGGCTCCTCGAGGCTGCAATCGATCTCGGCATATTGGGCGGAGAACTGGACCGGAGCGAATTTCGCCGCGGCCTGGTGGAGATCATCGGCGACTATGCGGCGCTGCCGCTCAAGGACTGGTCGCTGGCAGAGGCGTTCCTGCGCGTGACGCGACTCGGACAGGCGCAAAACGTTTTTGTCCCGCTGGACCTCCTTATCCTGATGCGGGCGATGTTTCTCGCCGAGCATACCGTCCGCATCCTCGATCCTGATTTTCAGCTTCTGGAAGCCCTGCAGACCAAGGCCCCTGGCGTATTGGAAGCGGCGATGAAGCAGGCCGATTGGGCAACCACGCTCAATCGCCTGAGGCTCGATGCAGCGGACACTGCGCGCGACCTGCCGTCGATGCTCAGCACATGGGTCCAACAGCTCGCTCGGGAAGGCAGCGGCCTGGGGCTTACTCTGCATGTGCGCGAACTCAAGGGCCTGCATGAAAAGCTTGAAAGGAGCAGCAACCGGTTCGTGCTCGGCCTCATTGCCTCAGGTCTCTTCGTGTCGGGGGCGCTGCTCATGGAAACTGCGGGACCGCGTATTTTCGGCGAGGTTCCGGTATTCGCGGCGGTCGCCTTTGCGCTCGCGCTTTGGTTCACGCTTCGCCTTCTGCGCGCGATTGCCCGCTCCGGCAGGCTCTGAAGCCCAGGCGGCAAGCGGCAGTAGAATGCGTGACGTCGGTCTTAGGCGAAAGGAGATCAGCCATGCTTGCGCTGACGATATCGGACCTTATCGTAGTGGATAATCCGGTCGAGATCGTGGAACGGAAAGGCCTGGGCCACCCGGACACGATCTGCGACACCCTTGCCGAGACGCTTTCCCGCAATCTCTGCCGTCTCTACCAGCAGCGTTTCGGCCGCATTCTCCATCACAACGTAGAAGTCTGTTTTCGTCCGAGCGATAGACGGACTCAACAAAGCTGCCCTTATCTGCAGAGGCGCTCTGAACCTTTGGGCAAAGATCGGCCGTCTGGGATTTTCGCGATCCCCAGAACTCGCGGACGGAGCGTCCGATCTTGCTTCATTGCTAGCGACTGCCGTTCACAGCGGCATTTCCCCAACGTAACCATCCGTGACAGAACGCGAAGATCGCAGGTCGAGCTGAATGACTGCCTTCCTAACGTCCGTCGCCTTGAGTGGCTTCGAACCGCAGGCCCCAATTTGGATGCAGGTGGTTCGTTCGGTGCAATGGCGGCTGAATGTGGGCAATTGCTTAACGCAGTTCCGGCGCAGAGTTTCCGGTCAAAGCTTTAGGCGGGGTGCAGACCAAAACCCCATCGCCGTCATCTCGCAAGATCATCTACGCAGGCGTAGCTGTCTTCTGGTCGTGGGCGGTAGTTGCTGACGCCGACGGAAGATGTGTCAGGCTCGAAAGTAGATTTCTGTTGCTCGAAACCGACCGTCCATTCGCTTGCATTGGACAATGACGTCGATCGAGACCCTCAACAATCGATCGATGTCTTCGCGATCCAAGTTACGTCCTCCTTCGGATTCCTTCACAAGCAGCGTCAACTGTTGGAAGGCGAGCTTGGCGGAATCGGCATGCACGGTCGTTATCGATCCGGGATGGCCGGAGTTGACATTGCGGACATAGTAGAAGGCCGTGCCATCACGTAACTCTTGCAGCAAAATGCGGTCTGGCCGCATCCGGAGACAAGATTCCAGTAGTTCTTTGGGGCGGGCACTCGAAAGTCCTTGGGCGCCTTTCGAATAGAACAGGCGCACGTGGTTGGGCTGCGGAATAACCAGCTCGGGGGTGTCCTCGATCGAAATGATCCGCTCATGCTCCGGAATATGTTTGATCAGCGCTTTCGACAGCGTCGTCTTGGCCGATCCGGTTGCGCCTGAGATGATGATATTTTTCCGTGCGATGACGGCTTCCCGCAGAAAATCCTTGAAGCGACCGGTACGGTATAGTGCCAGCAAATTCTGTTCCTGCGTCGACGCCCGGTCGTTGGTCGCCCGCGTTTCGGAGAAAAACTCCCTCTGCTCCAAGTCGTCGAGCGTGAATTCGACCGAGGATGGCTTCCGGATGGTGATGCTGACCGTGTTTCTCGTGGTGGCCGGTGGAATGACGATCTGGATTCGTTCGTCCCCCGGCAGGGTCGCCGACAGGATCGGCCGCGTTTCATCGATGGATTGGTTGGAAAAACTGGCCACGGCTCGGGCAAGGCGCATCAGTTTTTCGAAGGAAAGCTCCGGCAGATCATGGGTCCGCCACCCGCCGGCACCCTCAGTCAACACCTGCCCGGGCCGATTGACGATCACTTCGTAGAGCGACTTGTCATCGAGGAACGGCGCGAACGGAGAGAGCAGTTCACGAACGACCGTCGCGTCGGAACCTTCGGTCATCGCCCTTACCCTACTTCGTCACGAGCGTTGATCGCGGGCCGAAGTCGCCGAGCACCGCCCGGTCGAGGACCTTGTTCCTCGGCTCGGTCGCCCGCAATCTATAAACACCGGAAAAGTCGAGATCGCGCGCCACGAAGATCGAGACGAGTTCACCCTGATGTTTGTTGAGCGTCGGCGGGATGTTGATCGATTGCTCGACAGCGATCGCCGCGGCCTGCTGGCCGGCGCTCGTCGTGTTCTGCGCGTCGACGTCGCTGTCCTGCAGCCGACTGTTCGCATAACTCGTGGCGTCGCCAACGATGGAAAGGAGAAGCGCACTTCCGAACCGCTCCCACCAATGCGTGTCGACATAGCCGTCTACGCCGGCGCGGCCGAGCGCATCCGTCGCCGGCGAGGCCAATGGGACGATGACGCCATTCGGGGTTTTCGCGCGGTTCCAGAGCACGAAGAGGCGCTTCTGTCCTCGCTGGAGGCCGCCGCGGTACTCGCCGAGAACTTGAGTGCCTTTTTCCATCAGCACGACCCGGCCATTATCCGAGAGGACATCCCGGTTGATAACGCAGCTGGTGAAGCCGGGCTGATCCGACGCTAGTGCCGTTTCCAGGACGCAGGGTATCGAGGTTCCCATCGCAACGATGAAATTCCGGTTGCCGAGCGTGCCGGCGCGCGAGCCCTCAAGCCTGGTCGGTCGTAGCAACCCGTTGAACCTCTGTTCATCGACATTGGCCGTATTCGGGCCCATCATGCTTCCATCGAACGGCACGAAATTGCTGTCCGCCGAAATGGGAGGATTTTCGGTGTCACGGTGCAATGTCGCGTTTTTCTGTCCGCCGCTATAGGCCATGACGGGCGCCCGCCGCGCCGAGTCGAGCAGTGGATCTTCCTCCTTGACCTCCTCGGTCACGATGGGGGTTGGTAGCTTCACTTCCGGCACTGGCTGAACGGGTTCCATTTTCTCCTTGGCCGGTTCGAAGTTCGTCGTTTGGCGGATGACCACCCGCTCCGGCTGGGCATTGTCCTGCCGTTTCCCTTCCCCGCTCATCGACCATAGGGCGAAGCCGACAAAGGCGACGACGGCAGCCGCAACCGCGCCGCGCTTCAGGACGGGATTGTTGTCGATCCTCCTGCCGGCAACCGTTTCGGCCCGCTCGCCGGGTATCCGGCTTTCGTCTTTCTGAACTATGACAGCCTCCTATTGCGCCGCGCTGGCGTCGGTCTTCACAACCCGCTCGACCGACGGCGAGGTCGTATTGGTGTCCGGATTGATGCCGACGCGGTCGTAGGCCTCGTTGAAGACGCAGAGCACGTCCCCTCCCCTGCGCAGGATGAACTTGCGGCTGATCGCGTGGACGAGAACCAGGTTGCCGTCGACAGACTTCGGAACCTGGCTCTCGCTGCCGTCCGAGTTCTCGATGTAGATGGCCGGCATTTCCTGGTTGCCAACGAAGGCAAAGGTCGTGACCTTGCCATTGTCGTAGACCGATTGTGGCTCCAGTGCCTGCGCCCCTTGCGCGGAGTAACGCCAGTTCCGAGGGCCATAAGCCTCGTGGATCGCCAGCACATTGTCGGCCTCCTTCGCCCCCGCGGCGATCGCTCGCGCCGCCGCCGCCTGGCGCCGGCGCTCGGCGTCGTCGGCGGGATAGCGGTACTTGACGTAGAAGTAGGTGTTTTGGCCGACCTCCACCTTGCCATCCCGCACCGTCAATTCCATCTGGTAGCTGCGGGTCGATCCGTCACGGCGGGTGGTCACGACGGAGATATTGGTGACCGGCTGATTTTCCCGCGGTTTGAGAAACAGGATGTTGCCCACCGGTGCGACCTCCCAGGCGACACTGTTGCCAAGCGCGACATGCGCGACCTCCTCGTCGGCCGCGAACTCGACCTGCACCGAGGAGCGCAGCGAACCGATGATGCGGGTGATGTTGTAGGGCTGGTAGTCGACGAAACGGATACGGTTGTCCTGCGACGCGCCGCGCGGAATTTCGAGGGCAGGCGCCGTGGAGGCGGAGACCGTAAGGAGGAGAGTGCAGATGAAAATAGTCCGCATCAGTTGATGGCCTCCGGATCGGCCCGGTATTCGCTGACCGCAAAACCGAGAGGGTTCACCAGCCGATCCGTCGATGACATCGGCGCGTTCACATAGGAGAAGGTGAGCGTCGCAACCCAATGGGTTGTCCGGACTTCTTCCCCGCGGGTGATCGTGCGCATAAATCGGACGGATACGACATTCGGATTGATCAGCGAGATCGAGGCAATGCTGATCCGCGCGGTGGCGCCGCGCCCATAGGTGTTCTGCGGCGACTCCGGATTGCTGCCGCGATAGAAGGCCGAAAACCGAGCCTGCTCCGGCTGCGTCGACAACAAGGCGACGGTGCGGAAATTTTCCTCCGCCTCGCTCCAGACATAGCCTTCGCGGCCCCGGACGTATTTCGCGGCGAAGTATTTGGTGACGGCTTCGTCGTAAGTGCCGGCCGTCGATGTCAGCGCCGAGACGACATCGACGATGCCCGTTGAATTGTCGACCCGCACGACAAACGGTTCCACCGTTTTCAGCGGCGTGAGGCCGGCGACGGCGAAGATCGAAGCACCGGCAAGAATGCCGGCTACGGTGGCAACGGACCAGGCGATGCGCGCCGAGCGTTCGACCTGGATCATGCGGTCCTGATCGAAGCGTCGCGCCTTCTCGAAATATGTCTTGAGTTCATCTCCGGAGACCATCGCGTCAACCCTCACAAGGACGATAGGATGCGTCGATGTCGAGATGGGCAAAGGTGGGAGGTTCCTTGCCCTCGTCGACATACGCGGTGGCGACGGACTGAGACGCCGCCGGTCGCGCATCGGACTGTTTCTGTTTGAGGTTGCTATTGTCTTCCCACTGCCACATCGAACGATTGAGAGGACGGCGCGAATAGCCGTCGCATTTCGGGAGCGGATAGGTCAGCGATGCGCAGCCGCTTAAGGCGGCCGCCATGCAGAGCAGCGGAAATGTTCTGATCATTCCTGGAGAGCCTTTTTCTTGTTCGTGCGAAAAGCGTCATGATCCGGAGCCTTTCGAGGTGAAGGTTCGACCAACGGCTCGGGCGCCACGTCCGGCCGCACGGACGGTATGGGACGCCGCCCAGGCGAGCGTGCTTTCGTGGGCGTCGCGTGCGGCGCCGTAGCCGTAGGTCAACGACGCCCCGCCGGCGGCAAGCGCCGAGGCGATGTTGGGAAGCTGATAGAAGACATAGAGAGCGGCGAGGCAGATGGCGCAAAGCGCGATCGGCCGCATCAGCACGTCGCTATATCCCTCGATCGCCGTGAAGGTGGTGTCGATGCAAGTGATCAGCAGGGAGCCGACGGCGACGACGAGAACCTGAAGGATCACGAAGTTCGCAAGCTGGCCGATCCAGGCCTCGGTGAAGCGTCGCGTCGACTGGAACATTGCGAGCGCCACGAAAATCGGGCCGATCGCGAGCACGATGGCAAGCGCCAGACGCGCGTAAAGCGAAACGATGTAGCCGATTGCGGCGACGATGAAGCTCGCGCCGATCACCATCATGCCGCCAACGCCGGTGACGATATCGACCGGCCAGGAGGCACGTGACCAGATATCGGTGGCTGAGGCCTGTCCCTTGTCGAGCAGGCTGTCGAAGGTCGATGCGCTCGGCGCCGTGCCGCTGTTCAGCGCCTGGGACACCTCGCGCGGAAGCACATCGAAGAAGATGTTGGTGACATAGGTCTGGTACTCGCCGGCGTTCTTCACCAGCATGACGATGATGGCGAGCTTGATCGCCCGAAATGCAAAGTCGAGGATCGGTTCCTGGACCGAGCCGCGAAGAACGAGATAGCCGTAGAGCACGATATAGAGGGTCACCGCTGCCGTCAGAGGGCCTGAGACCCACTCGGAGATGTTCGACGTTCCGGTGGAGATGAAGTTCTCCAGCGGTGTCTTGAACTGCTCGTCGACGAAGGCGAACACCTCATACATGGGCATCAACCTCCCAACGATTGCCGCATGCGCTGGAGCCGCAGCTTGCCGTCGGCGCTTTCCGCGTTTTGGCAAGTCGCGGTATCGCGGAGCTCTCCTGGATTGTTGCGGCACTTCGTGACGATGCTGGAAAGCAGCGCTTCGTCCGCCACCAGTTCTTCAACCGTGTAGGTCCGCTCCTGCTCCGAGCAGGCGGCCAGGCCAAACATCGTCAGAAGAAGCAGCGATCTTCTCATTGCAGGGCCGCCTTGATCGCATCCATGCGCTGGCGCCAGTCCTCGGCCTTGCGCTGTTCATCGACCTGAACCTGCGCCTGCTGCACCATGCGCAAGCCTTCCATCCGCAACACATCGGTCTGAAGGAAGGCCTGTTCGGCCTGAAGCCGAGCCTGCAGGTCGGCGATATCCTTGGCGTCGCCTGCCGTCGATATCTTCTCGCGCAGCTGGTCGATGCCGTCGATACGCTTGGTCGCGGCATCATAAATCTGTTGGCCGAGGCTCATCTGACCGGCGTTCTTGTTCTGGATGCGCGAAAGCTCCTGCGCGTAGAAGTCGTCGGCGTTGGTTCGATAGGTCGTATTACCTTCGAGGAATTTTGAGGCTGAGTCAGCGAAGACGCCCGTACCGTTGGCCTTGAACAGGCCCTCGATGGCGCTGAAGTCCGCCGGCAGCGCTTTGCGAATGGCCGGATCGTTCAAGACGCTGGCAACATCTGCCATGTCGGTGAGCTTGTTGAGCGAACCGTAGAGCTGCTGTGCCTGCTCGATCTGCTGATTGAGCGCATCGAGTTGCGACTTGAGCTCAGCGATCGTCTCAATGTGCTTGGCGATCGCCGTCTGGTCGATCACCGGGATCCCCTGCCCTGCCGCACCGCTGGCGGAAAGGATGAGCACGGAGGCAATCGAAGCACAATGAAGTCGATAGGAAGCCATCAACTTGCACTCCTTCTCTGCTGGAAAATCGGAAGCCAATCCTTGGCATCGTTGCCGACCTCGGCACGGATCGCATCGGCAAGTTCGACGTTGGCGGTTCGGCCGGAGAGGATGGCGAGTTCGTCGTCGAAGCCCTTGAGGTCTAGCTCGGCGACGACGCTGTTATGTCCCTGCTTCAACACGAACCGCCGGCTCTCGACCGAGAGCTCGCGCGCGACCAGCTCGTATTCGCGCTCCGTCAGCTTGAAGCCATCGACATAGTCGGCATGATTGCCGCGGGAGTTCGGCAGGAATATCTGCGTCGGGCATTGCTCGATGATGGTGTGAGCGATCGGCGAAACAATCGCATCCCGTGGACTCTGCGTGGCAAAGAGCATGAGTCCGTTCTGCTTTCGAATGGTCTTAAGCTTGTTCTGGGCGAGGTCCCGGAACCCCTCGTCCTGGAGCGCCTTCCAGAACTCATCGATCACGATGATGATCCGCCGGCCGTCGATCAATTGCTCGACGCGATGGAAGAGGTAGGCCATCAGCGGGGTCCGGATTTCCTCGTTGTCGAGGAAGTCGGTCATGTCGTAGCCGACGAACTTGCCGCCGATGCCGAATTCGCCGAAGCCGATATCCTCGATGACGTTGTCAAAGACCCAACCGAGTGGCCCTCCCCTCTCCCACCGCCGCAGCCTTGCCGCGATCCCTTCCGGATCGGTGTTGTTGAGAAAGGTCCTGAGCGCGCCGATCGTCCGACGCTCGACCGGCAGATCGGCAAGGCCGTCGATTGCGGCGGCGATGTCGCGGAGTTCGGTCACGCTCAGTTCCCGCGTGGTTGAGCCGACGAGCTTGCCGACCCAGCGCGTCAGGAACACCTTGTTCTCCGGCGTCAGTTCGAGCGCCTTTAAGGGGGCGCATCCGGTCGGAATGCCGTTCTTGAGGGGCAGATAGGTGCCGCCGGCGGCGCGCACGTAGAGGTCCGCCCCCCTGTCCTTGTCGAAGAACACTACATGCGGGTCGTGCTTCTCGAGTTGCGATAGCATGAAGTTGAGGAGCACGGTCTTGCCGGCGCCCGACGGTCCGCAGACGAAGGTGTTGCCGAGATCGCCGTAATGGAAATTGAAGTAGTACGGTGACCCGGACGCCGTCTTGAGCAGGGCGACGGCGGGCCCCCACTCGTTGGCGTCCTTCTGGCCGATCGGATAGGAGTGGAAGGGCGACAAGGCAGCGAAGTTCCGGGAGGTGATCGCGCCGGACCGGGCGCGATAGCGGAAGTTCCCCGGCAGCTGCGCCCACCAGGCCGCCTCAAGGCCAAGATCCTCGCGCGCGACGACTGCGCCGCCACTGGTCAGGCTGGCGCGTGCCTTGGCGAGGTTGTCGGTCAGTTCCTTCACCGATGGGGCGAAGACGGAAAGCGTCAGGTGGTGCTCGCCGAGCACGAACCGGTTGGACTCCAGATCGTCCATCGCCCCATCAAGCTCCTCGATCTGCGAGGCCGCCTTGTCGCCGCTGCTGACCATCTGGTTCTGCTTGCGGCCCATGATGACACGGGCGTCCGCCTTCGAGACGAAGGAGAAGGATTGCGCCAGGATCAGTTCGAAAGGACTGGTGAGCACGCCGTCGAGCATGCCGGTCCTGGTGCGGGCCGGATATTCCTTGAAACTCAGCATGCCGGCATAGCGGCTTTCTGCTTCGGGGCGGATCTCGACCGTCTCGCGGCCGACGATGACACGATCCGAGTAGATCGCCGACGCAATGCGGCCCTCGGTCAGGGGGATCGGCTCGCGTCGTCCGCCGACGAACTGATGCAGCACTTCGCTCGGCTCCGAGAACAACAGGCCGTCATGCTCGTAGAGGGACAGCACGCGGGGCTCGAAGCGTTTCAAAGCCGCCGTGACATCGACGACCTTGTCGCGAAGGTGCTTGAGGGCCTCCTCGTCGAGTTCCGCCCCTGCGCGACGGGCTCGGCGCAGGCGCGACAGCAGCTTTGCCGCCTTGTCTGCCGGATCGCGTGCCGGTGACCAGAGGATGGTCAGATAGAGGTCGTTGCGAAACAGGTCCTCGCCCACCATTCGCGCGCGATACTTGTCGTTGAGCGCCGCCGAGAACGGCGTAGTGAACGTGCCTTCCGGATAGCTGTTGTCGCGACGGCGGATGAGATGCGTCCATAAGGCAAGACGCTCGTCGGCGATGTTTCGGTAGAGCGTGTTGAGGTCGCGATGGAGGGCATTCAGGTCGAGAACATCCGCGGTCTCGAAGGAGACGCCTTCGAGCGCGATCATCACCATCAGCGCCCGGGAATCGAGCGCGATCGTCGACTCGTCGACGTGGCGGACATAGGGGATGAAGGTCTCCGGACCGAGTTCGCGAGATCTGAGTGTGGTCAGGCTAGGCAAGTCCGAGGTCCCTTTCGTCGTATTTGCGGGCGAGCTTCAGCGGTGCAAGCGTTGCCCCGCCCCAATAGGCGCTGTTGCGGGACCGGCCGCGTGTCTCCACCCAGGCCAGTAAGATGCGAAACATGTTGTGGTCGTGTTTGACGAGCGCGCGGAACACCAGGTGGAAGACGACGCCGACGAGCGCGTAAGCGATCGAGCCGGCGACGATGTAAAGGATGGTCGTCAGCATGACGTTCATGCCCATCGCTTCCATCGTCACGCCGGCGATCATCGCCGGGCGGGTGCAAGCAATGAACAGCGTGTCTTCCTCGAGCGCCGGCCGTGCGTTCGCCATGGCGTCAGCTTCCGACGATGGTGTTGACGAGTTCGGTGGCGCCGAAGATGCCGCCGATGCCGATGATCCAGAACCCTGCCCGTCTCAGATCCATGTAGCCGAACATCCAGGCAATGCAGATCACGATCACCGCGATCACAGCCAGCAGCTTGGCGATGTTGCCGGTCAACATGTCGACGATGTTCTGCAGCACGGTCTCGATGCCGGCGGCTTGCGCGAACGCCGGTTCGACCAGACTGACCACCATGGCGACGGCCATCAGGGTCGAGGCGGCGATCGGGCGGATACGGGAACTGAAGGTCATTCACTCTGCTCCATTTGACTGTTCTGAAACACGAGGACGGAAGATTGCCGTCGCGAATTGAAAACATCCCAGGACGCCGCCGATGCCGCCTCGTCGGCAGACCGGTCGTCCCTCGCCTTCTCCACCGCCACATCGACAGGGCTCTCTTCGGTGATCCCCCTCCCCTGCCCGCCATCTCCGATCATGAGAGCCGCGAGGGTTGTGCCGAGCCGCTTCACTTCCTGGCGGACCTGCTCGTCGTACTGGACCATGGCGCCGACGGAGGGATCGTCCCGTCCGTAGTAGGATTGCAGCATCACCTGTTCGGCTTGGTTCGGATCCGCGCCGGCCTTCATTGCGAGCCGGTAATATCCGTCGAGCAGTGTCGCGGTAGCCTGAAGGTTGAGGCAGGGATCGAAGGAGTCGGAGATCGAGAGCTTCAGCTTCCCGAGTTCTTCTGTGCCGATGCCGCCGAGACCGAGCTGGATGTCCTGCCGCTCGGCCGCCAGCGACGTGGCAATCTCGATCGCCTCCGCCTTGGTAGTGGGCTGCTCCGAGAGCGGAACGCCGCTGTTGATCCTGATGGCGAAGGGCTCGAATTGGCTTTCAAGGCTGACGACGCCGGCGAGTGTCTCGGCCGCAACTACGGGTGCGCAAGTTTGCGCCAGATCGAGGAAAGCAACAGGCATGGCTCAGTACCACACTCTTTGTTTGCCGACGCCGTCGATGGTCACGTCGATGTAATGAGGCTGCGGGCGGACGTTCGGCCGCGTCGTCACATAGCGTTGGCACTCTCTGCGGCCTTCGCTCCGCCGCCACGTTGCCGAGGTGATCCGATCATTGTTGGAATAGCATTCATCAGTTGAGACAGTCTGTGGCCCGGTCGAGATGCAGCTCGCCTCAAGCCCGCGATCACCATAGCGCGTTGTCAGGCGGTAGCCGTCGTTGCAGTAATAGGGCTCGTATCCGGGGCGCGAGGCGCGGAACCCAACGCCGCTGCAGGTGGGGAAAGAGTGTCCTTTTGCAAGCGCGCGCCAGAGCTTATGAATCGGCGGCCGGCACTCCGCATACTGCGTCGGACCGCCGGGATTGGAAAGGCACAGGATAACCTGGCATCCCCACTCATCCGCGCGCGCTTTGCCGTCGAAAACAAGATAGAATGACGCTAAGCTGGCTGCAGCGACGGCTGCCTGCACGAGAGACTTGTTCATGACCACCACCCTTCACCGACGCGATTGCGCGCAGAGGCCAGCAAGTTTTGCCACTTCGCGACTCGTTTTACGATCATATAACTGACAGTATAAAAGATGACAAGCGCACTCAACGCACATTGGCAAAGCCAGCTGTTTGCGGCTTACGCCTTGCAGGAAGTTCTCGACAAACCGATTGACGGAGAGACGCCACAATCGCGGCTGAAGCAGCTCGGGATGATGACGGTTCTCTACATGATGCATCAGAGCCACGAGAAGCTAACGCTTTCAAATATCGTCAAAATCACCGGATTGACGCGCAATGCCGTGGCGGAATCGATCGATCCACTCGTTGAGCGCGGCATACTTACAGAGACGATCGTAAAGAACTCCATGGGGCGCGGAACTGCCCGACAGTTTGAGTTCTGTCCGGAAGTTTTCGACCGTTTAAGGTTGGGAGCAGAGCAGGGAAAGTCAGGAGCGTAGTGACGGTTTTCTGACACGAACATCCTGTGTCGCTAGGTCTGTCAGGCGTTAGGTTACGAATCGAGGCGCAACCGTCGTTCTCGATACGCACAGCGTTCTTCTTGAGGTCATAGCGTTAGGTTTCCCGCTGAAGAACGCCGCCTTTTCCAACTAAAGACATTTGCGGCCGGTTTGACGCGATCCTCCATCCGAGCTTCCGCGAATCAGCCGCTCGCTCATCAGCGCGAGAGCCGTTCGGCAACTGCCGGGTTGACGCTATGCGCCACCAAAGGGTTCACACGAGTTCGCAGCTGGCCAAAAGCGGTGAGTTCAAAGCGGTAACTGAAAGGGCAAAGCCTCACAATGTCTCCGAATTGGCGGGCAGCGTGCCCGCCACGGCCATCGTAACGCCGATCTTCTTGGGCTCACCCAATCGCAGCAGTGGCCATCCGACTCGAGCGAGGATTCGCTCGAATCGAAGATCGGTCACGGTGACAATATCGGTGTAGTCATGCGCCATGCACCATTCGATGATGCCTGCGAACATCGTCAACGTCGTCTCATGGACCATACCGCCTCCCCTTCCCTCATCGAGACCCGTGTCGACGCAGAAGCGAGAGCTCTCGATCAGAAAGGGATGGGCCTTCAGTCCCTCGTTCGGAAGAAGCGAGGGAAAGACGTCATGGCCGGGCCAAGTGCTGGGAGAAGTCTGGCGCATCCTGCCACATGGCCGCTGTCCGACACGGTGATGATGTAGGTCGGTTGGAGACCATCGAAAGCATCCGATTCCCCACCGTCGAGAACGCTCACCTCCCAGCCTAGCCGATCGGAAAAGACTCGCGCTCGGCGCCTGTGGTGCTGTTCAAGAAGTTGCTTCCCGCGAAGATCTGGGTGCGCGGAAATCGCAATAACCTGCATGCTTGTCTTCGTCGTTGAAAATCGTCGCGGAGATGAGCACGGATCAGAATCGCTGGGCAGTTGTAGACTTCGACAAGGTTTTTGGTTGGGTGAGTCGCGAAGGTTGAACCCCAAACCAGCAGCACGGGCCGTCTCGTCAGGCGCGGTCGGGCTACTCCTGTAGGATTCACAGGAGAACAAACTAAGGACCATTTTTAAGGCGCCGCAACCTAACCCTTTGTTTCGTTGAAGAGAATTCGGTTTCGAGCCCGTGGGCTGCGCCGCTCGCAAGTGCGGTTGTTAAGTATTTGTTAACTCTATTTTTCTTGTCAGCAGGAGGGAATCGGGGCACAGTGACGATAATTTCTAATTTTCCGCAAAATATCGTGACTGAGGGCATCTGAAAAAATGAACGTGACAAAGCCAGTTTCAGAGCCATTACTGAGTTTTGCCGACACGATTCTGGATCAAGGCGGCGAAATTTCAAGCAAGCTCGACATGCTTCGAATCGAAAAATTCCCACCAAACGCGCAGAAGACCTTACGTCAATTCTCGCTAGCGGAGGTGGCGGATTTCGTCGGAGTCTCCCAGAGCTACTTGAAAAAGCTACACCTACAAGGAAAAGGTGTCGAGCCAACGGTCACTGCCACGGGCCGTCGATACTACAGTGCTGAACAGATGAACGAGCTGCGGTCGCTCCTGGATAGGGTCCCCCACCGCAACAAGGGCGAAAAGCTTCAAGTCATTGCGGTTGTGAATTTCAAGGGCGGTTCGGGAAAGACGACGACATCGGCTCACCTTGCACAGCACTTGGCACTCAAAGGCTATCGTGTCCTTGCGGTCGACCTCGATCCACAAGCCTCAATGACGGCTTTATATGGAATCCAGCCTGAGCTTGATGAGAAGCCGTCGTTTTATGAGTCCCTTCGATATGATGACAATCGCAGGTCGATCATCGAGATTATACAGCCCACAAACTTCCCAAACCTCGACATCGTGCCAGCGAATTTGGAATTGCAGGAGTACGAGTATGAAACACCGCTCGCAATGCAGCGGAAGGACTCGTCTGAAGGCAAGCTGTTTTATACGAGAATAGGCACCGCGCTGGCCGAGGTCGACGATCGCTACGACGTGGTGGTTGTGGACTGCCCTCCCCAGCTCGGCTACCTGACACTTACCGCGCTGACGGCTGCCACGTCGGTCCTCATAACTGTACATCCCCAAATGCTGGACATCATGTCGATGTCCCAGTTCCTGCTTATGCTAGGCGACATATTGAAGAGCATCGAGGGAGCGGGTGTAACGGTTAGTCTGGATTGGTTCCGGTACCTGATTACCCGGTACGAGCCTATGGACATTCCGCAGCAGCAGATGGTCGGCTTCATGCAGTCGATGTTTGCTCGGCAGATGATGAAAAACCACATGGTGAAGTCGACGGCCGTTTCGGACGCCGGACTAACAAAACAGACGCTCTACGAAGTGGAGCGCTCTCAATTTACCCCAGCTACCTATGACCGAGCGCGCGAGGCGATGGACCTGGTTAATTCGGAGGTTATCGAGTTGATGCATCAGGCTTGGGGGCGGCGACATGCGTAGAAAATTGTCAGCCGTACACATTGGTTTTTTTGCCAATGGTTTCACTGAGTTAGGCCAAGATCGGAGTGGACGTGATGGCTCGTAAGGATGTCTTCGCCAACATAACCAGTGGAGACGGAGCAAGGTCCGAGAGAAAAGCCACCCCTGGTTACGCAAGTCGAGGAGCCTCCCGGTCAATGATCAGTTCCCTCGGGGAGCTTGCACAGAAGGCGGCCAAGGCGGAACAGATCTTGCAGGGCGAGGCGGTTGTAGAACTCGACCCGAAAGAGATCGACAGCTCGTTTGTGTCTGACCGCATGGACGATGACGAGTTAGCGTTCAACGAACTCGTTGAGGCTATCCGGGAGCGGGGGCAGGATACACCGGTCCTTGTGCGGCCCCATCCAGTAGACGAAGGCCGTTATCAAATTGTCTTTGGACATCGACGCGTGCGAGCCGCCAAGCTCCTCAATCGAACAGTTAGAGCGGTTGTTAAAGAGGTCGCGGATGTCGACCACGTTGTTGCCCAAGGCCAGGAAAATTCGGCGCGCGAAAACTTGTCGTTCATCGAACGCGCTACTTTCGCCCAACAGCTCCTGGATCTCGGCTACGAGCGGCGAACCATAGAGCTGGCGCTGTCAATTGATCCCCCTATGCTGACGAGAATGCTGTCAGTCACCGGCAGGATCCCGGTGGAAGTCTCATCTGCCATTGGGGCTGCGAAAGGTGTGGGACGTGATCGATGGCTTGAGCTTGCCCAATTGATCGAGCGGCCTGAAAACTTGGCTACCGCACTTGCAGTGACGGCCGACGGGAGTTTCCCAGAAACGCCTTCCGATCGCCGCTTCGATCTGGTTCTCAATGAACTCAAGCGAGCAAGGAAGCCCGCAAAACGTGCTGTTGCGGCTACCACATGGCAGCCGAAGGACAAGAGCCTGTCCGCGGAATTCAAGAACACTGGCAAGAGCTTTTCGCTTTCATTGAAGGCGAAGGATGCCGGGAAATTTGGAAGGTTTCTCACTGAAAACCTGGAGCGCCTCTACGAGGAATTCAGGAAGGAAGAGAAAGTGCAAGGAGACTAAACCGTAAAAGAAAAAGGCCCCCAATCGACCCTCGTCGTGGAAGCCTCTCTCGTATTCTGAGCAAATCGAGAATCGCATTTCCACGAATCACTGTCAAGAGTCGTAGCCGTCGATAGGCGGGCGGATTTCTTTTGCCTCTTAGAAGGTGAAGAAAAATGCAGAGTGGGAATGTGACGACGCCCTTCGGGCGGCGGCCGATGACGCTTGCCTTGGTACGGCGACAGATTGCGACGACCGAGATCAAGCCCGGCAAATCGGCTGACAAGTGGAAAGTTTTTCGGGATGTATCAGAAGCACGGGAAGTGCTCGGATTACAGGACCGCAGCCTTGCAGTGCTTGACGCGTTGCTTACCTTCTATCCTGACAACGAGCTTCGCCAGGATGCGCAGTTGATTGTCTTTCCATCGAATGCCCAGCTGACACTCCGTGCGCATGGCATAGCCGGCGCCACGCTTCGAAGGCACCTAGTGGATGGAATCTAACACTTGGTGCCCCCGTTTGACGGCAGCGATGATTTTGTCGGGATCGGCGGTCCAGGTGAAGGGCTTGGGTTGTTGGTTGTGCTCTGTAAGGAAGCGGTTGATGGCGGCCTGGAGGTCAACGACCGAATGAAAGACGCCGCGCTTGAGGCGACGCTTCGACAGTTTGGCGAAGAAGCCCTCGACGGCGTTGAGCCACGAGCAGGACGTCGGCGTGAAGTGGAAGGTAAAGCGCTGATGGCGGTCGAGCCAGGCGCGCACCTTGGGATGCTTGTGGGCGGCATAGTTGTCGAGGATGACGTGGATCGCCTTGTCGGCCGGCACTTGGGCGTTGATGGCGTTGAGAAAACGGATGAACTCCTGATGCCTGTGACGCTGCATGTTCCTGCCGATGACGGTGCCGTCGAGCACGTTGAGGGCGGCAAACAACGTGGTCGTGCCATGCCGCTTGTAGTCGTGGGTCATGGTGCCGAGCCGGCCCTTCTTCAGGGGCAGGCCGGGCTGGGTGCGGTCGAGCGCCTGGATCTGGCTCTTCTCGTCGACCGACAGCACGATGGCATGGGCCGGCGGGTCGACGTAGAGGCCGACAACGTCTTTGAGCTTGGCGACGAACTGCGGGTCGTTGGAGAGCTTGAAGGCCCGCCAGCGGTGGGGCTGGAGACCGTGCGCCTTCCAGATGCGGCGCACCGCGCTGGCGCTGACGCCCACCTCGGCCGCCATCATGTCGGCAGTCCAGTGCGTCGTCTCGCCCGGCGGGTCGGCAAGCGAAAGCGCCACCACCTGCTCGCCGATCTCCGGCCCGAGCGGCGCAATGCGCGAGGGGCGCGTCTTGTCGCGCAAGAGACCCTCGAAGCCTTCCGTGGCGAAGCGCTCCTGCCAGCGCCACACGCAGGTCTTCGACTTGCCGGTCTGTCGCATGATCTCGACGGTGCCGACGCCATCGGCACTCAGCAGGATGATCTCGGCGCGCCAGACGTGCTTCTGCGGCGCATTGCGATCACTGATGAGGGCTCTCAGGCGTTGGCGATCGGTCGGCGAAACGGTGAAGGCTATTCCTGTGCGCATGCGCCACACTCGCATACGCACTCGCCAAAGGGAATCCCATACGGACTCTTATGTTAGGCGGATACCACTAGCCATTCTTGTCGAGGCAGGTCTGATCGTCCGGAAGGATAGTGCCAACGGCAAGCGCTACGCTAGAAAGGACAGGACAGGTGAGATCGAAAGTGCATTTGGCTTCGATATTTCACCACTCCTTTTGCGTGCCGAAGAGTTCGCACAGATGGCGCAGCAGGTCGCGGCCGATCGAGCGGCCTTGCGCCGAGCCAAGGAAAGTCTGACGATTTGCCGCCGTGACGTCCGAAAGCTCATTTCCGCTGCGATCGAGGAAGGCGCGTCGGGCGACTGGGAGACCATTGAGGAGATCTACATAGGCCTCGTGAGCAGGATTCCGCGCTCTCCGACGCTGGGCGACGTCACGTCAATCCTGGACGAGATGGAGCTCCTGCAGGGGGAGGTCGTCAACATCCTGGAAATGCAGAATAAAGACGAAAATATCAGCACCAATGATGCTCATGGTGAGCGCCACATACAGAATTCAAAATCCGACTCCATCCATGAATTTGAACCTAGCTCTGGAAAAGAGCAGGGGGCGAAGCCGGCGGATGATGATCCGCCCAAGCGGGAGCCGATCCGGAATTTCCCACTTGGCATGATACTGCGGGCCTGCCCCGAAATTACGATGTACGGACCAGGCGGCACGATCAGCAACTGGCGCGACATGATGGCCGCCGCGGTCGTCGTCCGGTCGATGCTGGGGGTCAGCCCGTCGGCCTACCAGGAGGCCTGCGAGGTCATGGGGCCCGACAATGCCGCCGCAGCGATCGCCTGTATCCTCGAGCGGGAAGGGCACATCAAGTCGCCCGGCGGATATCTCCGAGATCTGACGCGTAAGGCGGCGCGGGGCGAGTTTTCGTTGGGGCCCGTGCTCATGGCGCTTCTAAGGGCGAACGGGGCGGGAATGCAGAGGGCCTCATGATCATCGTTGTCGAGGCATCAGCGCGGCGGGTAAACCGACGTGGTGCGCGGAGATGCTTCCGAGTTCTTGATCAGTCAGAGCTACCCAACTGCGCGACACGACTCAAACACGGATCCCATGCTGGGCGCACACCAATGGACGGATTGGAAGGGCGTTTTCGGGCAGAACCTGACGAAGTTGTTTGGCTAGTCTGAATGGTCTCCTGGCGATTGGGCTGCGAGGAAGCGAAATGCCGTCTGAAACTCGGTCGCCCCGCCTCGCGGTCCTGATCGATGCCGACAACACTTCGGCCAAGATCGTCGACGGTCTGTTCGAAGAGGTCGCCAAGATCGGTGAGGCAAGCGTGCGGCGCATCTATGGCGATTTCTCCGGCACGCGCTCAAAGGGGTGGGCGGACGTGCTGGCAAAGCATGCCATCATTCCACAGCAACAGTTCGCTTATACGACGGGAAGAATGCCTCCGATATAACGTTGGTGATTGACGCAATGTACTTGCTGCACAGCGGCCGATTCGACGGCTTCTGCCTGGTTTCCTCTGACAGCGATTTCACACGACTGGCCGCTCGTATCCGCGAGCAAGGAGTCGATGTGTTCGGCTTCGGCGAGCAGAAGACGCCGGAGAGTTTTCGCCAGGCTTGCCGGTGGTTCGTCTACACCGAGAACCTGCTTCCCGGCGCGATCAAGGATGAGCAAAACACATCGTCTGTAGACAAGACGCTACAGTCAGCGAACGCCGACGTTCGGCTGATCAAGAAGGTGCTGTCGCAGGAGGACACCGAGGACGGCTGGGTCAATTTAGGCACCGTCGGCAAACAGCTTCTGAACCTGGCACCCGATTTCGACCCCCGCGCCTTCGGTTTCCGAAAACTCAGCGATCTGATCCGCGAGACGAACCAGTTCGAAGTTCGCCAGGCCGAGGGCGGTCCATCAGTATCGGGTGAAACAACGAAACAAAAAGTAGTGCCACCGCCCGGCGATTTGGAAGGGCTGGGAGTGTCGGGATGCGGCGACAGATCGTTCGGCTTTCCCCTGAGGCCAGAAGCGTCTATCAGTGCTGGCGCAAACAAAAGCTTCAGGCGAGCTCCGACGCTCGGCAAGACAATGATGAAAGGAAGACGTTATGGCGACCGGTACGGTAGAGTGGTTCAACGCAGCGAAGGGCTTCGGTTTCATCCAGCCGGACGACGGCAGCGCCGATGTCTTCGTTCACATTTCCGCGGTGGAGCGAGCAGGAATGCGTGGTCTGAACGACGGCCAGAAGATCACCTATGAGCTAGTGAAGGATCGCAAGTCTGGCAAGATGTCGGCTGACAACCTCCAGGCCTGAGCCGGATTGCGGAGGGCCGGGTTCGCCCGGCCTTTCCTGTTTGCAGCTGGAGGTGTGCGACATCGGTGCAGCGTCGCGGCTTGAAGCTGCTGCATCGCAACATTATCTTTTGAGTACCGAGGCGATTTCACCTCCTCCCGAGTCGTTGCGGTCCGACGGACAGCACTCCTCCTCCCAAGCTGTCAGTCACTTTTGAAGCCCGGCGCACCTCCTCCCGCGCCGGGCCTTTCGTTGCGCAAGCAGGTCATCATCGTAAGGATAGGCGGATCTCGATTTTCGACATTGTTGTCGATCACCGCCTCACATGAGAAATGCCGGGGAGGAATCATGGAAATCGGCGCCGGCGACCGCGAACTGATCGCGGTGACGAGACGGTTTTTGCGGCGAAGGCCGAGCTGGAAGTCCCGAGTGAGGCACAGGCGGCCCGTCCGAGAGCATAGCCGGTGCACCCTTCGGTGGCGACGCCTAGTCGCGGTCGGCCGCGGCAGCGCTGACGCACACGATAGCACTCTAGCGGCCCGCCCGCGTCGTCGCGTGGCGTTGTTATAGTAGCTGGATGCCTGTTGCACGGAGCGGTGACGGGATTGCTCCATCGCTTCGGGCAGGGGAACTCCGAGGTTCGCGGCTTCGGTGAGATATCAAGACCGCAATCCGTGTGCGGAAAACTCCTCCGCCTCCAGCCCGGCCATCGTCACCCGCCGCTTGACGACATCGTTGACCGCCTTCGGGTCGATCGCCCGAAACACGCTACCACTGTCGATCTTCGCGGCCGCCAGCCAGGCGTTCAGCGCGTCCACCGGCCGGCCGGTGAGATAGACAACCTCATCCTGGCTTGCGCCAGAATTCTTGCTGCGGCCGAGGTGGATGGAGAGCGAGCGCCCGCAGCTCGTCGACCTGCGCGTCATGGATCTGGTCTTCGGTGGAAACACGTGCGTCGCCAATCAGCCGGCGGGTGGGGGAGGGCATTGCTCTTCGGCGATTTTGCCATGGATTTTTGGCCCGATTCCGTATCGTTGCTCAGAATAGCAGCTCGCCAGCTCCAATTCGCTACCGGAGACGAGCAACGGAGCGTCCGCATAGGCAAACGCGCGCCAGCGGGCTTCTGTGGCGGAAATGCTGGAAAACTAGGGCTCCTGGAGAAGGCCGAAGAACGAAAAGCTCGCGACAGGTGTCTGCAGGGGCGTCCCGGTGACGAGATCATGTAAGTTGCGGCCGCTAAACTCTGCTGCGGCCAGTCCGGTCAACCTTGCCGAAACGGCCCAAAAGCCCGGAAACCCTACCGACAACCTCCATTTCCGTCGTCGAAAACCTCACTTCTGATAAGCATTACTTATCGGAAGTGAAAGGCCCAACCGGCAACCATACGAAGTGAAGAACCCTAACTTTGATATAGAGTTCGTTTAGCAAATCATTTACCATGATTTCAATGCGTTACGAAATCGCCGCCCTACCTATCCAGAGCCTGCTGAAACCGATTTCGGACGCCGGCATCGCGCTGGCCCGTCTCGACGAGCGCATCGCCCGGTCGGCGGTCGGCGAAGGCTTTATCGAGCGGATGCATTTTGCCGACGCCTGCGCTTCCCTCTGGATCGACGGCGAGCTCGTCCATCTCGAGGACCTCGTCCTCCATGACGCCACAAAAGATATTCGCACCCCGACCCACGAACTCACCATCGCCCGCGATGTTTTGAAAACCCGTCGGCGCATTGCCGCACAGCCGCCCGGCTGGGCACTGTCGACCGACGGCCTCCGCTCCGTAAGTGGGCGCGGCTTCGCCGCCGGCGCGTCGTTAGCTGCGGGTGAAATTGATGGCGCCAGCACGAAGGACGGTACAGAGCGGAATGTCGAAACGTTCGGAGGAGGGGAGGGGGAAGGTGCCGATGATGGCGCGAGCGCCGTCGACGCGGAGTTCGCCGCCATCGATGCTGTGCTCGCCCGCTCTGACGCTGCGATCGAGGAAGCGAAAAAGCCCGGCCGAGGAAGCACGCGCGAAAGGGATCCGCTGGTTTACGATCTCGACTGGGACGAGGACGAGCGGCTGGAAGAATGGCGCGGCGTGCTGCGGGAAGCCCAAAATCTGCCGGCGGTGCTGCAGGCGATCGTTGCCCTCGATGCCTGGAACGAGTTGTCAGTGTTGCAGTATGCGCCCTGGCTCGGTCGGCTGCTGGCGGCCTCGATCCTGCGCCAGGCCGGCGTCACATCAGCAGGGCATCTCGTTGCGTTCAATCTCGGTCTCAAAACCATCCCCGTCGACCGGCGCCGGCATCGCGATCGCGAGGTCCGGCTGCTCGCCATCGTCCACGGGTTGACCGCGGCCGCAGAGATCGGCCTCAAAGAGCATAACCGGCTGGCGCTGGCGCGACAGATGATGGAGCGGAAGCTGGAGGGGCGCCGCACCTCGTCGAGGTTGCCGGAACTGGTTGAGCTGGTCATGGCAAAACCGCTGGTGTCAGCTGGCGTGGTGGCCGAGACGCTCGATCTGACGCCGCAGGCGGCGCGGCGGATCGTTTTGGAGCTCGGGCTGCGGGAGATGACCAGGAGGGGGAGGTTTCGGGCATGGGGAATTCTATAAGACGCCGGTTACGCCTGGGTATCCTGCCCCTGCGCTCAAGATCTTCTTCAGCGTTGCTGATGCTCGCCATCACACCAATGAACATGGGCGGTGGGTATGACGCAAGCTCTTCAGAACGTTCGCGAAGCGTTTCGGCTGCGCGTAACGCATCAAGAAGATGCACTATCCTCCCAGCGGACGGCACGCAAAAACTCATCGCGGGTCAAGGCGCAGAGCGCGAACTCGCCGCGCTTCAAGGGGCCTCCCAGACGAGAGGCCACGGCGGGGCCTGCAAGGTAAAAGATATAAGGGCCTGCATTGAAGAAAACGTGGGCGGCCGCGCGCTTCCACTTCTCGATGAACTGCTTGTTCGGCCCCATCCAGCACATGATCGCGAAGTCCTTACCGTCAAGGTTTACGACCCGCGATCCGAAATCGAGCGACATGCTGAAATACGTGCCAAGGAACGAGCTTTCGCTGTGGATGTGGACCAGCCAAAACATTCTATGTTCGCGCCGATAGAATGCCTCTCGTGCATTGCGCTCGTCCTCGCTGATCGACGAGTGCTGCAACTCGAGAACGGTCGCGCGGGGAGTGCCACTGCCCACGAGAACGTCAGCGCGGTGCAACTCTTTCGTTACCGGGTCGCGCAAAGCGATCTCGCGGCATGACATATCGAAAAGTTCTTTCCATCCGAGATGCCAAGGTCCCTCGGGCTCGCTCCAGGGATCGCAGTCGCCGACCTTGTGCCGCCAATGCGGCGTATTCTCAGCCGGCATAACTGCGGTCAGCAAGCCACCGCAGTCACGGCAAATCGTCCGCTCTCCCTTCGCGATGGGCGCGCGCTTCTTGTGGCCGATCCAGGCGTAGAGCATGGCTACGGGTCCCTTTACTCATTCGCCGGCGGCCAGCGCAGCTTACCACGGCCGACGCGTAAGGCTTCCACAAGCCTGGTGTTGCCCGGCAACCGACCCCAGAAGAGGCTGGGCTTGGGATCGACAGCCGACTTTTTGAACGGGGCAAGCCGTTGGTAGTCTGGCGTCGCCAGCCAGGTGCGCCCATCACCTTCGTCGGTGACGATCCGATAGAGGCCGGCAGGAGGAGCGGCCGCGATGTCGAGCAGGCGTTTATAGTTTTCAACTGACCACTTCTGGATGCCGCCGCTGAGTGCTTCCGTTCGGAAGCGCGCCCATAATGCGGCGGTATCAGGTGTCGGCCAGTCGCCAGCGTCGGTGTAGGCCGTGATCTCGTCGGATTCCAGCCAGACCCGCATCTCAGCGGGTGTGACGAAGACAGGTTGGGCATCTTTGATCGCCGCCATAGCCGCACGCCGTGATGGAAGGCCCGCACGGATCAGCATCGCCATCATGAATTGCGGGACGCCGGTTTCAACCGCCGCGGCGCCGCCGCCGGCAACCGTCTCTGGCGACCAGCCGAGGGACATGCGGCGGGTGCGCACGGCTTCCAGCGCCCAGACCAGGCGATAGGTGAAGGCCTCTTCGACTGCGCGCATGTTCTGAGGTCCGATTTTGGCAACGTCCTCGCCTGACACCCAACTATGCAGGATGGCCTTCCAATTCGCCGGTAGCGCATTGGCCTTGTCGGGGATGAAGGGCCGCATGAACAGCAGCCGTTCGCCGAGACCGCAGAGGGCGTCGACGAGTTCGTCGATGTCGCCTCTCAGCGCCGCCTCGTCTGCCCGATCGAGCAGTGTAGCCAGTTCATCAGCCATCGCGTCGATTGAGAGACCGGCTTCAAGCCCAACGCCCATGGCGAAATGTCCGCGTCGCGTCTGTGCCGTGGTGCTTTTCCAGATGAGGTCGGCGCGTGCCTCAAACACCTTCTTGTGCAAAGGGGCGATGTCCTCGTCCTCGCGGGCGATCTGGCGGGCCCAGAGGGACCCCTTAAGCGCCTCGTCCAAGAGCTTCGGCAGATCCGCGCGATCGGCGTCCAGCGCTTCGATCAGGCCGAACACGGTCGCGTCGAGGCGTTCGACGATCTGCGAGAGCGGCTCCTCGTCGATGGTTTCTTCCTCGTCATCGCCGCCCTCTTCATCGTCGTCGCCATTGGCCTCATACTCCACGGCGGCGGCCAAGCGCTCTGCGACCGCAGCTTCTTCCTCGGGCGATCTCCAGGCTTCGCGGGCGTTGGCGAGATATTCCCAGGCGTCGTCACGATCCAGGACACCCTCGCGGGACAGGCGTTCGAGGATCTCGGCGACGATCTGGATGAGACCGCTTTTCAGTGTGCGGGCCTTGGCGGAGGCGACCAGCTTTCGCCATTCCCTTTTTCGCCAGTCGATTTTGTCGAACATGACATGAACGATCAGCCCCTCGACGTCGACGAAGGCACGCCCGGCGCGGCCCGCGACATTCGCGAACTCCTCGCCTTTGATCTTCTCGGAGGCGCGATACAGTGCGGGCACCAACAGTACGGCGGCGTTGAGATTGAGGCCCTGCGAGAGCGTCGGCGAAGCGACGATGACCTTCAGTACCCCCTCGGACAGCAGGACTTCCAACTCGCGCAAGAATGGACTTGGCAGCCGGCCGTGGTGGATGGCGACGCCCTGCTTGAGGCAGGCGACGGCGGGATGGTCTTCGCCCAGCCATTCTTTGCCGACCTCCAAGGCCCGGGCGATCGACGCTTCGTCCTCCAACAGGGAATGCAGATAGCCGCGCTTGCAGAGATCCATGGCCTGTTTGCCGTAGCTCTCGACCCAATTCGCCTGGGTGGAGAAGATCAGGGTCCGCTTGCCCTGGCTTGCAAATTCCCATGCCGCGAACAGGGCGAGGTGCGAATTCTTGCGCGGATAGGGCTTTTTCTCCTTTCCTCGTGCTGGTTTCTCCACGACAAATTTGTCGAGAAAGGGACCATCATCGTCGAGGTCGAGCCGGAGCAGTGCGTCCTTGCCTCGCCATGTGAGCGCGCCGAACCGCTGTCGTGTGGGACGCCAGTCGGAACGCACCGGCTTACCCGGTTCGTCGGAGCGTATCCAGGCGGTGAGATCGTCCAATTCGTCACCGCTCGGCAGGATGGCGGAGAGACAAACAATCCGGCGGTCTGCTGCATCCGCCCGCCGAAGCAGGCGCTGCACCAGCGTCTCGTAGCGGATTTCACGCTCGCTCGGGCCGATCATGTGACCTTCGTCGAGGACGATCAGACCGACGTCGTCGATCAGCGACGGGTCGCTTCTCAGCGCGAAGTCGAGCTTCTCGGGCGTTGCAATGATGATCTCGCGGGTGCGCAGGGCGTCTTCATCACCGACCGAAAGTCCGCTGGCGCCGTAAAGGGAGGAGACGCTGAAGCCGAGGGGCGCGAAGGTCTTTCTGAAGGAGCGCTCGGTCTGGGCCGACAAAGCGCGCAATGGCGTGACGATCAGCACCCGGCGCGCCGACGACAGGGTCATAAGCGCGGCAATCTCGGCCACCCGGGTCTTGCCCGCGCTGGTCGGCAAGGCGACGACCAAATCGTCGGTGACATCCGTGGAACGTCGGGCCGCTTCGCGCTGCGATGGCCATAGCTCCACCTCGGATGTCTTGCGCGCGTAGAGCGACGAGATGAACAGCCGGCGCAGGTCCGGATATTTTTCCTCTGTACCCTCTGGCGGTTCGGTTGGCAGGTTCTGGTGCAGTGAATGCTGCCAGAGGTCGTCGATCAGGTGGCGACAGAGGTTCGAGATCCACCACAGCGGAACGTTCTCGGCGTTGTCCGCAAGGCTGACCGCGGTGCGGAGCAAGGTCCGGGCGCTTTCGATCGGCTCAGGCTCGCCCGTCTCGAGTGCGAAGTCAAAATGCGCCAAAGCTCGGCAGATCGTTGTGTTGAGGATCGTCGACAGCACCTCGTCGACGTCCGGTTCTTCATCCCGCAGCGCCTCGGCGATCTGCTCATCGCCGTGAGCCTCGTCATCCAACCATCCGCGAACGAAGCCGCGCAGCTGACCCAGATCGCGCAAGATCAGGTGTCGAATCGCCGTTTCACCCGGCGAGGTGTTGAGGTCGTCCGTGGTCTCGTTGAAGAGGGAGTAAGCGACCGCAGAGAACCCGGCCAGGTGATAGGCCGCCGCGGCGATGGTGCGACGGAAACCGCGATCGGGTGACTCCGGATCGCCGTTGCGCACCAGGGCTTCGAAGGCATTGGCGGCGCGCTCGAAGGCCTTGCTGGTCAATTCCGACGAATCGGCCTGAGAACGCAGAGCCATCGCGCCCCGAAGCAGGGCGAAGCCGTGTTCAGCGAGATCGGTTTCGATTGTGGCGCCAAGGGGCGGTGCGTTCGGTGGGAGCACGCCCTTCTCGCGCATCAGCGACCACGCCGCACCGCGATAGAGCAGGCGCCCAAGGACGCCGTCGACGGTCGCGGTCGCCAGGAACGCGGTCAGTTCGTCAATCGTCTCCAAGGTCTTCAGCCTCCTTATACATGGCCGCGATGAAGTCTTGATGGTCTTCGACGTGTATGTTCACGACGTAGTGGTCCCGGTTGGTTCCCGTGGCGTCGAAGTCCTCCTTCAACGACGCGTGGGGGCCGTTACCCGACACGGTGAAGAGCATGTGGTCGATGCGATCGGAGCGAAGGGACTTCAGGCCCACCTCGTCACGGAGGCTGCGGCCTAGCGCGTTGTCATCTGGATCGTTGCTCTCCAGCAGGCGGTTGGCGACAAACAGCAGGGAATCGGGCGTGCAGCGGCCGTTGTCGCGGTTAAGCACCTTGCGGGCGCTCGTGACCGTGGCCTTGCCGAGCACCTTGTTGCTCTTAGCTTCGCCTTTCAGGAGCCAGAGCTTCTCGCCGGCCCCATCGTATCCGGCGCCGATGAAGTCGTCGCCGCGCATGGCCATGTTGCGGCCGTCCTTGTAGCGGAGGCGGCGCACCGGGACCCGCAGGCCGATCTCTTCCTCGACCAGCTCGGTCGCGAGAATCTCACCGAGATCGCCGGAGCGACCTTTGGGCGTCTGGGGCATCGCCTCCCTGAGGATATTGGCGGCCACCTTGTACCCGAGCCGCTTCACGTCTTCGGCGATCCGTTCAAGTCGGTCGTAATGCGAACGAATGGTCTCGGCGAGGTCATCACGAATCTCGTCGCGGCCGCCATCCTTCTCGACATAGATCCAGAAATGCCTGCGCTTGTCCTTTTCCTTGGCGGCGTGACACCACCGCTCGTATAGCCCCACGTTTTCCCCCAACTTTCATTTTACGGCCGCGCTGTTGGCACGCCCCGCGATGTCCCCGCACCGCTCTAGCAGCACCTCGAACGCCTCGGCGTCCTCAAGCAGCAACCCGTCCTCGACCATCCGGCTGTAGTCAGTGGCGAGCGCTGTGCGTGCTTCGCCAATTGGCACGAGTTGCAGTTTTCCGTTGACGGCGGCGTCATAGTCGATCGTCGCACCGTCGGCTGCCTTCTCCGCGAAGAACATGCTCTTGTGGCGGGCAACTGCATCGGCAAGGTCACGGTCGGACATTGCGTTAGCGGCTATGCCTGCTTCATCCAGGCGTACGACGTCATGCCAATGGCGGGCGAAGCGCTCGCCACGAAGCCGCTCCTGCAAGCAGAAAACATGCATCGCCGTTGCCTTCTCCCAGAAGGTCCGCTCGGCATGCATCACTCGTGGGCGCGCCATCGGAAAATCGACCCCTTCGATCATTCCCGCCGCATCGCAGATGACATCACGTGGGCTTGCCGGCTCGCCCGTCGACCGAGCCCCGAACTCCAGCATCACGCTCGGCGCCACATAGCCCGACCCGGCCGAGGTCGCCTCATAGTCGATGAACAGCTTATCTCCTTCGACCCTGATCGTTGCGGGAAGCGCTTGCGCATCGATCGCACCGGCGACAAGCGGCCGGACCGTCCCGTCGACCCATTCGGGCAGTCGATGCCGGACAGCCTTCGACCAACGCTTCTCCTCGCTGCGGTTTCTTGGCAGGGCCTCGCCGTTCTCGCCCACCAGATCGGGGGCGATGGCGCGAATGTCGTAGGTCAGATCCACGTCCTCGGAAAATCTCCGAATGACGCCATAGGCCTTGGACAGGGATGTGCCGCCCTTGAACACGAGATGCTCGCCGAGATCGGACCCGAACAGTGTCGCGAGGGTCCAGACGACCCACACGTCCTTTTCCAGGAGATGGGCGGGGCGCCCGGATCGATCGGCGGCGACGGCCAACGCCTCGCGCCGATCGTCGACCGACAATCTCAGGAACGCCTCAGCCATGCGCGACCTTGCCGACCGTTCTGGCGAGCCAACTCGGGAGTTGGGGCGCGGCCGCGACGAGTTCGCCGAAAGTGGAAGATGGCAGCTTGCGCTTCAATGTCTTCAAGGCCGCTTCCGCCTTCTCAGGTCCCAGCCAGGCGAGCGCGCGCACAGCCTGGCCGGCAGGTCGATCGGCCAAAGCCAATTGCCAGCGCGGTGCGTGCCGCAACTCGACGACCTGCTGGCCCAAATTCATTGTCCGGCTGCGACCGGATGTCAGATAGACCGACCGAACCGGCACCTGAGTTGTGAGACCCAGCGCGTTGGCCGCCGACGCTCCATTTGACACGATGACCTCGCCACGCTGGAGCGCGAGTGCTTCGACGGTTTTCTCAACCGAAGGCGCGCGGACGCCGAACCGGCTCGAAACCGGGCGCAAATATACGCCGCGCCCGGCACGCATCAGTCGGCCACGCTCAGCCAGGCGCGATAGAGCCTGGTCCACCGCAGCTCGATTGCCGAGATGAAGCAGGCCTTTTGCTGCGATCGGTGCGCCCTCGGGCAAGCTTTCGGTATATGTCAGTATCTGTTCAGCGAGTCGTTTCACGATGAATCTCCTGTCAGAAATATATGCAGTTTTCTGACAGTTTTCAATCTCTGCTGGAGCTGCCGTTAACGACGTCGCATCTTGTCGCTTAGATCCAACGTGTTGTAGCTTCTTTTAAGCTCGCACGGTGATGCTGCCGTCCTCTCATTGGCGATGAGCATCGAATCACCTACATTGGACGTATGGATCATCCGGCCATGCCGTCCACAGTGGCGAAGCCTCAGGGCAGGAACGACTGAATCAACCCGCAAGAACCTCTTTCCAAGGTGCACGGGCCGAGTGGACACGCCATAGATTGCACCGCTGGAGTGGTTCCATGCGAATCCAGCTTCCCAATCTCGATCGGCCAAAACAGGCCGCCAAATATCTTGTTCGTGCTGCGACCAATCTGAAGCTCTCGTATGCGCATGAAGCGCTTGCCAGTGTGCTGGGCTACCGCGATTGGCACGATCTTTCCGGCAGCTGCCATCATGATCGACAAACATCACCCGGCGATTTGTGTCTCGAAGAT
This sequence comes from Sinorhizobium fredii USDA 257, assembly GCF_000265205.3. Taxonomy (NCBI): domain Bacteria; kingdom Pseudomonadati; phylum Pseudomonadota; class Alphaproteobacteria; order Hyphomicrobiales; family Rhizobiaceae; genus Ensifer; species Ensifer fredii. The sequence goes on from NT_187163.1 coordinate 168,962, forward strand.
GCGCTGCGTGTCATTCTCGAGCTAGCCGATGCTCTCCGTCTCCCTTACGCCGAGGTTCAGTACGCCGTGTCCAAGGCACGCCTTTTGCGTGAAACACCTTGGTCGCTTGACGAGCAGATGACGTTGCGCGCCTGGATCTGGCGGCGACGTCTTTTTGGTCCCCCGGGGCGGGGGAGGCCGGGGACAGTCGTGAAAGACAAGGCATATGGCGCCAACACGCCGGCTTATCTTCGCCGCGCTGGCCGTCCCACATATCTGTTCTTTGACACGGGGTTTGGTGAACGCGCAGACTTTGAGGTCGTGACTCCGCGCAGGACCCTCTCTGATTTCGTCCCGTCCCGCCTTTGGCTCCCCTACGGTGTCTGGAAACTGAAGGACGGCTCTGAAGTCATTTTCTCCCGGGACTATTTTCCGACGTGGGGAATTTGGGATGATCGTGTTCAGCGGCTCGCCCCTTGGCTTTGGATCAATGGCATCGTCGACCAAAGTCATTTTTGGAAGGCGGGAATCGGCGGCTGGACGAGCAGTTCGGCACGAGAGATGGCGATCGCCCACTTGGCTGTTCACCGCATCTTCGAACTTCCCAGGCTAACCGATGCAATGCCGCATCTTTTTGAAGCCGCTGTCGATTCCATGGAAGATGGTGTCAGGAGGCTTTATGCCGCGGGACGTCGCGACACCACGCTCCCATCCTATGCCGAATTGAACAAGCGCATTCTTAGATAAGGCTACGCGGCATGATGTTTGGGAAGATACTAGTTTCAGATCGGATTCTGGACGCAACCACTAGACGAATCTGCTATGTCAAAAGCAAATCGGCAGGCTGGAACTGAATGACGACAGTCAATACGGTCAAACAACATAAAAAACTCTCACTGGAATCCCGGTTCACATTTGCCGAGGACTCTCTCGCCCGTGTGAGCGGCGGTTGGGATTCCGACCTGCGGCCAGCAGTCGGGCTCGAGGATGGTGAGCGATACTTGCTGCGGCTCTTCCGGAAGACTGGCACTGCGCTGGACGACGACTTGAAGGCAATTGTTAATCGAGGGCTGCGGCGAATTCGACGTGTTCTATCTTCACGACGGGCTCGTGAAGTTCTGGTCGAAGTGCTCGAGGTCGTCGAGGATGCGCAGGAAATCGCGATCGTTATGGCTGATCCCGGTAGCCCGATTTCCGGAACGTCGCATAGAAGGAGAGCAAGACAGGGCCGCTTTCTCACGAGCACGAGCCGAGCTATTTTCTGGCGCAATATCGTCCGGATCGCGGAGGCGCTTACTCTGTGCCATGATGCGGGCATCGTGCATGGCGGTGTGAGCACCCACACCATCTTCTCGCACTCAGACGATAGCGATGACTGTCGTCTCGGGGGATTCGAAGCATGCGTCCACATTGCTGACGGCGACCTTGGAGCCTCCGGACATCTCCTTCGCTCTTCTGGAGCGATTTCATTTCGACAGGATTGGATCGATCTTGCCGAAGTGGCCGCAGCTATACTCGGCCTGGATGGAGATACCCCTCCTTCGTTGCTATCGATCGAACGCCGAATGCTGGATCGTTTGGCGAACCCGCCGCAGTTTCAGCTTTTTGACGGCAGCATCGTGCTTGGCGAATTAAGGGAAGTCATCGCCGAGCTCGACAGGGTCGGGTCGAGCTCTGACGGAGAACTCATCCTATATCCTTCACGGAACGTCCTTCAGAGCGATTTACCGGCTCTGTCGTCCGGGACGATACCGGCGCATGATGTCGCTGCCCTTATGCAGTTCGTCGCGGAAGATCTGCTTACAGCCGGGGTTCGTCTCATTCCGGCAGGTCAAGATAGCATACGCATCCTCACCGATCTGGCGATCTACAACGTGAAGATCGTCAACGACGCAGTTGGAATGATCGAGGCGGCGCACAAAAGACGCCCGAACGACTGGATACAAGGCGCGGAGGATGTTGTTCACCGTTTACATTTGGCCAGGAATCGCGCGAGTGCCGAAGAGCGCGTGCGGAACCTTGGTCCAGGTGCACGACGATGGCGAGACTTCTCAGAGCGTGTGCGAGCAATTGGGGTGACGAATGATGTTCCTATGTGGTTCGCTCTTCTCCTCCTTGAGGCTTTTACCCTACTAAGGGAGCAGTTTCGCCTGTATCCCGTCGAAGTCCTTGCGTCGCCCGATAGCGAGCAAAATGTGGTGATGCTCGCACCTCGCGATGACTCGATGCGGGACGATCAGCGTGAAATAATGGGATTGCGGCCTGCGGCGGAGGCAATGTGGCGCGAACTCAAATACGACGACGGAAAGGTGAATTGGACCGTATCGAAGTCTGCCAAACTGGCAACCGGCCGTGAACGATTGCCGGAACTCAGTTATGAGGGAAGCAACCTTGTTAACGGGAAACTTGCGTTCGCCTTTGCAACGAACCTGACTGTACCGCCAGGACAGTTGCTCTTTCTCCGGCCTCGCAAGGATAACGGAACCGAGCGAGCCATCAGGCGGCGGCTGCAGAACATTGTCGCGGCCAGGGCCAACGTGGAGCTCCTCAGAGCTTTGGACGACCCGGCGCAGGTGGCAATGGATGACATGCTGCGTGATATCGCTGTTCCGGGTTCGCCGCCGGCAGATGCAGATATGGAGCCATCGAAGATTGAGGCATGGCAGTCGATCGTCGCGGGGAGGTCGATTAACGTCGTCGTCGGCCCACCTGGGGTGGGAAAGACGTTTTTGATTTCACACCTCGTGAAAAGCATCCTCGACCAAACGCCCGATGCTCGCATTCTGGTGTCTGCCCAGAACCATGAGACGCTCATTCATATGGAGGACGAGCTTCGGAAGTTCCTGCCCGAGCAGTCGACAATTGTCGTTCGCGTCGAACGGTCTCGGGTCAGCGAAGAAGAGAGCACCCTGCGGCAAAGCTCGGTCGCGTTGTTACGCTCCATCTCCAAGCCTGACACTGAACGCGCGGCCGTCATGGCAAACCAGCTCCATCAGATCACTCAGGCGCTAAATCCTGTCGACAGGTCGGAAAAGTCAACCGCCGAACGTGCTTTGCGCGACACCGACAATCTGACGCTTCGCTCGTCTGACGTCACCTTAGCCACGACCTCATCCCATGTCCTTGAGGAAATGATTGCCGATGGCGAACAGTTCGACTGGGTTTTCATCGAAGAAGCCGCGCGCGCAAATGGTGCTGAGCTAATTGGCGCCCTCCTTCTCGGTAACCGCCGGGTTATGATCGGCGACCATAATCAATTGTCGCCCTTCGATGTGGTCGAGCGCCAAAAGTTCTACGATGGCAAGCGCGCAAACGAATTGCTGAGGGATGCCAAAGAAAAGCTTTCTGCGATCCCCGATCTGCCAGGTGAAGTGGAAATCGCCCTCGACGCGCTCAAGGCGGATCAGTTCTTGCTCAGCGATGTTCTCGCCACCGCTTCTCGCCTCGAGGAGCCATTCAGATCAATCGCCGAGCGAGAGGCCCTCAGAGCCGGAGACGCTAAACGTCCGAGCTCGATCGCGAACACCTTGCGCGAACAGAGCCGGATGCATCCAGCAATTGGCGAGCTTGTCTCAAACACCTTCTATAAAGGTGAGCTCGTTCCATCGGAGCGCGTGAAGCAGCGTAAGCCAGCAGTCGAAACAATTGCGGGCTTCCCTGCATCTCCCGTCGTGATCCTCGACATGCCCTCGTTGAGCGTCGTCAAACGCAAAGCGTTCGAGCACACTGTCAGGCGGTCTTACCGAAATGAGTCGGAAGTAAAGGCGATAGTATCCGCCATGAAGAGGTTGCGCCCAGTCGTGTCCGCGGACGGGCGTCGGCCGACGATGGCGGTATTGTCGCCCTATTCCGCTCAAGTGAGTCATTTCGAGCGCTTGCTCAAGCCCGAGATCGATACGACCGAGAAGACCCTTTTTGGCTTCGCCAGCCCGCGCGGAGATGGAAAGTTTATCTATACAAGTGACAGCTTCCAGGGTGGTGAGGCAGACGTGATCGTCGCCAGCCTCGTTCGAAACAACGTGCTCGTTGGCACGCGAGCCCTCGGTTTCATCAAGAACCCGCAGCGACTGAATGTGCTCCTCAGTCGAGCCAAGCATAAGCTGATACTTGCCACCAGCCGTAGGTTTATCAGCAACACCGTAAATGGGATCGATCCGGACGGCCTGAATGATGAGCTAGGCTTCCTGCGAAGGATGCTCGATGAAATCGCGCGGCTTGCAGAGACGGAATTTCCGGGGGTTGGTATGGGCGCTTCCATCATCACGGTCGATGAGAATGGGAAGCTCTCCCGATGAACAACATCTACATTCCGGCATGGCATTATCGGGCGCCAGGCATCGTTCAGCGCACGTGGGGCTGGAGCCCTATCGAGGAAATGGTGCTGCTGTCGCTTGATCGCAACCCAGGAACGATCGATGCCGTCGCGGCACACTTGGGAATCCTGCGACAGATTGTGAGCTCGACCGTAGCCCGCCTTATGCAGTTCGGCCTCGTTGAAGTCCGGCTTTCGCCACAGCCAGTGCTCGCCACAAGCAGCGTCGGGCATAGCTTCATTCGCGCGGGACGTGCGCTTCCTGAACGAACCACGGACCGCGAAATCGGTATCAGTGTCGTATATGAAAAGGTCGGGCAGTCTGTCTTCAGGACGCGAGATGTGGACACGATCCCGGTTTCGAAACTCCCGGCCAGCGGCGCGATTGTCGCTTTTCCATCGGGCGAAGCGCCGGAGACGGACTATTCGATGATGCAGCGCGTCAGTCAGTTCACGGCCGGTACACTTCGTCCGGGCGAATGGCTTCGGGGTGTCGAGGCCAACAGTTCGTTCCTGGAACGAAAATTCCTGGTTCTCAATCTTGACGATGTGAAAGACGGGATACTGCCACTAGGGGCGAGCGACCAGCTCGTGGAAGCCCTGAAGGCGACAATAAAAACCGGCATCTTGCCGACGACCGCTGCTCCGCCAGTCAGCCAGCCTGTGGTGATCGACACGTCGTTTGCCACCGAACAGCTTATCGTTGGGTCCGAACAGCACTTGCAGCGCTTCGAGCAAATCGTTGGCGCTGCAAAGTCGCACATCTTTGTCCTTTCAACGTTTGTCGCTTCGCAGTCCGATGAGAAAGGCAAAGAGAGGCGCGAGAGGATATGGCAGGCCCTCGAGGATGCATGCAGACGAGGCGTCAAATGTCACCTGTTCTTTGGAACGTCGCTTGATCGCGCCAAGCATGCATCAGCCATGCAGGAACTCTACACTCGGCTATCTGCGGTTCGGCAGACGAGAGGCTATCTGCTCGTCCAGAGAGATCCTGTGGGCAGCCATGCAAAGTTTCTCCTAGCAGACGATGGCGATGGTGGTGCAATTGCGGTGATGGGGTCCTGCAATTGGCTTTCGTCCCCGTTTTCGGCTGTCGAGGTTTCCGTAGAACTCAGGGAAACCAACGCTGTTGCGACCGGAATGGATCTACTCCGCGAGATCATTGCCAAACTCTCCGGCGCCAGCCGATCCGTGGAAACGCTTTTGTTTATGGCGTCGGAACTGCGGCGTCAGCGTGCCCGTCTTTCATGGTCTTCAGAAACCCCGCCTCCTACCGCCAGACTAACCATTCTTCGGGCCGACGACCACGAGCGCCTTCTCCGCGTTGCGGCGCACGATGCGCAGGAGCGTTTCGTTTGCTGCACGAATAAGGTCGGAGCCAATATGGTCCCCGCCCTGTTCGACCCCGCAGAGGTCGCAGGCAAGCGATTGAGTGACGTGCGTGTCTACTACTCGCGACGGTCGGGGCCGATCAAACGGGGGCATGTCGCACAACACCGCGAACGTCTGAATGGCATCGTCGAGTTAACTGGCGTACCGGAGCCGCAATTGCACGCCAAGTTCCTGGCGTGGGACAACGACCATATCGTCGTCAGTAGCTTGAACTGGGGCTCGCAATCGGGATTGGAGGAGAACCCATTGGACGAAATCGGCCTTTACCTGCAGGGCACAAAGCTTGCGACATCGTTGCTAGATAAATTCGAGGCAGCGAGTAGATGACCGGGGTAGTGACTGAAAAGTCCGCGCCCAACGCCGCAAACGCCGGCCTCGTCATGAAATTTTTGGAGCTTGATGGGCAAAACGGTCAGCCGCCTCGTTCCGTGAGTATCGGTGGCCTCGAGCTGGAACCACTAAACTACGACCAGCTGGCAGGTGCACAACTGCATAGACCTCTATCCGTCCCGCTCAATTGGCGTCACGCCAGAATTCTTGAGACGAACATCGAGGGCATTGAGATCGATAGTCTGGCACGCGGAAACGCGACGCTCGAGAGCACTCATAATTCGATGGCCGTCAGCCTGCAGCGTGGCGGTTGGCTTCCGTCTGGTCTCGCGATCGCCGATGGTGGCGTTACGATCCTGCCCGATAGAAATGTCATCAGCCAGATAAAGGGACGTTTCGAGGGCGGCTCTGTTGTCGGCGCGGGTCAGGACTTTCTGGACTTGCTTGCTGAGCAGGAGGTGCGACTTAACCCCCTTCTGTTCGCGATCGAAGGCAATGACCGGAGAATTCCAGATCATCAGATCGTAGAAGCGCAGCTGACGGAAGTGACGGCCTTTCTCCGCAAAGCGCTTCCGAAGGCAGAGCTTGTTGTCGGCAACGACAGTCTGAGGGGAGCTCTTGGCCTGATCGAAGACACCCGTGCTGGGCTTGAGCGAAAGAGCAAGTTCCTCCTTCATCTCTCGCCTGTCCTCACTGCTCCAACGAGCCGCAGGCTTTTCGACAAACGATGGACCGATGTGCTTGATGCGGCCGATCGCTACGGTGTGGCTCGCGGTTCTTTGGTTGTTCTGGCGGCGTTGAGCTCAGTGGCGGTTCCAAACTCTGGCAGCCCCGCAAAGAAGATGTTGAAGTTTCGGGCGACATACTCTGACGAGGACGCCTACAACGCGCTCGCAGATATACGTTCGCTTGAAATATTAATTCACCTCCTCGCGCTGTTTCCCGGAGAGCGTCCTGCCATTTTTACAGCCGACAGAGCATTGGCGCTTTTCTGGACCGGAATCCGGGCGCATAACTTCCGACGCGAAATGCGCTCGGTATCGTGCGATCTAGCGCCGGTAGAGCAGTTGTTTCCGGGCGACACGATGAACCTCTGGAAGAGCGATTGCAGACCTCGCGCAGCCGCGCAGGCAACGTAAACCCGTTCATTCGGCGCTTCGTCGATCAATTAGCTGCGTGTGGTCACAGCCGGGATATTGGTTGCACCCGAGAAAGCGGCCGTTGTCGCGACCTTTCCGTTCTACCAGTTGGCCCACGCCGCACGCCGGACACGGATTTAGCGTGTCACCATCAATCGTCTCGAAACGCAAGTTTTCGCCGGCGATTTCTGAGAGCTCCCGAATATATCTGGATGGCTCACGGCTGTTCGTCAGCAGGAACACACCGCGGCTCGCGCGGGTCAATGCGACATAGAAAAGGCGGCGCTCCTCGGCAAACTCAAACGTCTCCGGTCGCGGCATGACTAGATTGAGCAGCTCATCGTCCTCTATCCGGCTTGGCACCCCATAATCGCCTTCGCTGACATCGAGCAGAATCGTATAGTCGGCCTCAAGTCCCTTGGCTCGATGGAACGACAGTCCCGAAACTTCGATATGCTCGAATTTTGGCATCGCCCCCCTGAACGGATCCAGCTGGTTGTAGCGCCACAGCACCATGACCTTGAGCTTCTGGTGCTCGTCGCTCCGCCACTGTACGGAAATCCCGCCAAGGAAGGTATCGAGGCGCTTCAGCAATCGGAGGCATGAATCGGCAAAATCTGACTTGCCGCGATCACCGTCGATTGGAATGACCCGGATCGATCGTGGGATCGCCGGCCGTGTCGACCGCACCGATTTCTTAAGCTGGATCGGATTGCGCTGGACGAAGCTGGCCGCTGTTTCGGCGATGAGCTGATTGCAGCGATAGGTTTGCTCCAGACGACCTTGCCAACTTGCCCCAAAATTCGCCTCGAACTGCGTGAATATCGTAATGTCCGAACCGGCAAAGCGATAGATCGACTGCCAGTCGTCACCCACCGCAAAGATCTTGGTGAACGGCTTCTGGTGTTTCAGCGCCTTGATCAGCTTCGCGCGCGGCTCGGAAATATCTTGGAACTCTTCGACGAGGATCAGGGAGTATGGGCTCTCATATTGTCCGGTTTCCACTAGCCGCGTGGCATTGGCGATCATCGAGTCGAAATCGATGCGGTTGGCCTCTACCAGCTTCTGGGAATAGGTTTCGGTGATCTTCCAGACGACCTGCGCAAATTCCCTGGCGCGGGTGCGATCGTGAAGCGATTTGGCGCGCTCAAGCAGCATGTCCAGGGTCAGGTGGCCGGCGCGAATGTGTTTGATGCAGATCGCAATCAGCTTGTGATAGTGCTTGATGACAACCGGCTCGAGGGCTTTCACGATCGCCGCATAGCTTTTACGTTCGAACCGAATGCCCCGTTTCGCAAGCTCTGCTTCGAGTTCCGCAATCAGCGATCCATCACTCGCTTGCGCCGACGTGGTCCGGAATACATCCATCCCGGCCTTGCGGTATGCGGCCAGCTTGTTTTCGGCATGGGTGACGTAGTCCGCGAAGGGGGACGTGCCGTCAGCGTTGATGGCCAGATGCTCATGGATCGTTTTGCTGGCGGGGTAATAGAAGTCCGGATGGACGTACCGGATTTCCCCGTTTCCCTCGTTGATCGGGATCTGACGTTCGTACTCGAACTCGACGGAGTGCAGCCAGAGCCAGTTGGTGACTGTCTGCTCCTGGAGCGACTTCACATAGATGCCGGCCATCGTGCCGACGGTCGCATTTCCTTTCCGCCGGCGCACCGACAGGTAGCGCTCGTAGTCTGCCTCGGAATCGAACACCTCTGCCGGGATATCCGCCTTAGGATGAAGGACGAGGAGGTTGACCCAAAGCCCGGCGAATTCCGCGTCCGAACGCAGCAGCTCGTCTATGATCTCTTCGATCACTCTGGCCTCGCCGGCGGGATGTTCGACCCAGTCGGCAAGCTGAGGGGGACGGCCTTCGACCTCTTCGATAATTCCGCGACCGAGGGCGTGAAACGTGATCACTTTACATCCCGGATTTCCTGGATCGACCGCGAGCTGTCTGTATATCCGCTCTTTCAGTTCATCGGCGGCGCTCTTGTTGAAAGCGAGCACAAGGATTTCCTCAGGCCGATAGAGCTGCTTGTCGAGGACGTAGGCGACCTTGCCGACCATGGTGGCGGATTTGCCTGAGCCGGCAGAGGCGACGAGGAGATTGTTGTCTTCCAATCGAATGCACGCCTCGCGTTGCTGATCGGACAATGACCGGCCATCCAGATTGTCGTAGAACGACCGGTATCTCGACAGCTCAGCCGAGACAAACGCATCATTATATCTGTGGCGAACATCCGGATCGGTGAGGAAGGTGAGCGATCGGGGCAGCGCCGCTTTAAGGGTGGCCGGCATCAGTTCCGGGTCGAACAGAGGGTGCGAAAGCGCGGCCGCGGCTTCACCTGTTACATTCGCAATCGCACGGGCCAGGTCGGCATGGGCCAGATATTGCCGGTTACCCTCGGTGATAGACTGTAGTTTCGTATCCACTTCGCTCAGGCGCTCGGTGTCGGAGCCGATCAAGTCGAAGAGGTGGTTATTGATAAAGCTGTAAAGGTCTGCCGCAATCCGGGTTGCTGCCTCTTCTCCGAGGCAGGGCAGGCTGTAGATTCGATTGCGAGACCGGACTTCGACCGAATGCCACAGCAAAGCCTTGCCGACGGAAATGGCTATGACGTCCAGACAAGGAAGATTGTCGGCGCCGTTCACGTTGATCTGCAGGGCCGCCGGCAACGACGAGCTCAGCGTCACTTTCCATTTTCCTTGGGGAAGGAGTCGGGCAAAAAATCCAGGCCGGTGTGTTCGAACACGATCAGACATCAGAGCTCACGTGCTACCAGAAAGTTCAGTCCGAAAGCCACTTGCAATCGGTCCAATGCCGTTCATACCGTCTTGCGAATTCTGTCATCTCCCGAACATTGGCCTGCGGTGTCTGACAGGCGCGGGCGCAGGTCGAGACGACATCCCGGTAAAGGGACGCGGAGACGGGCCGGATGCCCTCGTAGTTCATGATCAGGTCGGGAAGGCGCTCCGTGATTGCCTCTCCCCGAGGCGCCATGACAAAAGTCGGCGGTGTCCCGTATGCATTGATCAAGATGTATCTCCAGCTCGGGTCGGCCTGACCTTGGGTGGGAACGATCTCGCAAGGGCAAGCATCACCGCCGCCGGAAATCTCCTGATAGACCGCTTCGAGCGCGTGAGCCTTCCTGGCAATCAGGACATAGGGTCCTGCGGGCGTGTAGCCGCCCATCCCTTCGTCATATTCGATGCCTAACAGGCGTAAGAGGTCGAAGCGCGCCGCTCGGTCCAGGAGGGAGCGCTCCGAGATGAACCACTGGAGTTGCCGCAGGGTAATCCCGGCTGCGGTGGCGATCTCTCTGGGCGAATTGGGCCAGCAGGCGACCAGGTTTTTGGCGATTTCGGCCGCATTGTCGTACTCTTCGTAGGCCGTGATGTCGTCGTCGTCATCGACGTCCTCTGATGGGTCTTCTCCCGAAAGCAGCCATATCCTGCCGGTAAATCCGTCGTGTTTGAAATAACGCGGCCGATCGGGTGGGAGTGAGGTCTCCCAGGATGACAGCCATGCACCGGCTTCCCAGTCCACTTTTTCGAGGAGAATGTCTGCCGGCTTTCGCATCGGCAATTCCAGCCAAGACTCGATCTTCTCCTCGAGTTTTCTGTTGCTGAGTCTGAGAGGACCGCGACCCGCCCTCCAATCGTGATCCTCGTGTGCATCGCGACAAAGGGTCTCGACGGACGCGACCAGCGACAGACCGACCGGGTCGTGTCTTTTTGACAGCCACAGGGAGGCATCCTGGGCTGAGCGCAACGATGCGGGCACTGTTTTATCCTTGGCGTCCGCAACCTCAGGCCGGATGCCGATCTTGGATCCGCCGCCAGTGTCGGATCGGCCTGTGCCACATGGCGGTTCACACGCAGAATATCCGGCAGACCGCGCAAACCCTCTGCGTTTCCCCATGCCGTCAGCAGCACGTCGCGCAACGATTTGTGCTTCTCCATGGTGGAAAATGTCAGCCAGCGGATCGGCAGGCCGGCAACGGTGAGCCCATAAAGTATGATGGGGCTCAGCCCATGCCGTTTGGCGTCCGCTAGTCGTATCGGATCGCGGATAGCGACAACGCCGTGCTGAGGGTGGTGGAATAGAAACTTGGCGGTTGAGACGTAGAAGTGATGTTCTCGGTCTGGCTGTTGCGCCTTATTGTCCATGGCTGCTCTCAAAATCATCAAATCGTTGGTCAGCATCCTACGTTTTCGACGTCAGCGCCTAAAGTACTTCCTTGCTTTAAATAGCGCTTGTTCGCAGTTCCCTAGCCGCAAACTCCGCGCGAAATGCGCCTGATCAGGGTCGTCGTTGCTTGCCCCGACGCCGATGCGTATTGTGCGCGGCCATGCCGCAATCGGATCGGAATAAAATGACCTCGCAACTCGACTTCTTTGCAACACCTGTTCTGCCTACCGCGCAGGTTGCCAGGCCGCAGGTTATTGCAAAAAGTGGGCAGGAGGGCATTGGTTCGGATGACGAGGCCATGGCCCGTCATCTGCAAGCGACCGGCAATTATCGCATCTTGCGAAAGCTCCGACCGCGGCCGATCGTCGAGCCCCCGAGGCCGGAATTTCCGCGTCGTGGCGTCATTCTCGATATCGAAACCACCGGCCTCAATCATCGCTCCGACGAAATCATCGAAATCGGCGTGATAGCCTTCACCTTCAATGACGCGGCGCGATTGGCGACGTCACGGGCGTCTATGGCGGACTTCAGCAGCCAACTGGCCCGATCCCCGCCGAAATCACCCGCCTCACCGGGATCACCGACAATATGGTCGCCGGTCAGGTGATCGACGTTGCCTGCCTCAAATCCCTCACTGAGCCTGCCGACTTGATCATTGCTCACAATGCCGGCTTCGATCGACCTTTTTGCGAAGCTTTCTCGCAGATGTTTTGCAACAAGGCTTGGGCTTGCTCGGTTTCTGAGATCGACTGGTCGGCACGCGGCTTCGAGGGAAGCAAGCTCGGTTACCTGATCGGCCAGTCGGGCTATTTCCACGATGGCCACCGCGCGGTCGATGACTGCTTCGCACTGCTGGAGGTGCTCGGGCAGACACGGCCCGGCCCCACTGCGGCGCCATTTGCGGAACTCTATCAGGCCAGCCAGCGATCGCGGGTTCGCATTTATGCAGAGAACAGCCCGTTCGACATGAAGGATCAGCTCAAGGCGCGCGGTTACCGCTGGTCTGACGGCTCCGACGGCCGTCCGAAGTCCTGGTGGGCGGAATTGCCAGAAGAGAGGCTGGAAGAGGAGCTGCATTTCCTGCGGACGGAGATCTATCGCTGGGATGCCGATCCAGCGGTCAAATATCTGACAGCGTTCGACCGCTTCCGGGCTGTTTGAATGGTCGGGAGGGGCGATGACGACCGTTCTGGGTATTGATGCAGCCTGGACCGCGGCACAGCCGAGCGGTGTCGCATTGGTCTCCGCCGCGGTCGGCAATTGGCGCCTGATCTTCGCGGGATCGTCCTATCGCCACCTTCTGGATCGCGCCGAAGATGATCGGATCTCCACGTCCCGTCCATCCGGCTCGGTCGCAGAGGCCGCCGCTCTCCTTGCCGCGGCCGGGAAAATTGCGGGCTCAGCCGTGGATCTCGTCTGTCGCAGGAGCCGATTACGGCGCGCCGGGTTTCGGACAATCTGGTCTCGGCAGCCTATGGCGCCCGTCATTGTAGCACGCATACGCCGAGCGCGATCAGGCCCGGTAAAATCAGCGATGACCTGCGGAGCGGATTTGCGCTTTGCGGCTATGGGCTGCTGACGAAAGAGGTTTGCTCGCCGGGCCTGCTGGAGGTCTACCCGCATCCAGCCCTGGTCGAACTGATGCGTGCCGAAAAGCGGCTGCCTTACAAGCAGGGTAAGACCCGCAATTACTGGCCAACGGAAACCCCTGCCAGTCGGCGCAACAGACTCTTCGAAACCTGGCGGTCGATCGTCACCTCCCTCGACGGGGAGGTACAGGGCGTTTCGGAAAGACTGGTGCTGCCGCCGTTTGACGCGGCGCCGTGGCAGCTGAAAGCCTTTGAGGATATGCTCGACGCCGTCATCTGCGCGTGGGTCGGGATATGCGTCTTCGAGGGAATCGCCGTGCCATTCGGTGACGACACTTCGGCGATCTGGATACCCCGGTCAGAGCTTCTCGCGTCGCGGCGGTGTCAGTCATGATCGGATTCTTGCGGCGATGGATCGAACACCGGCGTGCAATCCTTCGCCGATGGCAAGAGGATGCGAAGCAGCTAGCTGCATCGGATCCGTTTGGCGCTCGTTACGAGGCGCAACGAATGGCGCTCCGCAGACGTGCTCAAGGCAAACTTGGCGAATACTGACATTGGGCCAAAGGTGCGAGCGAAGTCGCCCGTATCGAACGGCGTGCCGCGATGGACTTTGAGGTCGTCAAGGCGATTGCTGATCGGGAAGGCGGGTCTCGCCGGTAGCCACCTGTACGGCGCGTCGCGGTGAGTACCCAGGCTGGTACTGTCTCGACCTTCCGATGTTTCCATGCATCTAGGTCCAGGAGGTTGGTTGCTGGTTCGATTCCTTTCAACTGCAATCACCCGGATGCGCGGCAGATAATGCCGATCTAAGAGGTGAGCGCCGATCGTCACACCGAACATGGCAAGTACCTTAGGCGCTGGTCAGCCGTTGAGCCTTGGCGGCTCCGCCGCGCTGAGCGTAGTCCAATCCATAAACCATCAAGTCGGCGAGGTGTGCATCCACGGCTGCCCTCGATATCCCTGGCTGCACGCCGAAGATTTCAAACGTCAGTCCCGTCGGCGGGGTGGTCTCAAGCGCCCGCTTCATGGCGTTGAAATCACCTTTCACAAAACGTGAAGGGTTGCGGTGATGACCCGGATTGATGCGATGTTCAACGTGCTGAGTAAGCACCGCGGCATCGCAGAAGGCGATTGATTTCAGCATCTGGCCGGACACTTCATACACATCGCCGACGCGCCGGCCAGAGGGTGCGCCGCCCGCGCCTTTGCAGTGATAGAGCCTGACAATAAGGGAGCCGTCCGGGTTTTGCACGAACGCGATATAGTCAGCTGCTTCCCCGCTGCGGTGGTCATAAACGAGCGCAATGAGATCGTCCGATGCGCACAGGTGCCGCTCCAGCCCCTGATGGACAGTCAGCCGTCCATCAGGCTGGTCTGGCCCGAACTCCATGTCAATCTTGCAGTTGTCCCACGCGAGAGCGTCGGCATCGCCGTCGCGAAGCTGTGTGACGACATCGGCTGCTGCAGCAATAAGATTGACACCAATGAATGACGACTTATCGGCCGCGTAAAAGACTGGAGGATGATGGGATAGCCACGACGCCAGGTCCGTCCACTCGTCATAACCTGTGACAATTTCGACATCGCTTGCCCCGGCCTTTGTGAACAAGGCTCCCCCACCAAGGTTGAAGGAAATGCTTCCGCTGAAGGTATCCGAGACGACATCGAAGGTCATGGTGGAACGCCCTCCGTTCACCTGGAAATTGGCGAGTTCGAGATCGGTGACGATCCTATAGGTCCAAGGTGCGGCGGCTCCCGCTCTCCACCGGACACGCGGCGCTAGGCGATAAGCTTGCTTGTGCCAGCCGGCGGCAATGATGTGCTCCGGCAGCTGCCGCAAGGTGCGCGCGTGCTGAATGATGTCGAGTTGCGACGCTGCTATCCCGCCGCCGCCGCCAAGCCTTCCGTTCAGTTCGGTGATCCACTCGATGTATTCAGCGACGGAGAGGCGTTGGTTAGACCAGATACGCGAGCTGCTACTGGCGCCTATCGTCTCACGCACGTCGTCGTCGCCCACCCCGCTTCCGAAGAAGTGACCCTGCGAATAGGCGCGTGAATCGCCAGTTGTAATTGCGCGCTCGGCCGCCGGTCCAGTCATCACGCGATAAGACTCGGCTTGGGAGTTCACGGCCGTGTTCTTTAGGCCGACATTGTAGAACCTGAGGCTGTTCAGCCCACTCAAGGCACGCCGCGTGCGCTCGTAACTGATCGGTCGATGCTGGTCGGGCAGCGCCGTCTGAATCAGGTCGAGGTAGATACGTGCCGTTCGGCGAGTCGAGCCTATGTAACACAGGCGCGATGCCTGATTGTAGGCCAGCAGGAATGCGTCATGGCGCACGTTCACCAGAACATCTGAGGTTGCCCAATTCGGCGGCGAGGTGTCTACGGTCAGAAGCAGCGTCACTAGCCCGTCATCCGATGTCCACTGCTTGGCCACCCTCAGGTTGCGACCAATGACATCTCCAAAAAGCGAGAAATCCGGTTGGGCTTGGCACTCGAAGATCTGCGCGTGCGCATAGAGTTCCAGCAGGAGAGGCGTGACGGAATCGTAGTCGGAGTCGGCCTGCTTGTTGATCTTGAGGAAATCCAACATCTCCCGGTCGGCTTCCACCTCCGCGATCTGAGCGCGCGCGACATCATCGATCAGCTCCGCGATGTCGACGCCTTCCTTGAACAGCTTGACCGACGCTTCTTTCAGTCGCGAGAGCGGCGCTACGAGCGTTGCATCGCCAGTCGAGGCATCGTTCGTGCGCGCGAAGCGACCGATGAATTGCAGAGTGGGAACAAGCGACCGGTGCGGGGCGTGCAGCGCTGCGATCTTCAATTTCGGGAAGTCATAGCCTTCGCCAAACATGTCGACGCAGACCACGCCGTCGATCTCGCCCGCGAGCAGCTCGGCCTCTGCTTTGTCCTGGGTGCGCTTCGATGCGTGACTGTCGATCGCTCTAACCCGGGCGCCAGTCTCTTCGTAGAGGCCTACCAACCTCCGCGCCGACGCTATCGTCGCCGCGCGGGCGAAAATACGATGATCGAAGCCAGCCGCCTGATCAGCGCGCAGCCGGGCGACTGCCGTTCGTGCAACCGCCCGGTCGATCTCGTCATCGTCATTGGCATTGCGCACCGGCGCCGGAGTGAAGGTGACGCGCCCGAAAGCGGATTCTTTAGCGGCTTTCGACACCGGATACCAATAGGCCATCCTCCCCGGGATCACCTTTCGATCTCGGCGGAAGGGGGTAGCGGTCAGGAAGACAAATCGCGCTTCCGGATAATGCGCAAGGAAGGCTGCCCACGTTTCCGCGGGCGCGTGATGCGCCTCATCGAAGATGATCAGGTCAAAGAGGTCAGATGGGGCTTCCGGCGCGACAGCTGGCGAGAGGCTCTGAGGTGTCGAGATGACGACGTCCTGTCCCGCGGCCTTCGTCCACGCGTCAGCGTCGCGGGGTGCGCCTTTTTGACCGAGCACCGCCGGGTTGGGTGTCGCCGCCGCGACGACGCCAAGCCGACGAAGGACGGACAGCTCCTTGAAGTGGCTGGTCGTCTGCTGGCGCAAGGCGTCAGACGGCTCCACAACCAACACCCGCCGCGCTCGCAACAAAAAGGGCAGAGCCATCAGAAGCGCTGTCTTACCGTAGCCCGTTGGTAAGGAAAGGATCGCTGGCTCATCGTAAACGGAAAAATGCGCCAGCGCTGAGTGCAGTGCGCCCAGTTGACCGGGACGGAAGCCAGTATTAGGCCCGCCAATTAGATTCAGAATGAGATTGTTATCTGTAAAGTAGGGCATCCCTTCCTCCCCCTGAGCTGCAATGCAATTGATTCCAGCTTGTTTTGCAAGAATGACTGCGTGCTTAGGTTGAGGAATTTGCTTCTGGCCTCCAGGCAGATCATCGGCCGGCCAATTTTTTACGAACCGGCCGGCAGGTGCTTTACCAAGGCGGTCTAACCCTCCGCAGGCAGCGGAAGCTGTTCAGCTGATGCAGGGGACGCGGAGATGCATCGTCCTACCCAAGGTTTACCCGCGGGTGATGGAGACCTCCTTCGCGCGGCGACTGCTAGTTTGTGCGAGGTCAGCCGACCTGTTCCACTGCCAGTGTGCCTGCGGCAAGCGGCTTGATCAGCGATTGGGCTGAGATGGTCGGATCGAGCCAGTTGGCCCAAGCATCACGCTCCAGAATGACAATCTGCCGGTCGTGGTACGGCGCGATGTCCGGTCCCGGTTCCATCGTCAGCATTGTGAAAGCTTGCCCGACCTCGGGCGTGTCGCGCCAGATGCCGGCAATGCAGAAGATCGGCTCGCCCTTCTTGGTGAACAGCCATTTGTCCTTGCGCTTCTTCTTCGGATCCGTGGGTTCTGTGAACTCGTAAAATCCGTCAGCAATGATCAGGCAGCGATTGGAATTGAATTCCCGGCCCTCCGACCGGAAATTATATACCGGACGCTTGTTCGGCCCCGGCCAACTCCAGCGCCGCTGCACGAGCTCGGCCTGATCGCGGGCGCCGTCGATCGTTCTGACGATTGGGCCGAGATCGGTGATCTTGATGTCCTCGCGGGCTTCGAGGTTTGGCGCGCCTTCACCGAAGCGGATCTTGATCTTGAGCTCGGCGAAGTCCTCGACGATCGAGGCGACATCCACCATCAGCCGATAATCATTGCACATGCTTCCTCCGTCTCAGGTCTAATTGCCTCTCAAGTGTGTTCCTGATATGTTCCATCTATGACGAGTGCGACCATTTTCCATTCTGACGCCCCGCTCGATGAGCGCCGTGTGATCATAAGGCGCCATGACGGCGATGTGGAGATGGTGGAGCTGCCGTGGGGGCTGCGCCCCCGCGACGGCGATGCGCGCGCCGTCAACGTCGTTCGATCGGAAGGGAGGACGTTTCCGAGCCACCGCTGCCTGGTGCCGGCCTCGGAGTTTCGCCATAGGAGCTTCAGCTTCTCGCTCGCCAATGGCGACTGGTTCTACTTCGCGGGGATCTGGCGGCCGGCGATAGAAGACTGGCCGGAGGCCTATGCCATTCTGACGATCGAGGCGAATGCTGATCTCGCGCCGTTCCACGACCGGCAGATGGCGGTGCTGACACGCGATCAACGCATGGCCTGGCTCGACGGGCCTGTGCCCGAGGAGGAAATCCTTCGGCCGTTGCGGGCAGGGACATTCCGGGTCAAGCGCCATTCGACCGATCCTGTCCAGGCGACACTGGCGGTCTAAAGCGCCAGCCGCAACTGCGGCGCCACTCCAGAGGTCTGCCGTTCCAGCGAGGATAGCGAGACGCCGAGCAGGCGAATTCCCTTGCGCGGCGGGAAGATCGGGGCGAGAAGCAGCCCGACCACCTCCTCGAGATTGCTGATTGTTTGCAGAGGTGCCGCAACCGTCTTGCTGCGAGTGATCTGGGTGAAGTCGGCATATTTGACCTTGAGCGTCACGGTCTTGGCGCCGATCTCATTGGCCTCGCAGTAACCCCACACCTTCTCCATCAGCGGCTGAAGGCCTTCGCGTGCCGGCTCAAAGGCGTGAATGTCCTCAGAGAACGTGTCTTCCGCGCCGACGGATTTCCGCACGCGGTTCGGCTTGATCTCGCGATTGTCGATGCCGCGGGCGATGCCATAGAAATATGGTCCCGACTTCCCGAAGTGTTCGACCAAAAACTCGAACGACTTCTCTTTGAGATCGGCACCCGTCTCGATCCCGAGCCGATGCATCTTTTCGGCGGTTGCAGGACCGACGCCATGGAACTTCTTGATGGGGAGTTGCTCGACGAAGGCCGGCCCGTTCTTCGGCGTAATGACAGCCTGACCATTGGGCTTGTTGAGGTCGGATGCCATCTTGGCGAGGAATTTGTTGTAGGAAATCCCGGCCGACGCATTGAGGCCGGTGACCTGCTTGATCTTCGCCCGGATCTCCGCGGCAATCTCGGTGGCGATCTCCATGCCCTTCAGGTTTTCGGTGACGTCGAGGTAGGCCTCATCGAGCGAGAGTGGCTCGATCATCGGCGTGTATTCGGCGAAGATCGCGCGAATCTGCAACGAGACGGCCTTGTAGACGTCGAACCGCGGCCTGACGAAGACGAGGTCGGGGCATTTGCGCTTCGCGGTCACCGAAGGCATCGCCGAATGAACACCGAACCTCCGTGCCTCGTAGCTGGCGGCCGCCACCACCCCACGGGCGGCAGGATAGCCGACAGCAACCGGCAGACCGCGTAGCTCGGGATTGTCGCGCTGTTCGACCGACGCGTAGAAGGCATCCATATCCACATGCACGATCTTGCGCGGCCGCTCGCTCCCTTCGTCGTTTGTCATGGCCTAGCTTTCGTCACGACCATCTGTATCGCCTAGACATGGGAAGTGCGCGCCGCATTTGTCACCCTCCGGCGTTTGCATGTGCTCGCAGCCCCTCGCCATGCGGCGGCGGATCGCCGCGAAGCTTACACCGGCACCAAATGCTTTCCCAACAGCTTGCGCTCAAGCGCGCAGTGGCGATGACATGGGCGACAGGTGAATCAATTGCCGGCGCCCGGTGATCCCTCAGTCTCGGACCCAGATCGTTCACAGCCTGCCGTCGGCGCATGCGAAAAAATTCCCATTCCTGCCATCGAATTGAATCCGTTCACCGATTTCTTCGATGGGCACTCTCGCTCAACTTCCGCGCGCCACATGCGCATTGACTCATTTTTGCTTTGAGAACAAATACAGAACATAATTCACCATCTCAAGCCGAAAACGGGTTGCCGTAAAGGAGATCATGACCGCAGTCGTCGCCACTTCAAATGCCGTTCTCGACGAGTTGCGCGAGAAAATCGCCAGCCTGGAAGGGGCAGGCTCACGCAAACGTAGTGTTCTGCCGTTTGGGGTGCCGGAGCTTGATGCGCAGCTGCCGGGAGGTGGGCTCGCCTTTGGCGCGCTGCACGAAGTGGCAGGCGGCGGAAACGGCGCGGTCGACGGCGCGGCCGCGGCACTCTTCATCGGCGGCATCGCTGCCCGCACCACCGGCAAGGTGGTCTGGTGCCTGACGCGCTTCGATCTTTTCTTTCCGGCGCTCGCCCAGGTCGGGCTTCATCCCGACCGCGTCATTTTCGTCGAGTGCGACAAGGAAGAGACGGTGCTCGCAAGTTTCGAGGAGGCTTTGCGCTATGGCGGCCTCGGCGCCGTCGTCGCCGAGCTGGTGCGCCTGCCGATGACGGCATCGCGCCGGCTGCAGCTGGCGGCGGAAAAGTCGGGAACCTTGGGCCTGGTGATCCGCCGGTGGCGGCGCCAGACCGAAGCTTCCGACTTCGGCATGCCGACGGCCGCGGCAAGCCGCTGGCGGATTTCGGTGCTGCCGTCCGAGCCTCTGCCTGTGCAGGGCGTCGGTCGGGCGCGCTGGCTGGCGGAGCTGATGCGGGTCAGAGCAGGAGAGGGAGGAGAATTCATCATCGGAGCGTGTGATGGCCAGGGTCGTATCCGTCTTTCTTCCGACACTGCCGACCGACCGGATCAGACGGACCGATCCTTCGCTGTCTCCTGACACGCCGCTGGTGGTGATCGCCAGGAGCGGATCGAAGCGATGGATCGCCGCGGCCGATCGGGCAGCTCTTGAACTCGGTCTTCGCATCGGCATGCCGGCCGCCAAGGCGCAGGCACTGGTCCAGGGCCTGGTGATGATCGATGCCGATCCGGCGGCCGACCTCGCAGTCCTGGAACGGCTGACGCTCTGGGCCTTGTCGCAATATTCGCCCGTCGTTGCCATGGATCCTCCTGACGGTATCATCATGGATACCGAAGGCGCCGATCATCTCCAGGGTGGCGAGGAACTGATGCTGTCGGGTCTCGTCAATCGCTTGCGCGGCCGGGGTCTCGCAGCGCGAGCGGCGATCGCCGAGACCTGGGGTGCGGCGCATGCGATCGCCCGCACCACCAGTCGTGAGACGGTGATCGTCCCCCGCGGCGAGACAGCCAGGGCCGTGAATCGGCTGCCGCTCTCCTCGCTGCGGCTGCCGGCGGAAACCGTCGCAAGTCTCCGAACCCTCGGCTTCGCGACCGTCGGCGATCTCGCCGCCATCCCACGAGCGCCGCTGACGCTGCGCTTCGGTCCGGAGGTCGGACGCCGTCTCGACCAGATGTTCGGCCGCGTCGCCGAGCCGATCGATCCGATCCGGCCAGTCGACCTCGTCGAGGTTCAAAAATCCTTTGCCGAGCCGATCGGCGCACCCGAGACAATCGAGAAATATGTGAGCCGCCTGGTGCGGCAGCTCTGTCTGGAACTCGTGAAGCGCGGGCTTGGCGTGCGGCGTGCCGATCTCATTGTCCATCGGGTCGACAACACCATCCAGGCGCTTCGGGCCGGGACGGCGAAGCCGGTCCGCGACATCGCCTGGCTGACAAAGCTCTTCCGCGATCGCATCGAAAGGATCGAGCCCGGCTTCGGCATCGAGAAGCTCAGCCTGGCCGCAATCATTGCCGAGCCGCTGATCGAGGCACAGTCGGCGTCGTCGCTCATTGAAGAACAGGTAACCGACGTGACGCCGCTGATCGATGTACTCGGCAATCGCGGCGGACAGCGGAGTTTCCGCGTGGCGCCGGTCGCAAGCGACGTCCCCGAGCGCAGCGTTCAGCGGATCGCGCCGACGGCGGCGGAAGACGGCGCCACCTGGCCGCTCAACTGGCCGAGGCCGCCGCGCCTTCTGGCGCGTCCCGAACCGATCGAAGTGATCGCGCTTCTGCCGGACCATCCGCCCGTCTCGTTCACCTGGCGTGGCAAGCGGCGGCGAGTGAAGCGCGCCGACGGACCGGAACGGATCTTTGGCGAGTGGTGGAAACGCAGCTCCGAATGGGTTGCGGTCCGCGACTACTTCGTCGTTGAGGATGATGTCGGTGAACGCTTCTGGATTTTCCGAGCCGGCGACGGCGTCGACGCGGAAACAGGATCGCATAAGTGGTTCCTGCACGGGATGTTTGCCTGATGCGCTATGCCGAACTGCAAGTCACCACGCATTTCTCGTTCCTCCGCGGCGCGAGCTCGGCGGAGGAGCTGTTTGCGACCGCAAAACTGATGGGCATTGAAGCGCTCGGCATTGTCGACCGCAACAGCCTGGCAGGCATCGTGCGGGCGCTGGAAGCCTCGCGCGCGACGGGACTCAGGCTGATTGTCGGCTGTCGGCTTGATTTGGCCGACGGCATGTCGATTCTCGTCTATCCGACCGATCGTGCCGCTTATTCGCGGCTGACAAGGCTGTTGACCTTGGGCAAGGGCCGGGGCGGGAAGGCAAAGTGCGTGCTGCATCTGGACGACGTGGCGCTCTATGCCGAAGGTCTGATCGGCATCCTGGTGCCGGACATGCCGGACGACGTCTGCGCCGTGCAGCTCAGGAAGATGGCCGAGGTCTTTGGCGATCGCGCCTATGTCTCGCTCTGCCTGCGCCGCCGCCCCAACGATCAGCTGCGACTGCACCAGCTGTCGAACCTTGCCGTTAAGCACCGGGTAAAGACGGTCGTGACCAATGATGTGCTGTTTCATGAACCCGGCCGCCGGCAGCTGCAGGATGTCGTCACCTGCATCCGCACCAGAACCACCGTCGACGACGTCGGCTTTGAGCGCGAGCGGCATGCCGACCGTTATCTGAAGCCGCCGGAGGAAATGGCTCGACTTTTTCCTGGTTACCCGGAAGCGCTGGCGCGGACGATGGAGATCGTCGAGCGCTGCAGGTTTTCGCTCGAAGAGCTGGTCTATCAGTACCCCGAGGAGGCGCTGATCCCGGGGATGACGGCGCAGCAGTCGCTTGAGCACTACACCTGGGAGGGCGTCAAGACACGTTATCCCGAAGGGCTTCCTGCGAATGTCGAGAAGACGATACGCCACGAGCTCGCTCTGATCGAGACGATGAAATATGCGCCCTACTTCCTGACCGTCTTCTCGATCATCCGCTATGCCCGATCGCAGGGCATTTTATGCCAGGGCAGGGGATCGGCCGCCAATTCCGCCGTCTGCTATGTGCTCGGCGTCACCTCGATCGACCCCGACACCAACGATCTCCTGTTCGAGCGCTTTGTCTCCCAGGAACGCGACGAGCCGCCCGATATCGATGTCGATTTCGAGCACGAGAGGCGCGAGGAGGTGATCCAGTGGATCTACAAGACCTACGGCCACGACAAGGCGGCGCTCTGCTCGACCGTCACGCGCTATCGTGCCAAGGGCGCCATCCGCGATGTCGGCAAGGCGCTGGGTTTGCCGGAGGATCTGATCAAGGCGCTGTCGTCCGGCATCTGGTCCTGGTCGGAAACGGTCGGCGAGCGCCAGGTCCGCGACCTCGGCCTCAATCCGGAGGACCGGCGGCTCGCCTTGACTCTACGACTTGCCCAGCAGCTGATGGGCGCGCCACGCCATCTTGGCCAGCATCCCGGCGGTTTCGTCCTGACCCACGACCGGTTGGATCATCTCGTGCCGATCGAGCCGGCGACCATGGTCGACCGGCAGGTGATCGAATGGGACAAGGATGACGTCGAAGCGCTCAAAATGATGAAGGTCGACGTGCTGGCGCTCGGTATGCTGACCTGCATGGCCAAGGCTTTCGCCCTGATCTACGAGCACAAGCATGAGGATCTCGACCTTGCGACCATCCCCCAGGAGGACCCGGCGACCTACGCGATGATCCGCAAGGCTGACACGCTCGGCACCTTCCAGATCGAATCCCGCGCCCAGATGTCCATGCTGCCCCGCATGAAACCCAGAACCTTCTACGATCTCGTCATCCAGGTGGCGATCGTCCGCCCCGGCCCGATCCAGGGCGACATGGTCCATCCGTATCTGCGCCGGCGCGAGGGCAAGGAGAAGGTCGAGTACCCGACACCCGAATTGGAGGCGGTCCTCCATAAGACGCTGGGCGTGCCACTGTTTCAGGAGTCGGCAATGAAGGTGGCGATGGTCTGTGCGGGGTTCACGGGCGGCGAAGCCGACCAACTCCGGAAATCCATGGCGACCTTCAAGTTCACGGGCGGCGTTTCACGCTTCAAGGACAAGCTCGTCTCGGGAATGATCAAGAACGGCTACTCGCCGGAGTTCGCCGAGAAGACATTTTCGCAGCTAGAAGGCTTCGGCTCCTACGGCTTCCCCGAGAGCCATGCCGCGTCCTTCGCGATGATCGCTTACGCCTCCAACTACGTGAAATGCCATTTTCCGGATGTCTTCTGTGCGGCGCTTCTGAACTCGCAGCCGATGGGCTTTTACGCTCCCGCGCAGATCGTCGCCGACGCGAGGAAGCACGGCGTTGAGGTCCGTCCCGTCTGCATCAATCGGTCGCGATGGGATTGCACGCTCGAGCCGATTGCAGGCAGTGATGGGCATGCAGTCCGGCTCGGCATGCGTCTGGTGCGCGGTCTGGCGATTGCCGACGCGGCGCGCATCGTCGTCGCGCGTGCTGACGAGCCCTTCGCATCGGTCGACGACATGTGGCGGCGATGCGGCGTGCCGGTCGCCTCGCTCGTCGAGCTCGCCGAAGCCGATGGCTTCCGGCCGTCATTGCGACTCGAGCGACGTGATGCGCTCTGGGCAATCAAGGCGCTGCGCGACGAACCGCTTCCGCTGTTCACGGCGGCGGCCGAACGGGAGGCTCGGGCAATTGCCGAGCAGCAGGAGCCGGAAGTCAAGCTCAGGCAGATGACCGAAGGCCACAACGTCGTCGAGGACTACAGCCATATCGGGCTGACGCTCCGGCATCATCCCTTGAGTTTCCTGCGGAGCGACCTTGCCAAGCGTCGGATCGTCACCTGCGCCGAAGCGATGACGGCGCGCGACGGGCAATGGCTGATGGCGGCCGGGCTGGTGCTGGTGCGACAGCGACCAGGGTCGGCAAAGGGCGTGATGTTCATCACCATCGAGGACGAGACCGGTGTGGCAAACGTCGTCGTCTGGCCGAAGCTCTTCGAGCGGTCGCGCCGGACAGTCCTCGGCGCCAGCATGATGGCAATCAACGGCAGGATCCAGCGGGAAGGGGACGTGGTGCACCTGGTCGCCCAGCAGCTCTTCGATCTCTCGACTGATCTGTCGAGCCTTGCCGAGCGCGACGGCACATTCCGGCCGCCGACCGGCCGCGGCGACGAATTCGCCCATGGTTCTCCCGGGAGCCCCGATTCCCGCGAGCGACCGGTCCCGGGAGTTCGGGCGAGGGATATGTTCACACCGGATCTTCATATCGATACACTGAAGATCAAGAGCCGGAATTTCCAGTAGAGCGCCGGCGCGCCGGCTCCTGGTCGTCACAAACTAAGATCAGCGGTCATCAAGAGCTTCGAGCGCCTGCTCGGCGAAACCAGGTGACGTGAGCGCAAGTCTTTCGATCAGTTCCCGTATGGTCAGCGCTGGTCGCCGGTACGCAGCCGCTTGAACTGTGATCGCCTCGAGTACCTCCGTTGGATTTTTCGCGAAGATTTGCGAAAGGAATTCATCAGGAGTCAGGGCAACAATGCCATCGGGAAGGTTGCCGAAATCGCGGATGTTCGACGTCACGATGACCGTAGCTTCGACCGCTTAGCGTTTATGCGTCATATTGTCGGCATGGCCGTATCACATCGCACATCGCCGGATAAAAATTCCACCAAAACCTCGAATGCCATTCCGGCACCCGAGAGGTCGGCTGCTGCGCGCGTCGCATCGCTATTGCTGGCCAACTCGAAGAAGCGCCAAGGCATCGTTCAGGTTATTGATGTGGATGGCGAGCGCCAGGAACTTCCTAATGCCTTAGCCGAGGTCATGTATCGGGCCGCCGAACTCCTCGCCGAGGGACGAGCGGTGACGGTGCTACCTGACGAAGAGATGCTGTCGACGCAGGCCGCAGCGGACATTCTCAACGTTTCCAGGCAATATCTCGTCCGATTGGTCGATACCGGCGAGCTTGCTGCGGAAAAGGTGGGCAGTCACCGGCGCTTGCGGGCTACGGATGTTGCGGCATTCAAGGCCGCTCGAGATGCTAAGCGGGCGTCGGCACTCGATCGGTTGGCGTCGCTGAGCGAGGACGTCGGCGGATACGAGCTCGAAACCAAGCGTCGCTCACCTCGAGCGTGAATACTGTACTCTGTCAGCCGTTACTCACCAAAGCTTGTATCGAAACTTCGGCAGTGCGACGGACGCATCGCTTTCCCCCTCACGCCCTTCACTCACCTATCAAGCCATCGAAAACTTCGAGCATGGCGTCACTGATGGCCTTGCCAAGCGCGGCCGCGGTTTCCACTAGGGCCTCTTCGTTCATGTCACGCGCCGCCATTGCAAAGGCAGCACCTTGGGCCGTCACGATTTCCTGCGCGCGCTGGATCGCCCACAGAGCAAAGTCGCTGCGGCCAGTGATTTCCACGGTTTCCATGAATTCTCCCCTGATTTGGTCGAGTGCATGCCTTATAGCGAATTCGGCGGATAATGGAGGCCGTCGGGTCGTTTTGACAATGAGCTCGGGTAAACGAATGACGCAGCAGTGCGGTCTGTTTTTTGTGAAAGAGGCGGTCCGCTCCATCGCTCGAAGACGGCAGAGTCAATTTATCCTGTCACCTCGTTCTCCCATAAATAGGCCGCCGCCTTTCCTCCGGTTCTTTCCTGGGACGCTCAACGATTGGGATTGAACTGACCTCTGACGGTTCAGGACACGCTTTGAGCCAAAGTGCATAAAAAAATCGGGCCGCCGGAAAAACCGAGGCCCGTTGAAGTGTGAAGGTACCTAAACCTTCAGAGGGGAACAGCCGACGCGATGGCACTGGGAGGAGAAGCCATCAATCTGCATCAGCTATAGGCACTATGCCCATAGATTGTGCGATCGGCTATCACTTATTGTGCAGTGCAGCTATGCGTTTTCGCGGGTGCGAACTCAAGGTCTCCATCGCAAAGCTTGATTGGATGGCCGGACGGGCGTCGACGTGTTGAAACGCGGTCGGGACGGCGAAGTGGTTGCAGCGGCCGAGGGTGTCGCCCGCGGTGATTTTTCGCTGAACGGCCGTAATCACGCCGCCCCCGGGTGTCGAGAATTCCGCCTTTCGGGTGGCACCAACCGCTAGCAGGGTTTCGACGCCCCAAAGCAGCGCGTACTGCTCCGACCCGAATCTATGACATCCCGTTGAACCTGTCCTGGAATCTCTTCGTCCGCCCGCGCGAATACCCCTGACTTCTTCTACGGACTCCCTGGGACCGATGGCCGCGAGTAGGATAGGGAATGGCGGTGGCGGGGCGGAAGATAGTCATCTGCGGTTTGCAATGAGGCGGGTGCCATTCGGGAACGGTGAAGGTTGCGGACCGGCAAGGAGGGAGAGGGGGAAGGGGCGTTCGCGGTGGGTTGCGGTTGTCGGAGAGAGGCTCCGGCCAGCCCGCTACGGAGAAACGATATGGCACAGGCCAACCAGAAAATCACCCTCAACGCCGGGCGCGACATACCCTTCAACAAGCTCGTTCTCAGCCAGCAGAACGTGCGCAAGACCAAGGCGGGCGTATCGATCGAGGAGCTCGCCGAAGACATTGCCCATCGCGGACTTCTGACCAGCCTCAATGTTCGCGCCGAAGTCGATGCAGACGGCAAAGAGACCGGCATCTATCGTATTCCGGCGGGCGGCCGTCGCTACCGCGCGCTGGAATTGCTGGTCAACCAGAAGAAGCTGTCCAAAACCGCCGGAATTCCCTGCATCGTCAGCAAAGGCGAAACTCTCGAAGTCGAGGATTCACTTGCCGAGAACGTCAAGCGCCTCGATCTACATCCGCTGGACGAGTTTCGCGGTATGATGGCGCTGCGCGAGCAGGGGCTCGACGAGGAAGAGATTGCCGCCCGCTTCCACATTTCGGTAGCGACGGTGAAGCAGCGCCTGCGGCTGGCCGCCGTCTCGCCCCGCCTGCTCGAGCTCTATGCCAATGACGAGATGAAGCTCGGCCAGGTCATGGCATTTTCGATCACCAATGACCACCTCCGGCAGGAGCAGGTTTGGGACACGATCTCGCGGTCCCATAATCAGGACGCCTACTATATCCGCCGGATGCTGACCGAAACCGCGGTTCGGGCATCCGATCGACGCGCCGTCTATGTCGGCATCGACGCCTATGAGGCTGCCGGCGGTGTCGTTATGCGCGACCTGTTCGAGCAGGATAATGGCGGGTGGCTGCAGGACCCAGCGCTGCTCGAACAGCTCGTGCTCGAGAAACTGGCCGCCGACGCCGAAGCGCTGAAGACCGAAGAGGGCTGGAAATGGGTCAATGCCGCCTTTGACTTTCATTATGGCCACACCTCCGGCCTCCGCCGCTTCTACGGTGAACGGGTGGAGTACACCGAGGAGGAGCTTGCACGCCATGACGCTCTAAAGGCGGAATATGACAGGCGCGATGCCGAATATGCCGCGGCGGAAGACTATTCCGAGGAAACCGAAGCCCGGCTTGAGGAACTCGGCAACGCGTTGGATGCCCTGAACGATCGGCCTTATGTCTTCGATCCCGAAGAAGTCGCCCGCGGTGGCGCCTTCATCTCGCTTGCCGTCAATGGTGAGTTGAAGATCGAACGGGGGTTCGTCCGGCCCGAAGATGAACCTGTCGTCGAGACGGCCGGCAGTGATGTCGATGATCGCGACGACAACGGCAAAAGCGGTGACGATGTCGTTGCTGCTCCTGCAACAGGCGGGGTCTCGATTAACGGCAAGCCTGTGGGTATCGAGGAACCGGAGGAAGATGACGGGAAGATTCGTCCGCTCTCCGACCGCATCATCGAGGATCTGACGGCCGCCCGTACTGTCGCGCTTCGCAACGCGCTTGCCAATGATCCGGTGATGGCCTTTGTCGCGGCCCTGCATGTGTTCGTCCTGAAAACCTTCTACAGATACGGGTCGGACTCGTGCCTGGAGATCACCGCGCAGCAGACCGCGTTCAGCCAGACGCAGGGGCTCGGCGATACGGTCTGGGCGAAGGAGATCGAACAGCGGCAGGAGTCCTGGGGCCATGATCTTCCCGGCAATGCCGACGAAGTCTGGGACTATCTGATCGCTCTCGACGAGGCCAGCCGCATGGCGCTCTTTGCCCATTGCGTCTCCCTGTCGCTGAACGCCACGATCCAAGCCTGGAACCGGCGCTCGAGGGAAGTCGCCCATGCGAAGCAGCTTGCCCACTCGATCGGCTTCAGCATGGTCGAGGCAGGCTGGACGCCGACGGTAGACAACTATCTCGGGCTCGTCACGAAGGCACATATCCTGCAAGCCGTTCGCGAGGCGAAGGGCGAACAGTCGGCGCAACTCATCGATCACCTCAAGAAGCCCGACATGGCGCGTGAGGCCGCCCGGCTGCTGGAAGGAAGCGGATGGCTCCCTGAAGTGCTGCGGCTCCCGGTCGACGAGATCCCGGCCGAGGCCGCTGCTGCCCCCGTGGCGGATGCGGACGGGATTATCGATGACAATGCCGTGGAAAGTGCTCACGTCGAACTGCCGGCCTTCCTGACGGAAGGCGCCGATGCCGAAGAGGCATCCGTCGATCGTGCGGAGCATGACGGCGAGCGCCTCGAAGCAGCGGAATAATCGTTCCCAAACCCATTGCTCAATTGGAGGCCCGGCCACTGTGTCGGGCCTTTCTGATTTCTGAACGTTGGAGACAGAGCAGTCTCGCCGGGAAGGGGCGGCTGGGATCGGCAGGAGAGGGAAGAGAGGGGCCAGGGAGGGTTGAGGCCGGGCGATGGAGAGGGGGTTGTCCGGCCTGAACCCTGTCGCCTCTCTGGAGAGTAAATCGATGTCGACACCCGTGATTGCGCCCCAAAGCGCCACCATCGTCCCCGAAGCGCGTCGTCAGGAATTCCTGCCGACCCTGTTCGGTCGTTCACTCATGATCGTCGCCGAGAACGCAGTCTATAGCTTGATGGAGCGGCTGAGCCCGCTCGATTATGGCGGCGGCTTCTGGGATTTCTACGAATACGAGGGCAAGCCGCTGTTTCTCGCTCCGACATCCAGATCGCGGTTTCGGATCATCGGCGACATTACCGGATTTCAGGGGGAGGTGTCCGCCGAGGCCGCCGGCATCATCGCCACGCTGTTCGCCTTCTCCCATCTCTCCTTCAAGTATCAGTCCGAACATCTCTCTGAAGGCTACGGCCGTCTCTACGCCTATTCGGCCGACCATCCGGAAGCTGCCGAGATATTCCAGGCGATCGATTGAGATCCAATACGCGCCGCTCTCGGGTGGCGCACCCGAGCGTCCCGCCTGCTTGCCGCGTCGGACAGGCGCTTCGGCGGCGAGCCATCTTCATCCACCCCACCAGCCCGGTTGTCGCGAAAGCGATCAGCCGGGCTTCTTCGTTTCAGGAGATTTGAGCATGAACACCATGATTTCCAGCCCGCGGCCGGTCTCGTCCGGCTTCAAGGTCGATATTTCCCGCGGCGAACGCATCGGCCGCGTCTCATCCGAATGGTTCTCGCGTCCCGACGATGAGCGCTATCTGTCGCTCTCCGATCTTCATCGCGCGGTCAGCGCCAGAACCGATCGCGCCCGTGTTCGAACGGTTGAAAGCGTGGAGGTCCGCGTGGAAGCCACCCGTGACAATGCCGAGCGTCTTGCCTTGATTGTTCCCGGCGGGCGTGAGCCGATTGCACCGACGCATTGGAGCTACGGTCAGCTTTGCAGCCTGGTCGGAGCGCCTGCGAGCTATATGCGGCAACTGCCTGCGCCGCTGGCCGCGATCAATCTTCAGCACGGGCTCCTCAACCACAACTCCGAACTGGTCAAAACACTGGAGATGGATGACGGCCGCGTCGAGCTGCGGGCGATGACTGGCCCCGAATACGGCCGCATCTGGGATAAAGATCTGGTCGCCGCCGTGATGAGCATCGCCGGCAACGGAACCGGCGACACGATCTGGAAGGTACCGGGCGTGCTCGATTGGTCAACCATGACCCACAATCCGTTCGTCGATATCACCAAAGATACGACCACGCTCTATGCCAGCGACCGCGATGTGTTTCTGTTCCTCGTCGACGACATGCATCCGATCGAGGCTGGTCGCCTGCCGAACGGTGAGCCGGATCTCTACTTCCGCGGGTTCTATGCCTGGAACTCCGAAGTCGGGTCCAAGACACTCGGCATAGCATCGTTCTATCTGCGGGCGGTTTGTGCCAATCGCAATTTGTGGGGCACCGAAAATTTCGAGGAAATTACCATCCGGCACTCGAAGTTCGCGGCGCAACGTTTTGCCCATGAAGCCGCCCCGGCGTTGACGAACTTCGCCAATTCCTCGCCCGCGCCCTTCATCGCCGGCATTCGCGCCGCACGTGAACGGGTCGTTGCGCGAAATGACGAGGATCGCTCGGATTTCCTCCGCAAGCGCGGCTTCTCCAAGGCCGAAACCGGCAAGATCATCGAGACGGTGCTTTCCGAAGAAGGGAGGCCACCGGAGAGCATCTTCGATTTTGTCCAGGGCATCACGGCACTTGCCCGCGGAAAAGCCCATCAGGACACGCGGCTCGAACTGGAGGGCAAGGCGAGGAAGCTACTGGAAAGCGCAGCCTGACTGCGGATTCTTCGCTCGCGCCTCTCATCCATCCCTTTCATCGCCCGGCCATTGCGCCGGGCTTTTCGCATTTCACCGAAAGGCAATGCCATGACCAATATCGAAGCCAGGATCATCTGCCACCCGCCCATCCCATTGGCCGACATCACACCGCTCGAAATGCTGGTTCTGACCAATATGCTCGAATGCAGCGAAACAGAAGCGGGCCTTGTCCTGTTCACCGATTTCGGAGCGACAAATCCGATCCGCGTGACGCGACACGAACTAATCGAAGCCTTTCGCGCATCGGCGCCACACGTCGACAGTGCGCTCAACATCTTCATTGCCAGCCGCATCATAGCCCTTCTGCCAGCCCTGTCCGGCAACGTCGATACGGAAGCGTCAGTCGACATCGACTTGAGCGAATTCCCGTGGCAGTTCGTGGTGCAGGCCATCGTGGCGCGGTCAGTGAGGCTGCGCGAAGTGGTGGTGATCCAGTGGACGAACCACCCCTCGCAACGCCCGGAAACCTTCGGCGCCAGCGTTTCGCTGATCACCGCCAAGGCTATCCATCATACCAGCAGCGAGGATTTGTTGGCCCGTTTCCGGCAGCAGGATCGGGCCCTCGAGCTTTCCCTATCGTCGCTCGCGCCGAGTGACGGTCTGCGTGCTCCTGCCGGCGACGATGCAGATCGTCTGTTCACCGCAAGAGAGGTCGGGCTGCTCTCTGTATATGGGAAGCCATGCTGTATTTCCGGGGGCTGCACGAGGGTCGCCGGCCCGTCTCGGACAGGATCGTCCAGATGTCCAAGGTCTGGGACGCGGTCGGATGGCAGGCCATGAGATCCCGCGCCGCAGAGATCGTGCCCCTTGCGCTCGACGCGTATGCCGACCTTTCCGGCGTCCTGGAGCGAGATGGCCTCACGTTCGACTTCCACTTCATCCCGGCAATGGTGGACACGCTGGTCTGGTCGGAGAGCGGGCCTTACCGCAACGGGGAGCCGGACGATTTCCTTCAAGACGTGATCGCGACGGTGAAGCGCCGACGGCAGGATGTCATTACGCGCAACACTTTCCGGCGCCTGTGATTTTCCGGCCAGGCGAAGCTGCCGGCCCGAGCTAATCGCTTGCAACCACCCAGATGCGCCGAGACGTTGGCCGAGGTCAGTTCCCCGGAATCGTTCGCGCGCCGAGAATCGAGGAGATACCTGATGTTCACCACCGATGGACTCTCTCCGATGCAGTCGGGCCGGCTGAAGGCCGCCCTGGCTAAGAAGTACCGCTACGACGGCGTTGTCAGAACGCTCCAATCCCACATCCAAGCCTTGGCCGCGGAAGGTCCGTTGGAACTGACTGAAGGGAATGGAATGATCGATTATTCCCGGACACACTTCAACCGTCTTGCCTCCCACAAGGAGCAAGACGCCTATATCGCGCGTCTCCGGGCGAAGCGATATTTCTACGTGAACGGATGGGTGGTACCGAAGCTGGTCTACGATGCGATCAGGCGCTGATGTCGGTGGCGTTCTGATCCGTCGCAGCCTCGGACGGCCGCATGGACATTGCCAAATCACTCTCACCGGCTGTCTGCTCGGCGTCGACCTGATCGCCAGCGGCTTTCAGGTCGATTTTTCCCCAGATCGAATGTTCTTTTCGGGACAGGCGACGCCGATTTTTGATCTCGACGACGAACGGTTTCTTTTCAGGCTTCACGATGGTCCGATTGAAAAAGACGGATAGGTGTCAATGCCGCAGGTGTTCTTATTCGTCTCGCCCTGTCAACGCCCCGCAGCTCCGTGTTCCCGTATCAAGGAAGTCGCGGCATCTCGCCCTCGGCCACCCTCCAGACCCAAGGCACAATCTCCGGTCTCGCGTCGATCATATTGGTGAGTGCCTGCTCGTATTCATCTCCGGCGCTTGCCGGGATGATGAACATCGCGACAGGGGCGGGCTTCTGTTCCGGCAATGTCGCCGATACGATCGGCGCGTCGCGAGGTAGGTTGAAACGCAGGCCCTTGACGCTCTTTCGCTTGAGGTGGCTGAGCTTTTCCAAGAGCCGTAGCTCGTGGATGTCCTCGAACGGCAGCCAATGCTCGTTGACCACCATCAGGGCGACCTCCTCGACCGACGCGATGCCGGCGGTCGAGACGCCGAAGGTGGCGATGACGATCAGATGCAATGCCTCGCTCGAGTGCCACAGTTCCAGTTCGGTCTCATAGCGCGCTGCGAGTCGCCTCCATGCGCCATTCTCGATCATCAGCGGGAAGGGCAGGTGCCGTACGACTATCTTGTGCCCCTCGCGGGCTGCGGAAAACTCCTTCACCTCGGCCACGATCATCATGAGTTTTCGCAGTCCCGAACCTGTCGCCTGTATGCTCTTGAGTGCGGCGGCGCGCCGGGCAGCGATCCCGTCCTTGTCGTCCGGATGAAACACCTCAGGAACGAAGAGCATGTCGCTCAACGGACCGCCCCTTGCGGTCATCTGCGAGGCGGCATTGATGAGGCTCGTGCGCACCCGGCCCCAGCCGCGCCGGCCCGTCCACGTCGAGCGCCATTCCGTCAGTTCGCCGGCCTCCCAGAGATAATGCAGCATCGCCCTGAGCGACAGTTTCTTGGGCTCGCTGCGTATGCCCGGCTCCGCTGCTTCAGCCGGTGCGCCGGGCGCCGATCGTGGCCCGCGTTTTGTCAGGGAAAAATCGAGCTTCAGGTCTGCCTTGCCGCCGGCATCGATCCGGATCGCATTGCCGATCAGGGGGCCGAGGCCGGATAGCTCGTAGGGAGGCTCATAGGAGGGGCACGCAGGATCGTGGTCGCGCCCCGAAAGCGGCATGCGTTTGATGAGATACTGATCCTCCAGGCGCGCGATATACATCGCAACCGGGGGCTCCTTGCACATGCACATCGGGCGAAGCCTTTGCTCGTAGGCGTGCGGAAGCAGCGCCCGAAACTCCGGCGAGGATTCTCCCACTGTCTGATCGCCGATCGTGAAGTTACGCACCTTGGTTCTCCTCTTGCTCCGGCCGAACGTACACGGGTAGCGTCCATCTTACTATCAAAAAACAGACAGTAAAAACCCGTGCGCCCTTCGGGCTCTGGTCGCGACGGTCGCGGAGACTGCCGTCGGCGCGCGCCGGGGGAACGCAGCTTGGTTGGAACCAATGGGCGGGGTGAACGGCGTCGTCGATGACGACTTCCCCGGTCCGCGTTCGGCGTGGCGAGGCCGATCAGGATCGGTTCCTCGCCCGCGCCGGGGAACTCAGGCATCTGGGCACTCCAGCCCGTCAGCCGACGTTTCGGGTAGGTTCAATGAGCTAGCATTTCGTCGACGATCTGTTTGCCGTTCAGGTGTGACGGATAGTAGGTCGGCCAGTTGGTGACTTCCTTCAGCAGGGCGGCACGGTCATTGCCCCAATAGAGGTGGTAATGGCCCGCCTTCTCGGGCGTGATGATGTGGTCACTGAACTGGATGAACTGCGGAGCGGTACCATCACCACCGGTCTTCTTGAAGACGTAGCGGACACCCCGATTGCCCTTCTTGTAGGTGAGGATTTCATGGCCGTCCGTTTCATAGTTTCCGCTGATAGACTCTTTTCCGCGGAAGAACGTGACGTTGCTGCCCTCGATGGCGATCCGATCGATGCCGGTTTTATATCCAGCGTCGTAATAGGCGCGATATTCGCCGGCGCTCTTGTCGCCGTGCTTTGCCTTGTCCGCCAAGACCGGGTCCAGCGTGCCATCGACCAGATAGGGATAGACGGACTGCCAATCGCCTTCCCAGTCCGAAAGCGCGCGCGGCTTTACCTGATCGTCCTCGAAATACCCTTCGTACACGGATCCTTTCGCATCATGGGAATGGCTCTGGGCGTGATCGTGCCCGGATGATGTTTGGGCGCCCGACGTCCCCTCGGAAAGAGCCTGTCCCGCGAAAAGAAGCGCTGAGGAAACACTGAGTGCGTAGCCGAGTTTTTTGATGGTCTTCTGCATTCTTTGGAGCCTTTCGGTTATCCGGTTCGGATCGTGTCCGGCGATTTGGTATGTAATAACATTACAACACGTCGATTAACCTGCTTCCGGGGGCTACGCAAGAGCCATTCGGCCTGGCGGTGCCGCGATCCATTGCGGTCGGACGCGCCGCCCGGAGGGGTGAGAGGAGGGCCGCATTGGGGGAGGGCCCACCAAAGCGAGCGAGGGAGAGAGCCTCGTCCCGTCCCGGGTCCCTGGGATCGTCATCGGAGTTGAAGGCCCGAACGACCATGTGGCGCCGGACGGCAAGGGGTTCCCTCACCTCACGATCGAGTACGTCGCTGTCGACGGCCGCCCTGAAGCTCCTCGAAGCCACACCGGCGAGGTTCTTACCGACGGCGTCGCCTCCGGCCCGCCCTGACCCGTCGGGGCCGAACGCTGTCGATTCCACGTTTCTGTTTCCAACCAGGTCCGGTGCTCCGAACGGAGCGCCGGGCCTTGCCGCGTTTTCAGGAGAGCATCATGACCATGCCTGCAATCGACCGCCCCCGCTCGGCCGCCGCGCCGGTCTTTCTGAACTTCCGCTCAGAGGTCGTACGGCCTGTCCGCTTTGCCCTCGTCTATTGGGACGGCCCGGGAGACACGCTCTACGCCTTCGAGGATCAGGAAGCCTTCGAGCGACAGCGCGCGACTGCCGAGCGCCATTCTGTTCACGTGCATCAGCTTAGCGCAGAGGAGGCCGCAGACTGGATTGCCGCTGGTGGCAAGGCCGTTCTGCATGAGATGTCGGTCGCCGGCATTGCGGCCTTCGGCAACCTGAAGCTCGCACCCGGCTGAAAGCCGGGCGCTGGCCGCCGTCCGCCCGGGAGGGAGAGAGGGGCGGGAAAGGGGCGGCCTGCCGGGGTTTGGAGAGCGTCCGGGCGGGCCGGTCTTTCCGGCTCTCGACAGGATTTCCCATGAACGTGACCTCTTCCCGCGCCGCGAACGCGGCCGCTACGTCGCTCGCTCCCGCCGACCGTGCCGGCCGTGCAGGAAAAATTCTCCTCGCCGGCCATCAGCTTTTGCCGTTTCTCGAACGCGGGCAGTCCATCGGCGCAGCCGATTTGCGCGCCATCCTCACGGACACTTTCGGCGGTTCCGACGCCGAAGGTTTCTGGGCATGGAAAGACGCCTATGAAGCGACCGAGGTCGCGCAGGTCCTGTTTCTGCGCAAGTTCGGCGCGGCGATTTCCGCTCGCACGAACGTGCCCAAGGCGGCGCTGGCGATGCTGACCAAGGTCGCGTCGCTCATTCCGACCCATACGCGCCGCTCCGAGGAAAGCCAGCAGCTCCAGCAGTTTTCCACCCCACTGCCGCTTGGCCTTATCGCGGCCCACGCCGCAGGCCTCAAGGCGGACGATACCGTGCTCGAACCGTCTGCCGGAACCGGCCTCATGGCGATCTTCGGCGAACTCGCGCATGCGCGCCTTTCTCTCAACGAATATGCGCCGGTTCGCCACGGTCTGCTGGAGCAACTCTTCTTAGGCTCGGTGGTGTCGCAACACGACGCCGCCCACATCGATGACTATCTCGACCGTTCGGTTCGTCCGACGGTCGTCTTGATGAACCCGCCGTTTTCTGCCGGCGTTCATGTCGAAGGGCGCATGGCCGACGCCGCATGGCGTCATCTTGCCTCCGCCTTCGCGCGGCTTGCCCCTGGCGGCCGGCTAGTGGCGATCACCGGTTCCAGCCTTTCACCCGACAATCCCAAATGGCACGACGCCTTCGTCCGCCTGCAAGAGCGCGGCACGGTTCTGTTCAGCGCCGCGATCGATGGCTCTGTCTATGCCCGGCACGGCACGACGATGGAGACGCGGCTGACGGTGATCGACAAGATCGCCGCCGCCGATCCCAAGAGCCTCATCGCCTCGCACGGTGTCGCTCCCGATCTGGAAACATTACTTTCATGGATATCGGGCCTTCCGCCCCGCTCGCCCTCGACCGCGCCCAACTCGATCGGCGCGCTTTCCAATGGAATCGTACGCGCCTGCGCAGCGAAAATGGCCGCCCGCAAGGCCGCCGACACCTTCCGTCCCGCAGCGGTGATCGCTCCGGCAAGTCGGACAACTCCGGCTGTTCGTGCACAGCAACCGACATCCCCGCCGCCCCTCCGTATCGACGACGAGGTTGTCGAGCTCGACTACGAACTGCGCGATGCAGCGCCGAACACCCGCGTCGACGTCGCCGACGGCATCTACGAACCCTATCGCTTGCAGGCGATCCATATCCCGGACGCAAAGCCCCACCCGGACAAACTGGTCGAATCCGTCGCCATGGCATCGGTCGCGCCGCCCAAGCCGAGCTATCGGCCGCACCTGCCGAAGCGCATCATCACCGATGGCGATCTGTCCGACGCCCAGCTTGAAAGCGTGATCTATGCCGGCGAGGCTCATTCCGGCTATCTCGCCGGCCACTGGTCCGTTGATGCCAGCTTCGACAATCTCAAGGCTGTCACGCCCGAGACCGAAGGTGCTGTTCGCTTTCGCCGTGGCTGGTTTCTGGGCGATGGCACGGGTGCCGGCAAAGGCCGCCAGGCTGCTGGCATCATATTGGATAACTGGCTTCAGGGCCGTCGTCGCCATTTGTGGATTTCGAAGTCCGAAACCCTGATCGAGGATGCACAGCGCGACTGGAGCGCGCTCGGTCAGGAGAAGCTGCTGGTCACACCGCTGTCGCGCTTCCGGCAGGGGGAGGCGATCAAGCTCGAGGAGGGCATCCTCTTCGTGACGTTTGCCACGCTGCGCACCGACGAGCGCGAAGGCAAGCAATCGCGCGTCCAGCAGATCGTCGATTGGCTGGGAAACGATTTCGACGGCGTCATCATCTTCGATGAAGGCCACGCTATGGCGAATGCCGCCGGCGGCAAGTCCGAGCGTGGCGAAAAGGCCGCCTCGCAACAGGGCCGCGCCGGTCTGCGCCTGCAGCGCGCTCTGCCCGATGCCCGCGTCGTCTATGTCTCCGCAACCGGTGCGTCCGAGGTTGAGTCACTCGCCTATGCCGAACGCCTCGGCCTCTGGGGCAGCGCCGACTTTCCTTTCTCGACCCGATCCGAATTCATCGCTGCGATCGAAGACGGCGGAGTTGCGACGATGGAAGTGCTTGCCCGCGACCTCAAGGCGATGGGGCTCTACGCATCAAGGTCCTTGTCGTTCGAAGGTGTGGAATATGACATCCTCGAACATGAACTGACCAAGGAACAGGTCCGCATCTACGATTCCTATGCCGAGGCCTTCCAGATCATCCACAACAATCTCAACGAAGCGCTCGAAGCCTCCGGTATTATCAGCAGCAAGGGAACGCTCAATAAAAACGCCAAAGCCGCCGCCCGGTCCGCCTTCGAGAGCTCGAAGCAGCGCTTCTTCAATCACCTCTTGACCTCGATGAAGACACCGGCCTTGATCAACGCGATCGACAAAGATGTGGAGGAGGGCCACGCGGCGATCGTCCAGATCATCTCCACCGGCCAATCGCTCACCGAGCGCCGGCTCGCCGAGATCCCGACCGAAGAGTGGGGCGACGTTCAGGTCGACGTCACGCCGCGCGAGATCGTCGCGGAATATCTCAACCATTCCTTCCCGACCCAGCTCTTCGAGGAATATTCCGACGCCGAAGGCAACCTCCTGTCGCGGCCGGTCTATGACGCCGCGGGCAACCCGGTCCTGTGCCGCGAAGCAGTCGTGCGCCGTGACGCGTTGCTCGAACGGCTCGGCAGCCTGCCGGCGATCCCGACCGCGCTGGACCAGATCGTCCAGCATTTTGGGACGGATCGCGTTGCCGAGATCACCGGGCGCACGCGCCGGATTGTCCGCCGCGACGACGGCGGCTCGATCGCCCGCTTCGCCGTCGAAAGTCGGCCGGGCAGCGCCAATCTCGACGAGACCCGCGCCTTCATGGATGACGAAAAGCCGATCCTGATCTTCAGCGAAGCCGGCGGCACGGGACGCTCCTATCATGCTGATCTCGGCGCGAAGAACCAACGCCTGCGTCTGCACAATCTTCTTGAAGCCGGCTGGCGGGCCGATGTGGCGATCCAGGGTCTCGGGCGCAGTCATCGCACCAACCAGGCACAGCCGCCGCGCTTCCGCATGATCGCCACCAACGTCAAGGCGGAACGCCGCTTCCTGTCAACGATTGCGCGGCGCCTCGACACACTCGGCGCGATTACCCGGGGTCAGCGCCAGACCGGCGGGCAGGGGATGTTCAGGAGCGAGGACAATCTTGAATCCCAGTACGCCCGCGACGCGCTCAGGCAGTTCTACAAGCTCATCCACCGTAGCGGGATCGATGGCTGCTCGCTGGAAAAATTCGAGACGATTACGGGCCTTTCATTGACCGCCGAGGAAGGTGGTCTCAAGGACGAACTGCCGCCGATCCACACCTTCCTCAACCGCATGCTGGCGCTGACGGTTGCTATGCAGAACCTGTTGTTCGACGCCTTCGAACAGTTGCTGGCTGCCCGGATCGAGGGCGCAATCGCCGCCGGTGTCTATGACAAGGGGCTGGAGACGCTGACAGCGGACCGTATGACGGTGAAGGCTAGGCAACTCGTCTATACCCACCCGGTCACAGGCGCGCAGTCGCATCTGCTGACGATCGAGCGCATGGATCGCAATACGCCGCTGCTGCTGGCCGACGCCCTGAAACTTGTGGGCCGTGACCCACGTGTCAAGCTGATGGTCAACGGCAAGTCCGGCCGCCCGGCCGTGCAGGTTCCGACCCGCTCGGTCATGCTTGATGACGGTTCAGTCCAGCCGCGCGTCGCGCTCATCCGGCCGATGGACGAAATCCGGTTTGAGGTGCGCCAGCTCGAAGAAACGAACTGGGAGGAAGCGGACGAGCAGATCTTCTCAGCCGCATGGGATGCCGAAGTGGCCAATCTCCCGGAGTTTTCCATCACGACCATGCATGTCGTCTCCGGTCTACTATTGCCGATCTGGAAATTGCTGCCGCAGGATTTCTGCCGCGTCTATCGTCTGGAGACCGACGAGGGCGAGCGGATCGTCGGCCGCTTGATCTCTTCGGAGGGCCTTTCCCGACTTTGCCGGAATTTCGGGCTCGATCAGACGGAGGTCATCAACGCCGACCAGGTCTGGCAATCGCTTCTCGGCGGCTCCTCGGTCGTTGCCCTCGCAGGGGATATGACGTTGCGCCGGGTTCGGGTGATGAACGA
The DNA here is from genome assembly GCF_000265205.3 of Sinorhizobium fredii USDA 257. NCBI lineage: Bacteria > Pseudomonadati > Pseudomonadota > Alphaproteobacteria > Hyphomicrobiales > Rhizobiaceae > Ensifer > Ensifer fredii. The sequence goes on from NT_187163.1 coordinate 209,511, forward strand.
CTATCGTGTCGAACTCAATGGCTTCACCGACGGGATGCGGGACAGGCTCAAATCCGTGGGTCTGTTCTCAGAGATGATCGCCTGGAAGCTCAGGTTCTTCATTCCGACGTCCGAGGAAGGATCGGCGATCGTCGCTCGCCTCATCGAACGGCATCCGATCGTCGATGTCACTGGACCGGTATGATCGCCATGCTGTCCGCTTCTCAATTGGCCGATCGTCTCGCGCGCGACGCCGAGGCGGTCTGCCGTCATTACCTCTCCGCCGGCCATCGGGCCGGCAACTACTGGATTGTCGGCGACGTCGCCAACAGCAAGGGCAAGTCGCTCTATGTCCATCTCTCCGGCCCGCGTGCTGGGCGGTGGACAGATGCAGCAACCTCTCAATATGGCGATCTGCTCGACCTCGTTCGAGAAACCTGCGGGTTGGTGGACTTCCGTGATGTCGCAGACGAGGTGCGGCGTTTCCTAAGCCTTCCCCATCCGGCGTCGTCCCGCAGGGGCGACGCCCACACCGATCCGCCGGTCGATAGACCGGCAGGCGAACGCGCAAGACGCTTGTTCCGGATGACGAAGCCGCTTGGCCGTTCACTGGCCGACAGCTATTTGCGCCAGCGGGGCATCCTGCGGGCAGCTCAGCACCAGGCGCTCCGTTTCCATCCCTCGTGCTTTTACCGGGACCTCGTGACCGGCAGGACGTTGAGCTATCCGGCGCTGATCGCAGCCGTGACCGATCCCTCAGGCGCGATCACCGGTGTGCATCGCACCTGGCTCGATCCGGGGGGCGACGGAAAGGCGAAGGTGAACGATCCCCGCCGCGCGCTCGGCGGGCTGCTCGGAAATGCCGTGCGCTTCCGTTTTCCCGGTAATGCGCCCGTGCCGGTGATAGTCGCGGGCGAAGGGCTCGAAAGCATCTTGTCGCTCGCGCACGTGATGCCGGGCATGCCGATGGCCGCGACGCTGACCGCCAATCACCTTTCCGCCTTTCGGCTGCCCCATGGTTGTCAGCGGCTCTACATCGCTGCCGATGCCGATGCGGCCGGCCGGCATGGCATCGAGGGAGTTGAGCCGCCGCGCGCAGGCGCTCGGGATCCTGCC
>NT_187164.1 GCF_000265205.3 Sinorhizobium fredii USDA 257
ACTGCTGCGGCGTCAGGCCGAGCCAGGCGGCAAATTGCCTGCCGGAGCGGAATTGCTCGGGATCGGTGACGGTGGCGGCGACCGCCGTGGCTGTGACTATGCCGAGGCCGGGGATAGCGGAGAGCCGGCGACTGGCCTCGCTGTCGGCATGCCAAGCGAGAAGTTGCTGATCCAGCGCAGCGATCTCATCGGCAAACACCAGGATCTGCCGGATCAGAATGTCCAGCGTGGTCCGGGCATAGGAGGGCAAGCTGCTCTCGCCAGACAGCGCTTGCTGCGCCAACTTTGCCAGATTGGCAATGCCTGGATTGGCGACTAAGCCGAGTTCAGCCAGATGCGCCCGCAACGCATTTGCGACCATGGTGCGTTGGCGAACGAGCAGCGACCTGGCGCGATGCGTCATGAGAATGCTCTGCTGCGCCACCGTCTTCACAGGCACGAACCGCATCGTCGGGCGCTGCACGGCTTCGCAGATTGCCTCGGCATCCAGCGCGTCGCTCTTGCCGCGTTTGACATAGGGCTTCACGTAGGATGGGGGAATGAGCCGGACCTCGTGCCCCATGGCGGCGAGCGTCCGAGCCCAATGGTGCGCTGTGCCACACGCTTCCATTCCGATTAGGCAGGGTGGCAGCTTCGAGAAGAACGGCAGCATCTGCTTGCGATGCAGCCGTTTCACCAGCACGGTTGCGCCTGTCTCATCGACACCATGCGCCTGAAACACGCTCTTGGCCAAATCCAATCCAACGGTCGTGATCTGCATTGTCAACGCTCCTCTTTTGCTGCGGGTAACTGGCCGGCATCATAGCGGCAACCGCCGGCGCGGGGGCGTCCACATCATCAAGGGTTGCGAAGAAGGGAGCCTCGAACCGCCGCCACGAACTCGATCGGACATTTCACGCCGCAAGCCTGACAATCTATCCCAACCGCAGGTAGGTTGGTAGGTTTCCGAAACGAAGATGACCTGCCACGGAACTTTCATCCAGCGGCGACTAGAGCCCCGGCGGTTTCCAGTGCTCCTGTTCCCCCCGCCCATAGGCGGAACTATTCGACCGTCAGGCTCACAACCGGGGTTCCTCGGGTGCCTTGTCATAAACGACCGTTTTTGAGTAATCCACAGCGAAAGCCTCCTTCAACCTCAAATGATGTCACAGAGTCTTCTCAAAACTGTTCTGGATACCTCTGTCGCAAAATGCTACGTTCTCGACGACTTTCGAGAACTTTAGGGTGGCTATGCGGGTCGGGTACGCCAGGGTCAGCACGATCGATCAAAATCCGGAGCTTCAACTTGAGGCCCTGAGACGCGCCGGTTGCGAGAAGGTGTTTACCGAGCGTGGATCCGGCGCTGCGGATGACCGCCCGGAACTGGGCAGAATTCTCTCCGACGTGCTTCGCACGGGTGACACGCTCGTTGTCTGGAAACTCGATCGGTTGGCGCGATCGTTGAAGAAGCTCATTGCGACCGCGGAAGAGCTGGAGCGCGCGAAGATCGGGCTCGTGTCGTTGACCGAGAGCATCGATACGACGACGCCGGGCGGCATGCTGACATTCCATGTCTTCGGTGCGATCGCCCAATTTGAACGCGCTCTGATCCGTGAACGCACGACGGCTGGACTGGTCGAGGCGCGGCAACGTGGCCGTAAGGGTGGCCGCCCGCCCGCGATGCGCCCGAGTGATATTGCCGCCGCGCGCGCCCTGATGAAGGAAGGAAGCATACCTGTCCGCAATATTGCTCAGCGCATGGGAGTTTCGGTGGCAACCCTCTATCGCCATATCGGCAAGAAGGGTGGCGTCACCAAAATAGTGGAATCCGAGGAAGCCCATGGCTGAGCGGAGGAAGCGGCCGCCCGGCGAGGCTCTTGTCGATATTCGACGCCGGTTGTCGCTGCTTTCCCCCAGAGATCCAGGCCGCACCGAGATTGTCGCACGCGCTGCCGATGCCTACGGCTTTTCGATCTGGACCATCTATCGGGCGCTGCGCGAATTGAACCGCCCGAAATCCGTACGACGCGCCGATCATGGAACCTCCCGGATCGCCCCGCAGCCGGAGATGGAAACCTATGCCGAGATCATCGCCGCCCTAAAGATCAGGACGGCGAACCGGAAGGGGCGGCACATCTCCACGGCGCGCGCCATAAAGCTGCTTGAGGACGACGGGGTGGAGACGCCCGATGGCCTGGTGCGTGCGCCGCCCGGGCTGCTGAAACGCGCAACGGTCGATCGGCTGCTGCACGTTTGCGGCCTCGACTATAGGCGCGTCACCCGCCCGGTGGCCGCCGTCCGCTTCCAGGCGCGGCGCTCCAACGAACTGTGGCACTTCGACATGAGCCCGTCCGATCTGAAGCAGGTGGAAGCACCGCTTTGGGTCGAGGAAGGGCGCGGCCGGCCAATCCTGATGCTGTTCTCGGTTGTCGATGATCGCTCTGGCGCGAGCTATCAGGAATACCGCTGCGTCTACGGCGAAGACGCGGAGTCTGCCTTGCGGTTCCTCTACAATGCCTTCGCCACCAAGCCCGAACCGGAACTGCCGCTTCAGGGGATCCCAACGACGATCCATATGGATAACGGGCCGGTGAGCCGCTCGCGCGTCTTCCAATCCGTCATGGGCAGTCTCGGTGTCAGGGTTCTCACGCATATGCCCCCGTCGGACAGCGAGCGACGTACGCCAGCGCGTGCCAAAGGCAAGGTCGAACGGCCGTTTCGTACGATCAAGGAAGTGCACGAGACCCTTTATCACTTCCACAAACCGAAGGACGAAGAGGAAGCCAACCTTTGGTTCAGGCGCGCGTTAATCACCTACAACAACGGCGAACACCGCACCGAATCGCATGCACGCATTGAGGATTGGCTGCGGCATCTTTCCCCTGATGGCGTGCGGGCGATGTGCTCCTGGGAACGGTTCTGCGCCTTTGCGCGCGAACCGGAGCGACGGACCGTTGCTGGAGACGCGACCGTATCGGTCGAGGGCGCATCCTATGAGGTCGAGCCCGAACTTGCCGGCGAAACAGTGACTTTGCTCTGGGGCCTGTTCGATCAGGAATTGTTCGTCGAGTATGAGGGCAAACGCTTCGGCCCATTCCAGCCTTCGCGCGGGGCGGTTCCCCTGTTTCGCTATCGCAAATACCAGAAGAGCAAGATCGAAGAGCGGCTCGACAAGGTTGTCCGGCTCGCCGACAAACTGGGGCTCCCCCGCGCCGCGGTCACCGGCGGGGATCGCCCATTGCCCTCGCTGCCCCCGACCGCCGCTGGGCTGAGCGTACGGCGCACACCGTTTCCGGAACCCGCAATAGAGACCGCCTATGGAAGTGGCCTTGCAGCTCGTGGGGCGATTGCCGACCAGCTCGGCCGGCCGATTGGCGCGATGAATCCCAGCGATCGCGCCTTCATCGATGAACTGCTCGGAGAAACACTCGACAAAAAGGCGATCGCAGCCCGTATCCGCGAACGCTTCCAGGCGCGACGAAAGGAAGAATGATGCTCGCTGACGTTCAATCCAGTTACGGCCTCGACCGACCTTTCCAGGGGGCCGGCAACTTCGAGACCGAGCATCAGCGTACCATCATTCGCGAGGTTTGCGCAGCCGTCCAGACCGGCAGGCTTGTCGTAGTCTCCGGCCTGGTCGGTTCGGGAAAAACGCACCTTCTGCGGCGTATCGAGGCCGAACTCACCAAAGCCGGCAAGGTCGCGCTCGCCAAGTCGTTGGCGGTCGACAAGCGACGCACTTCGCTGCCATCGCTCATTGAAGCCTTGTTCTACGATTTGTCGCCCGGCGATCGCGCGCAGGTGAAGATCCCCAAGCAGGCCGAGCGGCGGGAGCGCGACCTGCGCGACATCATGAAAAAGGGCAAACGGCCAGTCGTCCTCGTGGTCGATGAGGCCCATGACTTGCACCACAAGACCCTAACCGGCCTGAAGCGCCTGATGGAGGTGGTTGCCGACGCCGGCGTGCTCCTCTCCGTGCTGCTTGTCGGCCATCCTCGACTTCGCAATGATCTGCGTCGTCCGCAAATGGAGGAGATCGGCTATCGAACCACCATTTTCGACTACGAGGGGATCGGTTCCGCGCGCCGCGACTATGTCGCATGGCTGCTCGGCGCCTGTGCAGCCGAAGGCGTGAAGGTTGGCGAACTCCTCGAGGAAGACGCCATCGACCTCATCGCCGAACGGCTACGCACGCCGCTTCAGATCGAGATGCATCTAACCCTTGCCTTCGAACAGGGCTTTCGCCTCGGCGCCAAGCCGGTCACCGCCGAGATCGTCGAGCAGATCCTGTCTCGCGCCATCGACGATCTCGAACCGACGTTGACCCGAAATGGCTACGATGCGGCGGCATTGGTCACCCACCTGAACGCTCGGCCGTCAGATATCCGCGCCTTCCTCGCTGGCAATTAATCTGAGCACGTGGCCGTCATTTGCGAGCAGCCTCGGATGTTGGCGAGCACGTTGGCAAAGAGCGTGAGCAGGACGCGCTCTCCATTGTCAGATAATCTGAGCAGAAAATGCCGATGTTGGCGAGCACGAGCCGTTATGTTGGCAAGCGGCTACAGATAGGCTTGCTTCCGACCCGTCCTTAAGACAACACCCCGACACGTTCCTGTACCAACGCGACAAGATGGTTCGCGCTTCAGTCCGCCGACCAACCCTGACAATCGCGGACGCGCTCTCTTTTGTTAATCTGTTCACAAAGGCGCCGGCCTCCGTGCCCGAATTTCGTGCATTGGTGAAACGACAGATTGTCGCCCTGCTTGAGAAGCTCCACCATTCTGACGACGACGAGAGTTTCGTGTTTCGAGATGACCGGGCCACGGAAGACGACTTGCGCAACTGGCTATCCGCGCGCATGCGCGAGATCGGCAGTTCGCATTACGAAGTCATCAGAGAGCAGGAGGTCGCGGTGGAAAACCGGCCGGACCTTAGAGTTCACTCAAGAAATCCTGAATTCGGCCTGATCTCCGTGGAAATCAAACTGGCCGACGCGGACCACTGGAACGGGAACACTCTGGTCAACAAGATCGAGACGCAACTCGCTAACCAGTACATGCATGAGAATGGCTCTCATACCGGCTTCTACCTGCTGGCAAATGCTGCAAAGCCGTTGAAGAAGGAAATCGACTCGAAAACCGGCAAAGTGAAGCGCAGGGCCTTCGCAAAAAAGGTTGCTGGAAAGAACGTCAATTTTGCTGGACTGCTTACCCTGTGCGACGCGCGCGCGGCGGCCGTGACCGCTGGGTTAGGCGGTAATAAGCTAATCGATGTTATAGCGGTTGATCTCTCTGAACGTTGACGCATATTCTGGCCCAGGTTTTGAACGAACCAACCCGACCGGGTTAATAGCTGAGCCTTCTGCGGCGTCACCTCGAGGGTTGTTGCGACCATGCCGGCGCCGGCGAACGGTTTGGCGATGACGAGTTCGATCATCGCCCCAGTCGTGAGGAGGCGCGCCGGCCGGCGAGCTTGCGCTCCATCATCTACCGCGACCGCGCCTGCGGTCGTGTTCCTTCGCCAAGCTCGGCGGCCGCGACCAGCCCCTGCGCGATGGCGAGCAACCGGCTGTCGCGGTCGTAATGCAAGCGGCTTAGAAGGGGTGCGTCGGCCGACGAGACGCCGCTTCAGCATCGCCGAGATTTGATCGGGGAGATGTGCCGCGGTTGTTACGCCGGGCTGGCGCAGGACAGAGGCGGCCAGTAGACGGCCAACTCTCCACGCGGTTCCGACCTAGGACAAGTGCCAGCGCAAGGTCGAGTTCACGAAGAGTTAACCATGTGAATTAACTCCAGAAATCACTCAAACGGAAGCTAACAGTAATCATCTTTCCGTCATTCAGACGCCGATTTCCGCGCGCAATCACTATCGATAGGGACCAAGTATCGATAGCGATGGATTTGGCGGTCTGGTTGACCATTGTCAGTCGTCCTGGATCAGTGGATTTGCCTAGGAAACCGGGCTTTTCAGCCGCTTTTCAACCCAGTTCGGCAGACTCATTTGCCGGATCGAATGGAAGGGCCCTCGTCCGAGCGGTAGGCGGCAGAGCTTTCCTCAGTCATTTTTCCATCTCAAAGGCCGCCTGAAACACCAGCGCGATACGTGCTGCCTTCAAAACAACCGAACTCGCGGCATTTCCGCCACAGAAGCCCGCTGGCGCGCGTTAGCCTATGTTCATGACCCGACACTCGTCCACTGCGGTATTTTGAATCTGACGGGCTTCCATTCAGACCATAAAACACGCTTGCAAAGGAACGTTTTCTCACACATGTTTCATTTGTACAAACCGCCCCGAAACGGCCGAAAAATCCGATGGCAACGGCTGCAAACCTCAATTCTCCTTCCCTGCAGCAAAGGCTGATCGGATACGCCCGTGTTTCGACCGAGGATCAGCTCAACGACGCTCAGGTCGACGAATTGCGGGCGGCCGGTTGCCACCGCATCCACCAAGAGCACGGATCCGGCGCATCACGCGCGCGGCCGGTGCTTGCGAAGCTTCTTAAAGACCTTGCCACGGGCGATGTCCTCGTCGTCGTTCGCCTCGACCGTCTGGCCCGATCGGTCAGCCACCTGCTCGACGTCATCGAAGACCTCGAGAAGCGCGGCGTGCATTTCCGCTCGCTGCGTGATCCGATCGATACCTCGACGCCGCAGGGAATGTTTCCTTGCAGGTGCTCGGCGCCGTCGCCCAGCTCGAGCGTGCGCTGATCGCGGAGCGGACCAAGTCCGGTATGCAGGCCGCCAAGGCGCGCGGCCGGCTTGCCGGCAATCCCGGGCTTCGAGAACGCCGGCCGGAAGCCATCCGCGCGGTCTCAGCGGCGCGCGAGCGGGCCTACCTCGATGAACTGATTGTGTCAGCGCAGACCTGGCTGCCGACAGTCCGGCGGCTGCGCCCGCGACACAGTTGGGACAATGTCGTGCGGATCCTCAATCGCGGGGGGCACGACTGGACCGTCGAACGGTTGCGGCGGGCGGTCCACCGGCTGGTGCGCGAAAAGCTCGCGGAACCGGAACTGCTTGCCCGATCGCCGCGCCGGCCGCCCGAGGATCATCTGATGCGGCTGGTTGCCGGGATCGCCATCGCCGATCCCGATCTGTCGCTGCGCGACATTGCCGCCCAGTTGGACCAGATGCAGGAGCGACCGCCACGTGGCGGCCGCAAATGGCAACCGTCTTCCGTCCGAGCACTACTGGACGAGGCGAGCCGCATCGGGCTGGTTCGCTCTTGAGAGGCTGGTTCATGAATTCAAGAGTGTTCACGCGGCGTCGAAAGCTGGGTGCAGCACTGTTTCCGGTCGCCGCATGCTTCCAAATGGAAAAAGACCGAGCAACCCCCGGGCTATTCCAGAAAGCTCGCGTTGTGAGGAAGGGGCGGCCTAGGCCTGCAAATTGTCAGCCGACATCTTGCCGGACTTACGATCCTTTACCAGCTCGTAACTGATCTTCTGCCCATCCTTCAGCTCCCGCAGGCCAGCCCGCTCCACCGCTGAAATGTGGACGAAGACATCGGCGCTCCCGTCGTCCGGCTGAATAAAACCAAAGCCCTTCGTCGCGTTGAACCATTTTACCGTTCCGGTCGCCATCATGCCTTCCTTCGATCATTTGCCGTACCGCCACAGGGCGGGCGAGGCTCGCTTCGTATACGCGCGCACAGATAGACGCTTCTCCGCTCCGGGTAAAGCAGCCCGAACGTTGACGCAACTGCCCAGCCCAAGCAAGCGATCTTCGTCGCCATAGACGCTACTTTTTGCCTCTTTGTTTCAGCCGTGATGCTGACGGGAGCATCCTCGGCTTGCCACACGTCGAACTGATTTGTCGTGCAGATAAGATCACTGAGTTTTCGGAACCCAAGCGTGCACGGGTCGAAGTCCGGCGCCAGGTGAGACCTCCATTTGCCGCAGAGGCTCATCCGAGGCGCGCTTTCCGCAGAGCCCCGCAAGGTTGGCTCTGGCGGCTGAACTCGTCGTCGCGAGTCGTGGGCTAGGTGCCTGAGTCGCCCTCGATGCCGACGCGCGACACGGCGATGCTCGCGCTGACTGCCTTTCTCTAGGCAACGGTGATCGCCGCGCTCACCGGCGCGGTTACGCCGGGCGCGGCCGACCTCGATGCGCTCGTCCTGAACGTATTCGATTGGATGAGGAACCCGTTCGAGGATCATGCTCCCGCGCCACCTGATCTGCCCACGTACAGATCAGTCTGCCCGGCCCGCTGCCCCTTCGAGTACCGCTAGACGCTCGCGGTAAGATGGTTTCTACTGCCGAAGCAGGAAGTCGGCGCGCTCCATCAGCCAGTACAGCGCTTCCTCCGAGACTTCAAAATGGCAAGGGAGCATTTCGACAGGCAACACAGCCGAGCCCAACGGTTGCTTGAGCTTAGCCGTGTGGCAATCTCCCGCGACTGGGACAAACACGCGGCGTTCCTGCCCCCGTGCCGTTGAGGGCGCTTATCCCACTCTGCTACTAACCCTGACGAACCACGGCCCTCCTCTCGCATAGCCTGACGTTCCTGCGCGACTTGGCCGAACACCGGGACAGCGGCTCGTCAAAGCTTGGCCGCGCGAACAGCACCGCCATACCGCGAGCGGGCGCTCTTCGAGTTCGTAGAGCACAATTCCCTCGCGCAGGATATCGACGAAGACGAATTTTCCCTTGGCGAGTTAGTTGTTGATCTTTCTCGCACCGCGCGCGATCAGCCGCGACCGGCGTCGATATGACCGTGTCCCACTTCAACCGGTCGGAGGCCTTGTTCGAGTATTGCGGCTCAGCGAGCTTGCGGTCGCTGACGAGGACGAGAATTCCGAAGTCCGAAAACCGCCCAACGTCGTGTGGGGATCGACTACAGCGTCGCAGGCATAGGAGCCGAACATAATGGTCTTCAGGATCCGCCGCGCTTCTTGAAAGCAGTGGAGCTGCCTTCGAGCGCATCTAATCGTGTGAGCGCGGGAACGTACGGAAAAGCCCGTCGCCGAGGCTGCTCGGGGCACGCTGGCAAGGGGCACGACCCTATTTGTCGTCGAGTTTCGTTGCTTCGCCTGCCTTCGTGGCAGCGTCGTAGCCTGCGTTCCAGTCGCTGTTGTGGGTAGGGATTTTCCTCCTTGCACATCCCGATCTCCGCCGTGGTAAGGCCTTCATGGAATGCCGACAGTACCGTTGCCATCGCTGCCCCCGAACTTCGTTACGGGCCCTCGTCAACCCGCCGGACTGTACCAAATTGGCGAAGCGTAAGCGCGCTGCGTCAATCGAACTCAGGACCCCTTCCCGCCTCTGAACATTTAATTGAGCAGGAACATACGGTAGAACATCGAATAGCGAACGAAGGTCCCAGGGACCACCGCGGCCGGTCAATCAGAGCGTCACACGTTGATGTCTCACCGACCAGGAACAGGTCCGTGCCAACCGACGAAGCCTCCCCTGCCCCACCCTGCGTTTCAATCCGCCTCGACCGCACCAAAACGACGACGAGCGATGATGACGAACATGTGCTCTTGATCTGCCGGCCGGCGATCGCCTTGAAACGCTGGCTCATGGAAGGCCGGAACCAACAGCGCGGTGGTGTTCCGCATCTACCAAATGAAGCAAATATCGACCGGCGAGCGCTACCAGCCGCATGAAATACGCTTGGCCAAGCGATAACTAATGCTCTGTTGGAAGTGTGACAGTCATTCTGGCAGAATGACGAAACGCGCCCTCCTATCTCCTGTCGGCGGTCACCTACGGACTGGCTACAACGACTTTACGACTCGCGTCCTACAAACAGGCGATCAACGCCTCGAAAGTTCGACGGAACCCCTCCCTTCAACAGCAAACGAAGACTGTTTAGAACTAACGCTTTGATTAATTTGCGCAAATTTCCGTTTTTGTCAGCTGACAACTTTTTACAGTCTGTTTTGAGGAAGCAATAGTCATCCCCTTGCTTCGCAACCAACCAAAATCAAGATCTGGTGTAGCATTTGGCCTTTCACAGCATCGTCCTGGCGCTCAAGCAACATCTCTGGTCTGATGCTCGAATGCCTCCGCCAACTTCTCGGACACCATGCCGAGGGAGCTGCGGACTGGTCGGGCTTGTCCCTGACTTTGGTGTCGTCCATATTGCCATCGAATGTCCCTACCTGCACTGTGAAGTCCTCGTACCGACGCGGACCATTGGAGTTGCTCCCCCTACTGAGACCACCATAAACGACAGCGTCATAACTTCTCCTAGTCGGTTGACTCGACGTCGCAATCTGCCGATTTTGTCAGCCGACAACAAGCGGTCGCCCAAGAGCTGAGGGGATTGGTTCCCGCCGATTAAGCGGGTTCTTCGGTCAGGAGGCCAATCGATCACTTCCGCCGCGCGCCCTCAGCAGTGCCATCAACACTGGCCCCGGCGAAAACTCGCCCCGCTTTGCCCGAGACGTTAGGTCGCGGAGATATCCGCCGGGCGATTTGATGTGCCCTGACCGCTCCAGAATGCAGGCCATGACAGCGGATGCGTTCTCGGGCCCCATAACCTCACAGGCATCCTGGTAGGCCGACGGACTGACGCAGAGCATCGAGCGGACGACCACTGCGGCCTGCATCAGGTCACGCGGGCTCGCAACTACGCCTCCGGGGCCATAATCTGAGATGCTTGGGCAAGCCCGCAACACCATCCCCAACGGAAACACCTTCATCGGCTCCCGTTGCGGTTCGATGGCTGGGCTCGGCCTTTCGCCCTGCTCTTCTAGAGAGCGAGGTTCAAGTTCATTAGTGGATTCGGGATGTGAATTCTGTTTGTGCCGCTCAATTTGATCAGGATTGCCGCTCAAATTTTCGATTTTTAACCTGATTTCCAGAAGGTTGGAGATTTCCTCGCGCAACATCTCCATCTCTTCGAGGATGGGGGCCACGGTCGCGGCCGTTGCCACTCGAGGAATGGTCGCTACTAGGCTGCGGTAGTGCTGGTGAATTCCGTCCCAATTACCGTCCACTCCCTCCTCAATGGCGACTTCAATCAGCTTACCGATATCGCGCCGGCAGATCGTCAGGCGCTCGCGAAGTCTACGCAACTGCAGTCGCTCAATTTTGACATCGGCAGCTATTTGCTCGATCTCGCGTGCGCGTGACAGCAACGGAGCCAACGAAAACCCATAGGCCTCATCGATCGAACCGTCTCCGTCCTTGCGGGCGTAGCGCTTGCCATTTGGGCTATCCCGGCGTGCCAGAAGGCCGGCGTCGACGAGCGCTGCGATGTGGCGACGCAACGTCGCTTCAGCCATGCCATGCGCACGAAGCGACAACTGCATGTTAGAGGGAAACACGATGAGGCCGTTTTCCTCAGACAAGGTCGTCTCGGGATAAAAGCTCAAAAGTGCGTTCATAACAGAGAGCGCACGTTCGCTGATGCCGAGCTTCGGCTTAGCTTCGCAGAGCGCTCGAAACAGCTTCCACTTGTCAGCCGATGTTTCAGGTTCGAGTTCACGCGACATATATTGGCTTGCCAACATGCCAAGCGTCATCGACCGCCGCCCGAAGGGCGTCGTCACACTTCCATCTTGCATCTTCTTTCACCTATCCTCAGGCAAAAGACGTCCGCTCACCCGTTCCGGTGCCAAAGACTCTTGACTGCGATTCGTGGAAATGCGATTCTCAGGCTGCTAAACGATGAGAGAGGCTTCCACGATGGTTACCGTCTGGGGGCCTTTTTCTTTTGCGTCAGTCTTCCTTCCGGTTACCCTGCTCCAGGAACTCGGCATAGAGCCGGTCCAGGTTGTCTGCAATATACCGCCCAAAGGGGCCGGCATTCCTTGATTTCATAGACAAGGCAAACGCCTTGGCGGAGTTCGAATACTTAGCGGAGACGGTCTTGTCCGCCGGTTGCCAGTTCTCCAGGATCTTTGGAGTCGTCTTCCGGACAGGCTTCGCCGCGCTGTTCAGACCAGAAAACAGGGCATTGAAGCGATCGTCAGTGCTCAGTTCATTGAAGGAAGGATCAGAGACGATTGCCTTCACCTTCTCTTCGTTGGCGGTTTTACCCACAAGCAATGACAACTCGACCCAGCGTTCTCGGCCGACCGCCGGGCAGGGCCCGATCCTTGCGATTGTCTCTTCAGGAATACGATCTATTACGGCGATCATTTTCGAGATAGCGGCCGCATTGGCAGCAAGCGCCGATCCTATGATTGTCCGGTCATAGCCAAGCTTCTCGAGGTGCGAGGCGAAGTTCGCCCGTTCAATGAAGGAGAGGTTGGCGCGCGCCGAGTTTTCCTGTCCCTGGGCGATAACGTGCGTACGGTCATCCAGCGCCTTGACGACCGCCTTAACCTTGCGGCCGAGCTCGCGGGCAACGCGGGCTCGGCGGTGTCCAAAGACGATCTGGTAACGATCGGCTGCCGACGGGTGGGGGCGCACAAGGATGGGCGTATCCTGCCCGCGCTCGGCAATCGCCTGCTTCAATTCCTCGAACTGCTCGGAACTATCGCCCATGCGATCAGAGACGAACGAACCATCGAGTGTCTCAGGGTCGAGTTCGACGACCGTTTCTCCTTCGAGAAATTTCTCGGCCTGGCGCGACAACTCGTCGAGCGAGCGCACCATGCTCTTCGAAGCCCCGCGCATCGGGTAGGCGGGCGCAACGTCTGCGTGCGGGATTTCCGCTGTGTCTACTAGACCCGCCAGTAGGTTCTTTCTCGCCATCTGCCTGCTCCGTTTGCCTGCGATCTACCGGGCCGTCGCCGGGGAAGTTTACACTTCTCAACTGACAACCTTCCTCCCCCAAGAGGCATGGACGAGTTCGGCGATCTCGGCGTTGACTGCGTTCAAGGAGTCCATCGCGCGCTCATAGGTGGACCGCGTCATCTGACTCTTGTCGACTTCGTAAAGGGTCTGCTTGGTGATTCCGGCGTCTGAAACCGCTGTCGATTTCAGCATCTGGTTCTTCAGCACAAACTGGTGGAACAAGGTCTGCATGAAGCCCACCATCTGCGCCTGCGGCCCATCCGTTGGCTCGTACCGGGTGATCAGATAGCGATACCATTCGAGATTGACCGCAGCACCCACATCCCGGATCGGCTTCAGGATCCCGCCCAGCATCAAAAGGAACTGGCCCATCGACATGACGTCGAGCATCTGTGGATGGATCGTGATCAGGACGCTCGTAGCCGCAGTCAGCGCGGTGATCGTGAGATAGCCGAGCTGGGGAGGGCAGTCGATGACGACAACGTCATAGCGGTCGTTGACTTCCGACAGCGCGCGCGAAATCCGCGTGAAGAAGGTCTTGCCATCGTTCGAGCTCTTGTTCGACATCGCAAGCGGCGTGTCGTACTCGTACTCCTGAAGTTCGAGGTTCGCAGGCACGATATCGAGGCCCGGGAAATTGGTAGGCTGGATGATCTCACTGATCGATCGGCGTTGATCGTCATATCTGAGCGCCTCATAGAGCGACGGCGACAGGTCGAGTTCGGGCTGAAAACCGTGAAGCGACGAAAGTGACGCCTGCGGGTCGAGGTCCACCGCCAAGACACGGTGCCCGGTCAACGCCATGTACTGCGCGAGATGGGCGGCCGTCGTCGTCTTTCCCGAACCGCCCTTGAAATTGACAACGGCAATGACCTGGAGCTTTTCGCCCGACCGACGGTGCGGCACGTAGTTCCTGGCTTCCGATCGTCCATGCTGATCGAGATACTGACGCAGTTCCGCCATCTGCTCAGCACTATAAGAACGGCGACCCGACGACGATGTCTGGGGGAGGGGGCCTTTTCCCTCAAGATGAAGTTTCTTCAGCGTACTTTGAGAGACGCCGAGGAACTGCGCCACTTCCGAGAGCGAGAACTGGCGAAGCAGTTTCTTGGCATTCGGCGGGAACTGCTGCATGCTTAAAAGATGCAATTTCTTTGAAATCAGATCGCCCTGTTCGAGGATGAGATCCTCGAAATGCATCGGCTGTGCGGGAGCGATGGGCGGCGAATTAGCGTTCATTGCAGGGGAACTCTCGAATAACGGTTTTTCGGCCCGAGAACCGACATAATCGTTATTATGTGCGATTCTCGCCGACTGACAAGGAATATAGAGTTAACAAAGGGTTTATACCGCGTCCCGAGCAGCCCCTGCTCGCCGGCAAAACATGCGTGTTTCTCCTTCATTCTTAGGCACTTAGATAGCCGCTTGCGCTCCGCCAGGCGCCAGCACTTTTCCAGGGGAGAAATACGGCCGTTCGCCTGGCTACCAAACGTCACCGCGAAATAGCGGTCGTATTGCTCCCCGCGACTCACCCGACTCAGCCTTGGTGAATATATTCGAGTTCTGAGTTGCTGCGGTTGCCCGGAAAGAGAGCCGGGGCACATAACTTTACTGCCAACTTCTTCATGGGGCCCAACAACTGGTTCTGCTCGACTTGCTTTCACCATCTGTCCCTCTCGGCGGCGTACTGTCCGTTACAGGCCATGCCCCGCAAAAATAGAAGGTGATTCTTCCTGACCGTCCAGAAGATTGGGATTGACAATGGGTTGAAAAGACCCTGCCTGGCTCAGGTGAGCCGAAGGATTACTTTCGCAAATTTGTATTTGTCCGCTGAGGGTTAGACGCGGATCACGGCCGTCTATGGACACGAATTGTTCTCCTGTGAATCCTACAAGACGCAAGTGGGGCTTCGGGTCTGCAAAGGCAGACGTGACGCGACGCAACGCCCGACGCGTTCCAGGGAACCTTGTAGGATCCTACAACTGCCACTCGAATCCGATTCGTGCTGATTTCCCCGCGGTCCAACAACGACGGAGAAATTCATGCAGATTCTCGCGATCTCAAAGCCGCGAAATATCGAAGAAGCCCAACTTCTCCGCAGCCATCACCAACTGCGCGCCCGCGTCTTTTCCGATCGTTTGGGCTGGGAAGTCAATGTCGTCGGAGGCTGTGAGTCAGATACTTTCGACGATCTTCAACCCACCTACATCCTAGCCGTATCGAGCAACGATCGAGTGGTTGGATGTGCTCGCCTACTGCCTGCGCTCGGCCCCACGATGGTGGCCAACGTTTTCCCCTCGCTCCTTTCTGCCGGTCACCTCGACGCTCATTCCTCCATGGTCGAGAGCTCGCGCTTTTGCGTGGACACCTTCCTTGCTGAGAGCAGGGGAGACGGCTCCATTCATGAGGCGACGCTCACAATGTTCGCGGGGATCATCGAATGGTCGGTGGCAAACCGCTACACCGAAATCGTCACGGTGACGGATCTTCGGTTCGAACGGATCCTCGCCCGCGTCGGTTGGCCGCTTCAGCGCATTGGCGAGCCAAGGCCGATCGGAGCGACCGTGGCCGTGGCGGGCACTATGCCGGCAAAGGCAGACACATTCATGAGGCTCCGCCCCGCCAACTACCGCTCTCAAATCATCAGCACTTTTGGCCAATCAGCGTAAGGAGAAATCAGTGGAACAGCTTCGCTCTCATCCTCGCCTCGTCCGCAAGCTTCAGGAGGCGCTTGGCGACCAGCTCTGCGTTGCTTTGGACGATAGCAACGTAGTCGAGATAATGCTGAATCCCGATGGTAAGCTGTTCATAGAACGGCTCGGGCACGGCGTCGCGCCCGCTGGCGAGATGTCGTCGGCTGCGGCGGAAATGGTGATCGGGACGGTCGCTCATGCACTCCAATCCGAAGTGGACACCGAACAACCCATCATTTCCGGTGAGCTTCCGATCGGCGGACATCGTTTCGAGGGTCTATTGCCGCCAGTGGTCGCGAAGCCCTCCTTCACAATCCGTCGTCGGGCATCTCGCCTGATCCCACTCGACGACTATGTCCGCTCCGGTGTGATGACCGAGGCCCAGGCTGCGACGATCCGCAGCGCCATTGACTCACGCCTCAACATCATCATTTCCGGTGGAACTGCCTCCGGCAAAACGACGCTCGCAAATGCAGTAATCCATGAGATCGTAAGGAGCGCGCCGGAAGACCGGCTCGTCATCCTCGAAGACACCGCCGAAATCCAGTGTGCGGCCGACAACGCCGTGCTTCTTCGTACCAGCGATACGGTTGACATGGCGCGGCTGCTCAAGAGCACGATGCGCCTGCGTCCCGACCGAATAGTCGTCGGCGAGGTGCGCGATGGTGCTGCCCTCACCTTGCTCAAGGCATGGAACACCGGACATCCAGGCGGCGTGGCAACAATCCACTCGAACACGGCGACTTCCGCGCTCCGGCGCCTGGAGCAGCTGACGGCCGAAGCAAGCCAACAGCCGATGCACGAGGTGATCGGGGAGGTTGTCGACCTCATCGTTTCCATCGAGCGTACGCCGCGAGGCCGGCGTGTGCGCGACATCATCCAGGTCGAGCGCTTCGCCAACGGCCGATACGAGATCGAATCCGACCAACTCACCGAAGAACGGGAGGCGCGGCATGTCGCGTAAGAATGAATTTATCTCCATCGCGCTTCTTGCTTCGCCACTCATTTTGGCGTCGGTAGCAACGGCACTGGCCAGTTCAGGCGGCAGTCTGCCCTGGGAAGGACCGCTCGAGCAGATCCAGGAGTCCATCACGGGGCCAGTCGCGGGCTACATAGCACTTGCGGCAGTCGCGATCGCCGGCGGCATGCTGATTTTCGGCGGTGAGCTGAACGATTTCGCGCGGCGGCTGATGTATGTCGTGCTTGTTGCCGGCATCCTCCTCGGCGCCACGACCATTGTCGGCCTGTTCGGCGCGACCGGCGCTTCGATCGGCCTGACCAATGATCGCGTCACTTCGACGCGCCCGAGTGCAGAAGGGGAGGGGGCACATGGCTGAGGCGCTATCCGAACGTTACCGCAATCGCATTCACCGTGCGCTCTCCCGGCCGAACCTCCTGATGGGCGCGGACCGGGAACTGGTTTTGATCACCGGGCTTGCCGCGGTCATCCTGATCTTTGTGGTGCTGACTGTCTACTCGGCGCTCTTCGGGGTTGTCGTGTGGATCGTGATCGTCGGCTTGCTCCGCATGATGGCGAAGTCCGATCCGCTGATGCGGCAGGTCTATGTCCGGCACATTTCCTACAAACCCTACTACAAGGCGACCACCTCTCCGTGGCGGCGGTATTGAGGAGGCTGGTATGGTCGCGCTCAAACGGTTTCGGGCAACCGGCCCATCCTTCGCGGATCTCGTCCCCTATGCCGGCCTGGTCGACAACGGCGTGCTTCTGTTGAAAGACGGAAGCCTGATGGCCGGCTGGTATTTTGCCGGGCCGGACTCCGACAGCGCCACAGACTTCGAACGCAACGAACTATCGCGCCAGATCAACGCAATCCTGCCCCCTATGGCAAGGGCTTTTTGTCGGGTGGTTTGATCGGTTGCTTTCATATGTCCGGCCTGTTTGTGCGGTATGAAGTTTGACCGCTGGCCCTGATGGAAATCCGCCGATGAGGACCCTGATCAAGCTGGCGCGCGTTTGAAGCGCATTGAATCAGACGGGTTGGCCTCACCATTGGCTCGATCGTTACACATCATCGACTGCCGTTACCAATTCCGGTTCTCTGGGATTGAACTCAGGCGATCATTTCATGGGCCCGATAGGCTTCCTTGCGGGTCAGCACGACCCATGCGATCCGCGCGAGTTTATTGGCGAGGGCAACGGAGACCAGCCTGAACGGCTTTTTCTCCAGGAGCTTTCTGATCCAGTTCGCCAGGGGCGTTGCCTTGTCCTTCGTATGACGGATAACGGCGGTGGCGCCGACGACGAGCAACCTCCGCAAGTATCGGTCTCCCTGCTTGGAGATGCCGCCGAGCTGGGTTTTTCCTCCGGTCGAACACTGCTGCGGCGTCAGGCCGAGCCAGGCGGCAAATTGCCTGCCGGAGCGGAATTGCTCGGGATCGGTGACGGTGGCGGCGACCGCCGTGGCTGTGACTATGCCGAGGCCGGGGATAGCGGAGAGCCGGCGACTGGCCTCGCTGTCGGCATGCCAAGCGAGAAGTTGCTGATCCAGCGCAGCGATCTCATCGGCAAACACCAGGATCTGCCGGATCAGAATGTCCAGCGTGGTCCGGGCATAGGAGGGCAAGCTGCTCTCGCCAGACAGCGCTTGCTGCGCCAACTTTGCCAGATTGGCAATGCCTGGATTGGCGACTAAGCCGAGTTCAGCCAGATGCGCCCGCAACGCATTTGCGACCATGGTGCGTTGGCGAACGAGCAGCGACCTGGCGCGATGCGTCATGAGAATGCTCTGCTGCGCCACCGTCTTCACAGGCACGAACCGCATCGTCGGGCGCTGCACGGCTTCGCAGATTGCCTCGGCATCCAGCGCGTCGCTCTTGCCGCGTTTGACATAGGGCTTCACGTAGGATGGGGGAATGAGCCGGACCTCGTGCCCCATGGCGGCGAGCGTCCGAGCCCAATGGTGCGCTGTGCCACACGCTTCCAT
This sequence comes from Sinorhizobium fredii USDA 257, assembly GCF_000265205.3. Taxonomy (NCBI): domain Bacteria; kingdom Pseudomonadati; phylum Pseudomonadota; class Alphaproteobacteria; order Hyphomicrobiales; family Rhizobiaceae; genus Ensifer; species Ensifer fredii. Next base: position 18,313 of record NT_187164.1, read on the forward strand.
TCCGATTAGGCAGGGTGGCAGCTTCGAGAAGAACGGCAGCATCTGCTTGCGATGCAGCCGTTTCACCAGCACGGTTGCGCCTGTCTCATCGACACCATGCGCCTGAAACACGCTCTTGGCCAAATCCAATCCAACGGTCGTGATCTGCATTGTCAACGCTCCTCTTTTGCTGCGGGTAACTGGCCGGCATCATAGCGGCAACCGCCGGCGCGGGGGCGTCCACATCATCAAGTCGAAGCCGCCCGTATCCCGACGTACGATTATCCCTCGGAAGTCCGCTGCCATTTCCCCGATGCTGTGACGCGCGCAATTGACGCTGAGCGACGGGCGCATTTCGCGCGCGAGCGAGGACATTTCGAAAGCAAGCATGCGCTCATCCTGACCTATCGGCCGTCGGAGGCCAAAAAGACAGCGCTCAGCAAATACATCTACTCGGACGAGGAGAGCCGTAGGAAGACCTATGCGGACACTGTGCTCTTCATTTTCAAGAACGCCATCCGCGAGATCGAGCAGTATTTCGCCAACACCCTTTCGATCCGGCGCATGGAAACGCGCGAGGCCGCCGAGAGGGGAGGGGAGCGTGTCGCCCGCTATGATGAACTGCTGCAATTTATCCGATTCTGCATCACCGGCGAAAACCATCCGATCCGATTGCCAGCTGCTCCCATGTATCTCGACTGGATCGCGACCGCCGAACTCGAGCATGGTCTGACGCCGAAGGTCGAGAACCGATTCCTCGGTGTCGTGGCGATCGACGGGCTCCCCGCCGAGAGCTCGCCGGGCATCCTCAACAGCCTCGACCTCATGCCTTTGACGTATCGCTGGTCGTCGCGCTTCATCTTCCTTGATGCGGAAGAGGCGCGTCAGAAGCTCGAACGCACGCGCAAGAAGTGGCAGCAGAAGGTCCGGCCGTTCTTCGACCAGCTATTTCAGACGCAAAGCCGGTCGGTCGACCGGGACGCCATGACAATGGTGGCCGAAACCGAAGATGCCATCGCGCAAGCGTCTTCGCAGCTTGTCGCCTATGGCTATTACACACCCGTGATCATTCTCTTCGACAGTGATCGCGAAGCGCTGCAGGAAAAAGCCGAGGCTATCCGCCGGCTGATCCAGGCCGAAGGATTTGGGGCGAGGATCGAAACGCTCAACGCGACCGAGGCCTATCTCGGGAGCTTGCCCGGCAACTGGTATTGCAATATCCGCGAACCGCTGATCAACACCAGCAATCTCGCCGATCTCATTCCGCTGAACTCCGTGTGGTCGGGAAGCCCGGTCGCACCTTGCCCTTTCTATCCTCCCAATTCTCCGCCACTGATGCAGGTTGCAAGCGGTTCGACACCGTTCCGGCTGAACCTGCATGTCGACGACGTCGGCCACACACTGATCTTTGGTCCGACGGGGTCCGGCAAATCCACGCTGCTGGCGCTGATCGCGGCACAGTTCCGACGCTATGATCGTTCCCAGATCTTCGCCTTTGACAAAGGAAGCGCGCTCCTACCGCTGACGCTGGCTGCCGGGGGCGATCATTACGAGATCGGCGGCGACAATGCGGAAGGGCGTAAGGCACTGGCCTTTTGTCCGCTGTCGGATCTCGAAAGTGACGCCGATCGGGCTTGGGCCGCGGAGTGGATCGAGATGCTGGTCGCTCTGCAGGGTGTCACTATCACGCCCGATCATCGCAATGCCATGTCCCGCCAGGTCACCCTCATGGCCAGCGCTCCCGGGCGATCGCTCTCCGATTTCGTGAGCGGCGTGCAGATGCGCGAGATCAAGGACGCGCTGCATCATTATACGGTCGACGGCCCAATGGGTCAGCTTCTCGACGCCGAACAGGATGGCCTCACCCTCGGCGCCTTCCAGACCTTCGAAATCGAGCAGCTCATGAACATGGGCGAGCGGAACCTCGTCCCGGTGCTGACCTATCTGTTTCGGCGCATCGAAAAGCGGCTCGATGGATCCCCGAGTCTGATCTTGCTCGACGAGGCCTGGCTGATGCTCGGCCATCCAGTTTTCCGCAGTAAAATCCGGGAGTGGCTGAAGGTGCTACGCAAGGCGAATTGCGCTGTCGTGCTTGCGACCCAGTCGATCTCGGATGCCGAGCGGTCCGGAATTATCGACGTCCTGAAGGAGTCCTGCCCGACGAAGATCTGCCTTCCGAATGGGGCCGCTCGCGAACCCGGGACGCGCGAGTTCTACGAACGGATCGGCTTCAACGAGCGGCAGATCGAGATCGTTTCGAACGCCACTCCCAAGCGCGAATACTATGTCGTCACCCCTGAAGGCCGGCGGCTTTTTGATATGGTGCTCGGTCCGGTGGCGCTTAGTTTCGTTGGCGCATCCGGCAAGGAAGATCTGAAGCGCATCCGAACACTTCATTCCGAATACGACCGCGACTGGCCGGTCCACTGGCTTCAGATGAGAGGAGTTCACGATGCCGCGTCGCTGTTCAATGTCGAATAAATTGCTCGCCGGTCTGGCGGTCGTCGCCGTAACGGTCGGCACAGGCGAGCCGGTCGGTGCCGGCACCGCCACTGGCGCCGCAACCGAGTGGACGCAGGTTCTCAACAATGGGGAGCTGGTTGCTCTGGTGGGGAAGTCCAATGAGCAAATTCAGAACCAACTCACCCAGATCAGCCAGCTCGCACAACAGATCGAGACGCAGCTGAACATCTATCAGAACCTGCTCCAGAACACGGCGACGCTTCCGTCTCATATGTGGGGGCAGGTCGAGCGTGATCTCAATCGGCTCCGCAGCATCGTCGATCAAGGTCAGAGCATCGCCTTTTCCATGGGCAACGCCGACGACGTACTGCAGCAGCGGTTCCAGAGCTATGCAACCCTCAAGACCAACCTGCCAAGGAATGAGACATTCTCCTCGACTTATGAAACCTGGTCGGACACCAACCGCGATACGATTGCCAGCACGCTGAATGCGGCGAGCCTCACGGCCGATCAGTTCGACAGCGAGGAAACGACAATGTCCTCGCTGCGCTCGATGTCAGAGACCGCTGACGGGCAGATGAAGGCTCTGCAGGTGGGCCACGAAATCGCGGCCCAACAGGTCGGGCAGATGCAAAAGCTCCGCGGCCTTGTCTCGCAGCAGATGACCATGATGGGAACCTGGCTCCAGACGGAGCAGACCGACAAGGACCTGGCGCAAGCACGGCGGGAAAAATTCTTCAACGCCGACGTCAAGAGCATTCCGGAAGGTCAGAAAATGGAGCCACGCTGGTGAGCCGCGCCGTTATCATTGCCTTAGTGATCCTCGTCCCTGCGGTTTCGACCACAGCGACAGCGCTGATCGTCAACTCCAGAGCCTCCAACCCATCCGCACCTGAGGAGCAACGCACCGCCAAAGAAAAATTCTTCGGCGCGGGGAAGGCGCTTCCGCCGATCAAGGATGGTCAGGAGATGGGTCCAAGATGGTGAAGATCAGTCTTGCACGTTCGTTGCTGATTGCAGGCTTGGCTTATGTCGCCTTCGAGGCACGCGCTTTCGCGCAGGAAGGACTAGTCCTCACGGAGTTGGAGAACCACATCTCGGCAGCCGCGAAAGGATGGGAAACCACCATCCTTGACGCGGCGAAATCGCTGTTTTGGATTTTGGCCACCATCGAGATCGGCATCGCAGCCATCTCGCTGGCGCTCCAGGCGGCTTCGCTCGACAGCTGGTTTGCTGAGCTTGTCCGGCGGATCATGTTCGTCGGATTTTTTGCTTTCGTTCTGACGCAGGGCCCGACCTTCGCGCGCGCCGTGATCGATAGCCTGTTCCAGATCGGCGCTGGCGGGGGCTCGGCATCCCCCGCTGAAATCTTCGACGCTGGCATTCGGGTCGCCTCACAAATGTCGCAGCAAGCCCAGTTCGACGTCTTCGAGGACAATGCGCTCGCAATCGCTGCGGTGCTGGCGATGGGTGTCGTGGTCATCTGCTTTTCGCTGGTTGCAGCAATTTTCGTGTCGGTCATGGTCGAGATGTATGTCGGCCTGCTCGCTGGCATGATCATGCTTGGGCTTGGCGGTTCCTCTTTCACGAAAGACTTCGCTGTCCGATATCTTGTCTATGCCTTCGGCGTCGGCATGAAACTGATGGCGCTCGTGATGATAGCTAAGATTGGATCGCAGGTCCTCTTGGGCCTGGCGAATGCTCCAACCGCGTCTTCCGACCAATTTGTCACGACCCTGGCGATCGCCGGCATCTCCGTCGTGGTTTTCATCATCGCCATGTACGTGCCGAGCATCATCCAAGGTGTAGTGCAAGGCGCCTCGGTTTCCGGGGGGATGGAAACGATCCGTCACGGCGGCCAGGCGGCATCCTTCGCCGCCGGCGCTGGGTTCCTCGCGGGCGGCGCCGCGAGAACGGGTTTCACGGCCGGTCAGTCGGCACGAGCGGCGGGTTCATCCCTCGCCGGCGCGGCGCTTCGGGGTTTCGGCGCGGGGATCGGATCCGCCAGCAGTGCTGCTGGTTCTGCCGCCAAGGAAAAGGCGATCGGTTCACCCGGCGCCTATGCCGGATCAATCCTCGGCCTCGCCAACGCCAAGCTCGATGAGAGCCGGGGCGGTCATAGCGGGCACAAGCCACCTCCCGAACGCAAAGACTAACAGCAATCAGAAAGTGATAGACGATGGCAGCGAACCGCGCCCCCGAAAACCCCTATCTTGCCGCGCGGCAGGAATGGACGGAACGATACGGATCCTATGTGCGAGCCGCCGCGGCATGGCGCACAGTCGGCATTCTGGGCCTGGCCATGGCCGTAATCGGTTTCGGATATGCTATGTATCTCAGCACCGAGGTCAAGCTCGTGCCTTACATCGTCCAGGTCGACAAGCTTGGCACGTCGGTCACGACCGGTTTCCCCGAACAGATTGAATATGCGGATGTGCGGGTAGTGCGCGCCACGCTCGGCAATTTCGTGACCAGCTTCCGTTCGATCACGCCGGACGCCGCGGTGCAGAAACAATATATCGACCGCACCTACGCGCTCCTTCGGACCTCGCATCCATCGACGGAGAAGATCAACGCCTGGTTCCGAGGCAATTCGCCATTCGAGAAGGCGAAAACCGCAACGGTCGCGATCGAAGTCAACAACATCGTGGCGCTCTCAAACCAGACCTATCAGATCGACTGGACCGAATACGAACGGGACCGCAAGGGCAAGGAGATCGGCACGCGCCGGTTCCGGGGCATCGCGACGGTGACACTCACCGCGCCGCAGGACGAGGCAACCATCCGCCTCAATCCAATCGGCCTTTATGTCCGGGATTTTGACTGGACAGCGCAGCTTTAAGGGCAGGGGAATTCTCAATGCACAGAACCGGATTGATCGCAGCCGCCGGCTGCCTGGCAACACTCGTCTTTGCGAGCGCCGCTGAAGCGCAGAGCATGACCACCAATGAGGTGAAGGGCACCAGTATTTCGAGGAAATGGCGCGGCACGGCCGGGTTGGTGACGACTGGTCCCGACGGCAAGGTCATCTTCCTGTACGGCGAGACGCAGCCGTCGGTCGTCTGCTCGCCCTTGCAGGTCTGCGATATCGAATTGCAAGGCGGCGAAATCGTCCGTGACGTTCTCGTTGGCGATAGCGTGCGCTGGAAGGTCGAACCTGCGACATCGGGTGCCATAGGCGGGCAGGCGATCCACCTGATCGTCAAGCCATCGGAGCCCGGACTTGTGACCTCGATGGTGGTCACGACGTCGCGCCGCACCTATCACATCCAGCTGAAATCCCATCCGAGCCAGTATATGGCCCGGGTCGGTTTCGAGTATACGGAGGACGTTTCGACGAAGCTTGCTGACATCAATTCAAGGCTCGAGACCGGCGGCATTCCAGGAACGGCACCCGACAAGCCGAACTTCTCCTACTCGGTCAGCGGGAGCGCGCCGTGGAAGCCGAAACGGGTCTATTCGGACGGCGCAAAAACCTACGTCCAATTCTCGAAATCGATCTCCGGACAGGACGCGCCGGTGCTCTTCGTCGTCAGCGGCGGCCAAAACCGCATCGTCAACTACCGCATGAAGAATGACATGATGATCGTGGACTACGCGGTCGACAAGGCGATCCTCGTCTCCGGCGTCGGCTGGCGGCAGCAGAAGATCACTATTCGGCGGGGAGGCTGAACGATGCGGAAGCTTCTGATCTCCTTCGTTACGGTGGCTATTCTTTCCGGCTGCCAAACGGCCGAGGACGGGCTGACGACCAGTTCCACGCCAACCACCGTCACCGGGCCCGCGGCGAGCGCGATTGCCGGCGATATGGCAAGCCGGCTCGCCGAGCAGATCGGCCCGTCTGCGACGACGACCATCAAGATCGAAAAAGACTCGTCGGATTTCGCGAGCGCGCTTGAGGCGGCGCTGAAAGGCTGGGGCTATACGGTCGTGACTGATGGCAAGGTCGGCAGGGTCGGCAAGGACGTGAAACTGGTCGAGCTCGGCTATTCGATCGACGGTGTTGACGGTCAGGTGCTCGCGCGACTTTCGACGCCCTCTATCGCGCTTGGCCGGGCCTACTCGGCAACGGCAGCGGGTGCTGTGCCGGCAAGTCCGCTTTCCATCATGCAGCGCAACTGACGGAGACAGATATGGTCCAGTCTCTGCGGCTTGGTGCCGCCAACGAGACAGAAGATCAGAACGGCATGCGCCGTCTCAATCGCCTGCCGATCATCGTCGCCATCGTCATCGTTGCGCTGTTCGTCGGCGTCGTCGTCATCGGACTGGCATGGCGCGGTCTTCCGTTCAACCGCAACAATGATATCCACAGCGCATCGAATACCCCGGCAACGAATTTCGGCGACCAGCTCAAGCGCGGCGTCACCGACGGTATCATCGGCGAGCCGGTGGAACGGGAAGCGTTTCAGCCGACGCCCGCCATGAAACAGAAGGTCGACAAGGAACCGACTGTCGTCGACCGGCCTACGGAACCGGAAGAGCGACGCGCGCGGCTCGAAACGGAGGAAGAATGGAAGGCGCGCCTGAAGCGCGAGCAGGACGAACAAATTATCCGCGAGGTCCAGCGGCAGCGGATGGCCCGGCTGCAGGCACGAGCAACCGCTTTGGACTCGCCGTTGAAGGTGGATATTTCCGATGTCGAGAAAGTAGCCAGGAACGCCAGTGACACCGGTCAAAATCCCACGGCAGCAACCAACAATGCGTCGGACCTCTACGCCGCCGCCATGAAATCGGGGATCATGGGCGAGAACCTCGATCCGAACGCCCAGGCGTCGAAGGAGGATTTCTTCAACCAGGACATCAAGGATGTTGGCTACCTCCCAAATCGGGTCGTGCCGCAGATGTCGGTCTATGAGTTGAAGCGCGGCTCGGTCATTCCCGCCACCTTGATCACCGGCCTCAATTCCGACCTCCCGGGTCGCATCACAGCGCAGGTCAGCCAGAATGTCTATGACAGCGCCACCGGCTACCGGTTGCTTATCCCGCAGGGCGCCAAACTGTTCGGGCGCTATGACTCAAAGGTCTCGTTTGGCCAGGAGCGCGTTCTCGTCGTCTGGACCGATCTCATTTTCCCAAATGGATCGACCCTGCAGATTGGCGGTATGCTGGCACGGACGCCGAGGGCTATGGTGGCTTCAAGGACAAGGTCGACCGGCATCTCTGGCGCACTTGGAGTTCGGCAGCGCTGATCGCGCTGATTGGGACCGGAATCGACATGTCGATGCCCGAGAGCTCGACGCTGGCGACACAGGATACTGCCTCAGACGCCGTACGCCGAAACTTCGCTGAATCGTTCGGCCGGGTGGCTGAGCAGACCATATCGAAGAACCTGAACGTCCAGCCAACAATCCGCATCCGACCCGGCTATAAGTTCAATGTCCTCGTTGACCAGGACATCATCTTTCCGTCCGCCTATCGTGACAATTAGCGGCGCAGGGCCCACAGATCTGATCTCCGTATCTGCCGCTGGTTGGCGCGCGGTGTGGCGCTACAATCACTGCAGCGCAAAACCTTTCCTCACTTGTACTATTTCTAGGCCGACGTGGCTTGAAAGCTGCATCTCCACAGGTAGTGCTAATGTACATGGTCCGAGGGAATACTCCGCATGCTGTATTAACCTGCGGTTGCCGCAAAAAGTAATTGTGTGCGTAAATCGCAGTCATGACCCGATTGCCCAAACGGCCGCTCGTTTCGCAAAGGACGAGCTCGGCGGTCAAGAAGATAGGAGAGATGTCCGTGAACGGAAACCTTCGCTCGCTCATCGATATGCTGGAAGCCGCGCAAGATGGGCACATGATCAAGATTGCTCTTAGAAGCTTCGCGCATTCCTGCGGGTATGACAGGTTCGCCTACCTGCAAAAAGACGGCACCCAGGTTAGGACGTTCCATTCCTATCCCGGACCATGGGAAAGCATCTACCTCGGTAGCGACTATTTCAACATCGATCCCGTGCTGGCGGAAGCAAAGCGCCGGCGGGACGTTTTTTTCTGGACCGCCGACGCTTGGCCTGCCCGAGGATCGTCTCCTCTTCGGCGGTTTCGTGACGAGGCAATCAGCCACGGCATTCGCTGCGGCGTCACCATTCCCGTGGAGGGAAGCTACGGATCCGCGATGATGCTGACCTTCGCATCGCCGGAAAGGAAAGTGGACATTTCGGGCGTGCTCGATCTCCCAAAAAGGCAGTTCAATTGCTGATGATGGTGCACTACCAATTGAAGATCATTGCGGCGAAAACGGTGCTTAATCCCAAGCAAATGCTGTCGCCGCGCGAGATGCTTTGCCTGGTGTGGGCTTCGAAGGGAAAAACTGCGTCCGTAACCGCCAACCTCACTGGAATCAATGCCAGAACCGTGCAGCACTATCTCGATAAAGCACGTGCAAAGCTTGACGCGGAATCAGTGCCGCAACTCGTTGCCATTGCCAAGGATCGCGGCCTGGTCTGAGTTCTAGTTGTCATCGTCGAAAGGCACGTCGGGCACAAAGCCAAGCGCGTCCAGAATGTCCGATAGCTCCTCCTGTTGGGCCTCCGACCTCTTCTGGCGTGCAACGTACTCATCCTGGAGCGTCTGGAGGACCGGACCGGAAATCGACGGATCGTCGCTTGCGCGCAACCACTCCTCGTAAACGGCCTGATCGGCCCAGAGGAGCCGGCGGTGTTCGCGAATCGCGGAAACTGCCAGTGCCTCAAGCTCTGACTTGGTCATGACACTGTAGCGCGCTTCTTTCTCCTTGCTTTCGTCGTTCACCTCGGATGAGCCCATATCGTTCATCCGCTTCTCCCTGATTTGATTTCCTCACTGCCCAGCACCCAAGGTCGGCATTGTATCGGTCTAGCCGCTACAGCCAAATTCTCTGGGCTTGAGGCAAGGCAGTTGAATCTAAACTCGACATTTAAACAACTGCTTCGAGCCGACGGGCGTTCCGAGCCGCCGCGTTTACATACTTTAGTTGATAAACTTATGGTGTGTAAACGACGATCTTTCAGCGCATGGATATGCGCAAGCTGGTCGGCTCTAATTTCGCCCGCCTGCGTCGGGAGAAGGGCCTGACACAGGAAGAGGTCGAAGCTCGTTCCGGTTTCAGCCAACAATATCTGAGCAGCCTTGAGCGCGGGCGACGCAACCCTACCGTGATTACTCTTTATGAGCTGGCTCAAGCCTTGGGTGTTAGTCACGTCGAGTTGGTTACCCCGACTGATGAGACTCCGTTTGGCACGCGATGAGGCGAATAATCCTACTGCAGGGTAAAATCGAGCGTATGCGCCGCTTACATCCCATTGATTTCGCGTGTTTGTGAACATTGAGGATTCTGCCAGAAGGTTTTCGGCAAGAGCTGGAGATTTGGGATGGCGGATGGTGATGGTTGCAAGGCGTCCCATGCGAAGAGCCGTTTTGATGCGGCTGTTCTCACGCAGGGTCAGTTCCTCCGATAGAAGGATGTCGATTGCTTCCAGGGCTGAGAGTTCGCCATGCTCGAGGCGGCGGACCACGTGGTCGAGCGCCTCGAGAGCACGCGGCATCTTGAGGCCGACGAGATCGTGACGGATGCGTTCGATCATCGACGGCATAGCATCAAGGGCGGCGCTCATCGGCGGGTCTCCCGAGCCATAGCCGTTGCAACAGCGTCATGACCATGCCGTCACGCGAGATTCGCCGCTCCAGCTTCAGGACCGATCGGAAACGGGCCAGGGGAAGTGGCCGTAGATGAGATCGCTCTTCGGCGAAAGCCTCATTGACGACGCGCAAGGTCGTGGCATGCACCCTGGGATTGGCGACGGTATCCAGCCAATGGCGCAGCTGCGCGTTCAGGTCATCAAGGTTGCGGAACGAGCGAGCCAGGAAGAAGTCTTCGCGTATGTAGCGGAATGGCCTCTCGACCTTGGCTTTCTTTCAAGTCCAGGACTGCAGTTCGTACTGACACTCAAGCGCGTATAGAATTCGAGGTCACGCACCCGTTCCATCCGTGGCGCGGCCAGCGCTTCGTGTTGTCGACACGCAAGCAGAACTGGGGCGAGGACCGCGTCATGTTCTACGACGCGGATGGGCGGCTTCGCTCTCTGCTTGCGTCATGGACGGACGTCGCTGCCCCCGATGTTTTCATTGAGATCGCGGCCGGTAGGTCGTTCGTGCGTCCAGATGATCTGGCAACCCTGGCGGCATTGATCGAGCAAATCGAGCGCAGCCATGGCGGCTGAATGCGTGTCAGGCAATTTATGCCGCTTTGGTGACAGCGGTATAGCCGCCGCTGTAGCCGCGCTCCTTCAGCTCGCGCAGAAGTCGTCGCGCCGTTAGCCCAGGATAGGCCGCCACGCGCTCCCGAAGATAAGCAGCGAATGGGTCTATCACCGTCGCGCGTGGTCTCCTTGGCCCATAGGCCGGCGCTTCCAGACCGCGATCGATATACTTGCGGACAGTCTTTCGGTCCGCGCCGGTCTGCCTGGCGATCGCCGACACCGATAAGCCTTGTCGATGCAAATCCAAGATCATCATCATCTCCCCGAGCTTGATCACCAACATCCCCCTTCCGACAATCGGAAGTAGTATCGGTGATGACATGCGACCAATCTTCCGGGGCGCGCCCCGGAAGACCGGTCACGGCGCAAACTGGGGAAGATTCAAACGGCACATTTGGGGAGTATTGATCCGGTATCGATAACAATCTCGCGATCGGGCTGACGGATTGGGCACCGTAAAGTTAACCGACGGCTGAGGAAGATGTGCGTACATGGGCCATGTCAGAAGTTGCTCGTGATCCGCTTTATCGTCGCCACCGCTATCCCGCTGAGATCATTGCGCACGCGGTATGGCTCTACTTTCGCTTTCCGCTCAGCCTGCGCATGGTTGAGGACATGCTGGCGTCCCGCGGCATCATCGTCACGCATCAGACCATTCGAAGCTGGGCGGAGAAATTCGGACGGCATTTCGCCCGGGAGATCAAGCGACGGTCAGCCGGCTGCCTGGGCGACAAATGGCATCTCGACGAATGTGTGGTGGCCATCAATGGCAAGAAGCAGTGGCTCTGGCGTGCCGTCGATCAGGACGGCTTCGTCCTCGAAGTGCTGGTGCAAAGCCGCCGAAATGCCAAGGCGGCAAAGCGCCTGATGCGCAAGTTGCTGAAGGCTCAAGGGCGGACACCACGGGTCATGATCACCGACAAGCTCCGGTCCTATGATGCCGCCAGGCGCGACCTCATGCCCGGTGTCGAACACCGGTCGCACAAAGGCCTAAATAATCGAGCGGAAAATTCGCACCAGCCGACCCGACGACGCGAAAGGACCATGAAACGCTTCAAGTCGGCACGCCAGCTTCAGCGGTTCGTTTCCATCCATGATCCGATTGCCAACCTGTTCCACTTTCCCCGCAATACGCTGTCATCGGCTCAACATCAAGACCTGCGTAACGCCGCCATGCAAATCTGGAGCAAAATCGCGTGTGTCGCCGCAGCCTGACAGCCGTCCCCGCCAGCTATCGCTGCATCAATCCGCTGATAACTTTACAGTG
>NT_187165.1 GCF_000265205.3 Sinorhizobium fredii USDA 257
GCGCTGATGGCGGTCGAGCCAGGCGCGCACCTTGGGATGCTTGTGGGCGGCATAGTTGTCGAGGATGACGTGGATCGCCTTGTCGGCCGGCACTTGGGCGTTGATGGCGTTGAGAAAACGGATGAACTCCTGATGCCTGTGACGCTGCATGTTCCTGCCGATGACGGTGCCGTCGAGCACGTTGAGGGCGGCAAACAACGTGGTCGTGCCATGCCGCTTGTAGTCGTGGGTCATGGTGCCGAGCCGGCCCTTCTTCAGGGGCAGGCCGGGCTGGGTGCGGTCGAGCGCCTGGATCTGGCTCTTCTCGTCGACCGACAGCACGATGGCATGGGCCGGCGGGTCGACGTAGAGGCCGACAACGTCTTTGAGCTTGGCGACGAACTGCGGGTCGTTGGAGAGCTTGAAGGCCCGCCAGCGGTGGGGCTGGAGACCGTGCGCCTTCCAGATGCGGCGCACCGCGCTGGCGCTGACGCCCACCTCGGCCGCCATCATGTCGGCAGTCCAGTGCGTCGTCTCGCCCGGCGGGTCGGCAAGCGAAAGCGCCACCACCTGCTCGCCGATCTCCGGCCCGAGCGGCGCAATGCGCGAGGGGCGCGTCTTGTCGCGCAAGAGACCCTCGAAGCCTTCCGTGGCGAAGCGCTCCTGCCAGCGCCACACGCAGGTCTTCGACTTGCCGGTCTGTCGCATGATCTCGACGGTGCCGACGCCATCGGCACTCAGCAGGATGATCTCGGCGCGCCAGACGTGCTTCTGCGGCGCATTGCGATCACTGATGAGGGCTCTCAGGCGTTGGCGATCGGTCGGCGAAACGGTGAAGGCTATTCCTGTGCGCATGCGCCACACTCGCATACGCACTCGCCAAAGGGAATCCCATACGGACTCTTATGTTAGGCGGATACCACTAGCTTCAGCGCCGACGGCTGCGGAGAAATCCGGTATAGTCGATCGTCACCATGGTAGGTGCGCCTCGCAGTACTTTTGCAAGAGTGGAGGTCAGCGGCGCGACACTTTTGATTAAACGCGTTGCCGCGCCTGTCTTTTCGCCGTCAGCCATTATGGTCTCCTGCTCAAGCCACTCAGCAGGCCCCGCTGCCGTTCGACGAGGATCTCAAAATCCATACCAGTTGGGTCGAGAACATTGCCGGTCAGATTAGCCGGTACTTTTCAATTCATTAGTCGAGACCGAAACATCAAGGGACATAAAAAATAATCTCTGTCGCGGATTCGACAAACGGGACAGAGTTGTACGCAATCGATTTACATTTCAATTGCCAAAGGCCGACGGCATATTCCCGCAGAGGTTGAGGTACCTGCGTGAGCTTGCTGCCGGGGACATGCCTTGGCGAAGGTGGAGAATGGTCTGTTCAGAAGTAGCTCAGTTGAATATCCAACAAACGCCAGTGGCCTTGCTGTTTCGCGGAGAAGGAGGCTAGGCGGAGCCGTTAGTCCCGGCGCCCGCCGGGTTGCACCCCGCCGTTGCATTTCTGCCACTGAGGAGCAGACAGTCGGGTTGAGGTCCTTCCGTGGTCAAGTTGTGGACCAGACAGCAGAACGCTGAGACGGTGAGCAGATGAATGCGGCGTCGGCAGCCCACAAGAGGAGACGCATCCGAGCGTTGAGAGGGGATGGATGGTTGCCGGCCAAGCGGTAACACGCAATAGCAAGCGACGGTGGGGAAGAATTCCGACATGGTCCATTTATTGCAATTGATAGCATTGTGAAAGCAGCCTTGGCCATTCTGTAACTTGAACTAATCGTCGGATCCCCGCTTTCCGCGACTACAAAATTGCCGCACCTTCACGCGCTGGCATGCTCGGATTCTCATAGAGGCTAAAACAGCAATGGACACGGAAGCAGTCGGGCTCGCAATAGCTTTTTTCTTCATTGCACTGGCGTATGCAGCAGTCGGACAAGCTGGCGCATCAGGCTACATTGCCGCCATGGCGCTTTCTGGCTATTCGCCGTTGGCCATTAAGCCGACAGCTCTTGCTTTGAACCTGATGGTCTCAGCGATCGGCACGGCCCAATTCCTGAAGGTGGGGCAGGTGTCCTGGCGTAACGTGTATCCTTTCGCAATTCTGGGCTTTCCGGCTTCGGCTCTCGGTGGCTCAGTGCACCTTCCCGAGAGAATCTATCACCCGGTTCTCGGGCTGATCCTGGTAGTTTCCGCCATTCAAATGGCGCGATCCGCGCTTCGCAAGAGCGCCTTGGTCATAACCATTCCGAAAACGCCGCCACTTCACGCTGCATTGATCACGGGAGCTGTTATCGGTTTCGTCTCGGGCACGACCGGGAGCGGAGGCGGCGTATTCCTCGCACCAGTGATCCTTTCCAAGAATTGGGGAACAGCACATCAGACTGCTGCAACCACGGCCGTTTATAATTTAATGAACTCAACCGCTGCCTTGATTGGAGCGTGCGCTTCCTGGAATGCACTTCCAAACTTTCTCTCGTGGTGGTTGATTGCGGTAGCGGCAGGTGGATCGATAGGCGCTTTAATCGGGAGCCGATATCTTTCCGCTTCCTCGCTTCGCGTCATTCTTTCCGTGCTTCTGATGGTATCAGGCCTCAAGCTGCTTTGGTGATGGAGTGCCCATTTGCTTGCACGGAAAACCTTTGCCCAGCATCACGCAGGAGCACGCGCGAAGGCGCACCATTCTCATCCGCGGCTAAGACCGAGAGGGCCAATTGTCGCTGAATGTAATCTCCGATGACCGAACTCCTCACCAGCACGGTACCTGGAACGTGGCTGCAACGCTTGTGGCGCGCTTCCGCCGGAGGTCGAGAATTCAGCACATCATGACGCCGACAGCCACTCTGTCGTGTACGATGCCCGATATGACAAGCGTCCCGAAAACCACCTTGCCGCCGTCGTCAAGCTGGTCGGCACGAATCTGAATGGCGCGATCTCTAAAGAACATCGCAAATTCGAGAGCGGTCGCCGCTCATAAGATAAGGCTCGGCGTCACGGGTCATCGGACAGCTCTCTGCCATACGGCAGGCTGTCGGCGCCATATCCAAAGTGCGGATAATCGTGATGCAAAATATTTATTTTACTGGCCTTAGCAATGCTGCAAAAACGACCACGCTTGATTTGCATCGATATTAGAACAGTTCCAGAGTGCTGGCGTTGAAACCGCTTTGCGGCTCAAAGAAAGGATTACCCGTGGAAAGCATCATCGGTTCGGCATGTACAAGAATCCGATTGTCCATAAGGTGGTGGACAGGTTTGGGCAGATGTAGCCGTCCTGTACGTTACACTTGACCTAATCATTGCGTGAATGAGTTTTGCCGGCAGTTGGGGCAACCAGGGCCCCCGTTTATGCGGCGCCCATCTAGAAGGCTGCGGGGAGCAGTCGCGCTTTCTGCCCGGCAGGGCTCGGCATGTGACTATTTCGGAGTTTCTACATTGCCTTCAAATATGAGCTTAACGGCGGATCTCATTGCAGATTTGCTCAGCGCGGCAAACGAGGTCGACAAACTCAACCCCTATGAAGTAAGCGGCCTCCTAGACCGCTCGATTGACACCATCCGCGATGTGCGCGAACAGACTGGTGTCGCAAGTTCATATATGCAGGGCGTTGTGGTTTGTCTTCGAATATCCTCAGAGCGCGTTGGCCACCTCTCTGAGGAGGATGTCAGGCGGTCCCTCGTCACTGCCGCGGAAGTCCTGAGTGCATTGGTGTCAAACCGTGTCGATTGAGCTGTTCGCGCCGCCGGAGTCCGGATCACTCCAGCTATCATCGATCCCGCAAACCGATGCGGCGAATTCGGCTGCAATCTCGACAGGTTTTGCCGAAGATCGCTTCAGTCGACGCTGCTTATTGGAACCGGCGTATCCGATTCGCGACGATGTCGAATACACGACATAGGCGTGTCGAGAGGCAGCTTCTTGTTTGGAAACGATTTCTCGTTGGCATGATACATGCAGGCTAACCCGCAAATGCCCGAGTTGATGACTTGTGAGGAGGATGCAGGACTAACCCGCAAGAGTGCAGTTCGGGGTGCGTCAGCCTTCCCCGGGCAACGAGGATCCGAACAGCAAGGGGGCGGCAAATAGGAAAGCAACGGCCGCGAGGGCATTTAACAGTGGGTGCTGTGCGAGGATCAGTCCCTTGCAATGGCTAGCCGCCGATAACGTTGTAGAAAAATAGACAAGGAGTGCTCAATGGTCTTCACTGGAAAATGTGATCTGCGGAGTCCGCTGCTCGGACGACGCCTGCGCTTAGGATTCATCGGCGGCGGAAAGGGGGGGCTTGTTGGACGATGGCATTTCGCTGGGGCCCGGCTGTCGAACCACTGGGAAATTGTTGCGGGAGCTCTTTCTTCGGACCCGGAAAACGCGCACGCTTCGGCTGCAGAGTGGATGATAGCGCCGGACCGGTCGTACAGCGACTGGAACGCTATGGCAACAGCAGAAGCCGCAAGGGACGATGGTATAGAGGCAGTCTCGATCGTGACGCCAAACTGGACACACCATCGGATCGCGACGGCATTTCTGAAGGCCGGCATTGATGTAATACTAGACAAGCCCATGACCACAACAGTTTCCGACGCCCGAGAACTCGTGGAGTTACAAAGAGCGACGGATCGCCTGGTCATCATGACTTACCCGTATGCACATCACGCGATGGTTCGCCAAGCTAAGCACATGATCCGAAATGGGGCCGTCGGCACGGTCCGGCAGGCCCATGTGGAGTATGTTCAGGAGTGGGCGACAGCGCCCTTCCCGTCCGACGCGAAGGGGGCAATGTGGCGGCAAGATCCCGAGAAGGTGGGCCGCGCGTCGGCCACCGGAGATATCGGCACGCACGCTTATCATCTCCTGCACACAATGACCGGACAGGACATTGCCAGGCTCAGGGCTGAGTTTCACACCTGTGGCGCTGTGAAGGCGATGGAAGACACCGCCTACGTCACTTTCCGTCTCGAGAATGGTGCACCTGGGATCCTTTGGGTAACGCAAGCTGCTCCTGGCCAATATTGCGGTCTTCGAATTCGCGTGTGGGGCGACAGAGGCGGGCTTGAGTGGGATCAGGAAAAACCTGAAGTGCTGCGCTATGTGCCTTTAGGGGAGCAGGAGCAGATTTTTGTGCGAGGCCACGGTAGTGGAATAGTACCCGAAGCAGAACGCCTGATACATCTACCGCGGGGACATGGCGAAGCTTTAGTGGATGCATGGGCAAATCTCTATGCCGAGGCTGGCGTGGCGGTAGCCGCACGCCGCGCAGGGTATGCTCTCCCGAAAGATAGCGTTGAGCTTTCCGGGGCTGAGGACGGGCTCAAAGGTATGTTGTTCATCGATGCTTGTGCCGACAGCCACGAATCTGGCGGATCTTGGGTTTCGATAAGCGGTGAATCCATTCCCAACTTTTGCTGAGCTGAGCGGCCAAAGTTCGGGCGCCCGCTGTTTGGCTGAAGCGTCTTTGAGCGCTGCGAGGCTTTCGCCCGATCCACGATGTTTTCGGCTCCGATTGTCCGGAAGGCGCGCCAGATAAGGGCACTATGTCTCCATAGACCTCTTCGCTGTTTCGCCGGGGAAACGGGATCGGGCGAGCGGATCCTGCTCCTGCGCCGGTGATTGGCAACCTCGGCTGTGTTTAGAGTGGGATGATTTTAGATCCGTTCATATCCGCTCTTTGAATAGTTCTGGCATTCTTTAGGTGAAACGGTTTGGAGGATGGTTGCGAGCGCGTCATGGATGGCGTTGCGGCTTCTGGCCTGCGCCTCGCGTAGCCGGTGCTTGATCTTGGCGAAGAGCTTTTCGATCGGATTGAGATCGGGGGAGTATTGCGGCAGGAAGAACAGCCGCGCGCCGGCCTTGCGGATGGCGGTGCGGATCGCCCCGGCCTTGGGCGAGCCGAGAGTAAGCGCGATTTTCCCCGCACATTGACGCCGGCCATTTCGACGGATCGTCTTGGCGTTGGGAACGGCATCTGGTCAGGCGGTGGCAGTCTGTGCGAAGTTGAAGGGTAGCAGGTCGTCGATATCGGCGTCGACAGCGCGTTGGGGCAGTTCGGTTAGGGCGTGGCGCAACCACGTTAACGGTTCGACGCCGCAGGCGCGGCAGGTCAGCATGAGGCTGTAGATGACGGCGCTGGCCTTGGCTCCATCGGTGGTATCGCTAAACAGCCAACTCTTTCTGCCGGTCGCAAAAACTCTGATGTCGCGCTCCAGGAGGTTGTTGTCGATCGGCATCCTGCCATCGTCCGTGTAGCGCGTCAGATAATCCCACTGGTTCAGAGTGTAGGACACGGCATCGCCCAGCTTGGTGTCCGGCAAGACCTTCGGCGCGATTTCATCGAGCCATACCTTGAGAGCGGTGAGGACGGGTATGCTGTGTTGCTGTCGGAATCGGCGAACGCTGTCGGCCTTCGTCTCGCCGGTATCAGGCTTCTTGCTTCTTGTCTCGCGCTTGCCTTTCAATCCGATAGAGTTGTTCGAAGAACCGGAGAGCCTGCTCGGGTGGACCGCCACCTTTCTTTCTGGCCTTGAGGGCATCGACGAAGCGCCGCCTCGAATGGGCCATGCATCCGATATGGATCGCGCCATTCAGCGTGCGCCAGGCGGTGTAGCCATCGCTCATCAAGGTGCCGCGGTAATCGCCGAGGAAGGTCTGGGGGTGAACCTGGCCGCGGCCCGGCTGATAATCGAGAAGCACGATCGGCTCGTCACTGTCGTCGCCGCTCCGATAGGCCCACATATAGGGGTCAGAACAAGAACTGTTCCCCCAGACACGCGGCCTTTATCAACCAAAGACAGCGACTGCTGATTTGACGATGATCCCACCATCCGGACTTCTGCGCATTTGACGGCCGGTAGCAGCGCGAAAGACTTGCAGCAATTGCAGCGCCGGCGGCACCCGTGACCACAGGGTTTTCATGCGTTCCCTGCCATTTCGGCTTTTCCGCACTGCCTGGCCCGTAACAATGCGCTGTGACCAGCGGAAGCCGATCTCGTGGAAATACAAGTCGGCATGCTGCGGGCTGATATGATGAAAGACGCCGGCAATTGTGCGGCGGACGCGGGAATTGAAACCTTCGACCGAATTGACATGGACGGCGTCGCGAACGTATTCGCGGCTGGAATGCTTCACGGTGTCATGCCTGGCATAGTTCTCGCCAAGGGCTATGAACGCTGTCGCCTCATCGCTCATCAAGCAGGCATGGGGTTCGATCTGCGTTTCGACGGCGCGCGCCGCTGCACGTAGCGAAAGACCAGTCACCACCGCAGCCCGCGCGTCACCGGCCGGAGTGCCGGGTGTGACGTCATCTGGTCGCTGCACCATCACCATGACCGGTGTCTTCTGGGTATTCGGCAGACCTTTTCGGCCTCGTCCAGGCGGCGGATCGTCCGGATTTATTCTCGGTCGCCCACCAAGATGAAAATGGTCGATCTCCACCGTGCCATCGAGCATGTGCTCGCGCGCCGCCATGAGACGCAGCGCGTGTCCCATCCGCCAGGCCGTGGGTTGGCTCACCCCCAGAGCCTCGGCCAAGCGCACCGAGGACAAACCTTTATCCGACTGCAGCATCAGCCACATGCCCTTCAGCCAGACACGCAAAGGAAGCTTTGTGGAATGCAGAGGCGTGTGGGTCGTCACCGTGAACTGGAACCGGCAATCGCCGCTGGAGCATTGATAGAGACCCGGACGCGCACGCCGCTTGCCGGTATCGCGCCCGGCTATCGCGATCGAACGTTTGTAACCACAGGCAGGGCAAACTCTCCCAGCCGGCCACACCATGCTTTCCAGCAACCTCCGACACTGCTCCTCATCGCGAAAGGCCACGATCATATCTTCCGCGGTCCGAATGTTGGTAAGCGCTGCAAGCATCGTTTCCGACATTCTCATCTCCCTCGGATCATGCCCGAAGAATCGCATGGTAACCCTTGGATAGCAAGCCTATTGCTGTCTTTGGTTGATAAAGGCCGCGTGTGACTAGGAACAGTTCTTGTTCTGACCCCATATACGATGTGCTGGTGGCCTCTTTGTCCTTTTCTTTCAGGACCTGAACGGTCGTCTCGTCGCCATGGATGAGGGGTTGCAACCTGAGCCTCAGTTTCAGCGCGTGATAGATGCGATGCAGATGCTTCTCGCTCGAACCGATCACCCAGTGACCGAGAGCACCACGGCTGACAGGAACACCGGCCCGTTCGAAGGTCTGCGCCACTCGGTAGAGCGGTGTGCCGTCGACGTATTTGTGAACGAGTGCGAAGGCCAGCGTCGAGGCCGTGGCAATGCTGCCCGGCAGGGGCTGCGTTGGCATCGGTGCGATCACGACAGGCGTGTTGATCCCGGTGCGGTCGCAAAGGCGGCAAGCATACTTGAACCGCACATTCTGCAAGACCTTTGCCTTGACCTCGATATGAAGCTGCTCGGTAACGGCCTCACCCATGCGATGCATCTGGTGACGGCAGCAAGGACAAGCCTTCTGATCGTCGGCAAGGTCATACTCGACGCGCTCGCGCGGCAGGTTCTGCGGAAGTGGTCTGCGGCCACGCTTCTGACCCGTGATGCTTTCGACAGGTGGCAGACCTGTGTCCGGAATGTCGATGAGCTCGCTCTCGTGGCTGTCCGCTCCATCCTCGTCCGCACCCTCTTCGGCTTCGTTGAAGATGCGATCAACGTGCTTTTCGCTGCGCGGCGCAAAGCGATGGAGCCGCGCAAGCGCCAGCTCTTCTTCCAACTTGACGACCCGCTGCGAGAGCGCTTCCTTCTCGGTTTTAAGCGCGGCGATTTCGGCAGCATTTGCCGCCAACTGCGCCATCAGCTCTGCAACATCAGGTTCGCCGGTTCGAGTCATCGTAGTTTTGAATCTGAACCGCCACCCCGCGTCAACCGCAGAGTTCGCCGCCTCAGCCCGCGACCTGGTATTGCCGCACCGGGTGGCGGACCATCGCATCGATATCGATGCCGTCGAGTATCCAATGCAGCTGCTCGGTTGAAAGCGTGACCACCGGCACCTCACGGCGGGGCCATCGGAACTTGTCCTCTGTCAACCGCTTCAGGATCAGCACAAAGCCCGATCGGTCGAAGAACAAGAGCTTCATCCGGTCACGACGGCGATTGCAGAAGGCAAAAACCGCTGGAGCAAACGGATCGAGCGCCATCGTCTCCTGGACCAGAACCGCAAGGCGGTTGATGCCAGCCCGAAAGTCGATCGGTTCGCGATGCAGGTAGACCTTGATATCAGCGCTCAGTCTGAACATGACCCAACGCTCCGATGATTGCCGTCAATGCATCCACGTCACCGCATTCCAGCGTTAGCTTCACGCCGTTCGGCAGTGACGCGCTCACCTTCGCTGGAGAGGACAGCGGGCCGATCCTCTCTGCCTTCGGCGGCAGCTCTTCACCATCCGTGGCAGGCATCTCCAACGCGAACTCGCTGCTCGCCGCGGTGATCTGAACCGGAAGAAACGCCGATGTCGAAGACGGCGGGAATGGAGGGGCCTGGGTGTGTTTCCTTATCCATTTCCAAACGAGGTTCGCGTTGACCCCGTGTTCGAGCGCAAGTTTCGATACTGATGCGCCAGGTTCAAGGCAGGCCGCAATAAGACGGTCTTTCGATGCCCGATCGAACCGGCGTCGTCCATTCCGACCAACGAGCCGCACGACAAGTTTTTGACCTTCTTCCATCATTTGGTGTCCACCTCTTTTAGGTGGACACCTCATGCCAAAGCTCACTCAATCACAGAAGGTGCGGGGAAATTCGCGCTTACAGCCGAGATTGTCCATCACGAGGATGTCGCCGGGCTTCAGCTCCGGCGCCAGCATTTTTCGACATAGACAAGGTGCGTTGATCGGCCCGTCGATGACCCATGGCGCGCTGACGCGATCGACACGCAGGGTGGCAATGAACGTCATGGGGTTCCACTGCGCGGCGCCCAGCCTCGCAGCGGTGCCATGTTCGTCTTCGTCCAGGTCTCGTCGATGAAGACGAGGCGGGCCGGATCGATGCGATGGCGATGCTTCAGCCAGCGGCTGCGTCGGGCGGCGACATCGGGGCGGTCGCGCTCGCTGGCGACCAACGTCTTTTTTTATAACTCAGCCCTTCCTCATGCACGAAGATCCAGACGGAGCGGTAGTCGACCTGCAGGCCCCGCTCCGCCAATTCCGCGACCAGCCCGCGCCAGGTGAACGCCTGCGCACGGCAGCGCTCGATCAGCCAGACCCGATGCTCACCGGCGATCGCCCGCGGCTTGTGCCCGCCCATCTGGCCGGGGGCGGCGCTGCCCGTCTCACGCCAGCGCCGTACCCAATCGATCGCCGTGCTGATGCCGATCCCGAAGCGCTTTGCCGCCGCCCGGCAGGACAGCGCATCGCGCGTAACTGCACCACAACACGGTCCCTAAGGTCATCCGAAAAAGGTTTCGCCATCCTGGCCGGCCTGAATGGTGAATCTGATTTGCTCACAAAGGATCCTATGGGGAGTGGATAGCAACCTGCACCATGACAGAGTGGATTCGCTAAAATCTCTGGAGGCCAATCATGCATCTTTCGACTGCCGATAGACCCGAGGCACCTGCCGCTATCCGCATGGATATTGGCGCGATCTTCGTCTCGTTGGAACTGAGTAGATCGACCTGGCTGGTCACGTCGCTTTCACCTGGCAGCGAGAAGATGTCGCGCCACACCGTCGCCGGCGGCGATAGCCCCGGACTACTCGCCTGTCGCGCCGATCTGCGCCAGAAGGCGCAGGCGCGCATAGGCAGGTTTTATCCCTTGGTGGTGATCCAGGAAGCGGGGCTGGACGGATTCTGGATCGACCGGGTGCTGAACCGGGAAGACTGGATCGAAAGTCACATTGTCGATGCCGCCTCGGTTGCGGTGGCCCGCCGCCACCGACGCGCCAAGACCGATCGGCTCGATGGCGAGGTACTGGTCCGCGCCCTGATGGCCTGGAAGCGGGGAGAACCGCGTGTTTGTTCGATGGTCAGGGTGCCGACGCCGGAGGACGAGGATCGTCGCCGGATTGGCCGGGAGCGCAAGGCGCTGGTCGCCGAACGGGTTGTCCATGTCAACCGCATCAAAGGCCTCCTCGTCAGCCAGGGCATCCGGGACTACGAGCCGTTGCGCCGTGATCGGCGTGATCGCCTGGACGAACTTCGCACCGGCGATGGCCGTGCTACCTGCATGAAGGCCCAGATCGGAGCGGCGACCGGATGTGAGGTTGATCCGGCTCGGTGATCGGGCCGGGATACGTGATCGGGCTCAGACTTGGATACCGAACGGCAAAGGCGGAACATTCACTTGACCACAAAATCCCCACGTAAGGGAATCCCAATGCCGATTCCGCCTAAATCATCCCGCTCT
>NT_187166.1 GCF_000265205.3 Sinorhizobium fredii USDA 257
GCATCGTATAGAGCTGCCGCTTGTTCTGATAGGCGATCGCGGCGATCTCGGCCGGCATGGTGAACACCACATGGAAGTACGGTACCGGCAACAGATCGGCCTGACGGTCGGTAAGCCAGCGATCGCGCGTGGCACCCGGGGGCCCTCAAGCCGATGTGTTGGAATGCATTCGTTCGCACATTCCATGGTTTGAATAGGCCCCATACAAAAAATGGATTTCCCAGTCTTGCCACATGGTGCATAGCGAAGCTCCCCACGCGTGCCTCGCCTACGCTACCTTTCGTTGGGACATGACACCACGACAATAGAGAAAGGCTGATAGATGAAGAACGTCACATACCTCTTGGACCCGGAGTCTTTCGCACTATTGGGATTGCCGACGGTGTCGGCCTCGCGCCGATCTTTGGTTTGCTCGGTTTTGCCGCCTAGTGCAGATGATCCGCTTTGACGATTCGCATGCGCTATTCTTAGAGATGAAGAAGGACTGCGCGATGGGGAACAGCGTTCACGGTTTTTGCCTAGGCCGGTGGAACACGAAGGTAAGGGCACTTGTCTGCCGCGCCTGCCAGACAATCGGAACCGAAAACACGGTCCACCGCTATTGCACGCCTCTTACTGCCGCCCATGTTGCAAATTTAACCCGAATTTTCGGAGGTATATCTCATGAATCGCAGGACCGTGCTGATGCTCGCATGCACCGCAGCAGTCGCCACATGGCTCGTAGCCTCGCCGGACGTGCGGGCGGACCCCGTTGCGGATATATGTTACCTTTTTTGCCCATCGGAGCAGGATGACACCGTTGGCGCGTTTTGTTCATCTTTTTGCTCCTCATCTTCGTCCCTTCCGCTTCCAACGGACCCTCAGAGCGGAAGCCAGGTAGAGAGACAAAATCCGACTCGAACCACAGACGCTGCGAGCCGAACGTCAGAGAGGCCGTGACAGGAGTAGTACGATTCAGGCCTTGGCGGATCGTCTGGGTCTCGAAAAAACGCTCTCCAGTTGCAGAGCCGCTGTCAAAGATCGGTAACGCTAGCGATTGTTTCGGCGAGCGATGTGGCTCGACGCGCATCGCGATCTGGTTGGCTTAATGGCGCGAGACCTGTGTCGGCACAGCGGTCAAGGTAACCGGGCGCCAAGGCCTGCCTGCTGAGGCGGTCTTGGGCTGGGACAGCCCGCAATATGGAAGAGAACAAGCCGACTGGTGCTAAAGCCTCGTGTTTCTGAGCAAAACGTCACCCTCCACTCCGCGTGGAAACTGAGCCACCAATTCGAACGAAGGCAGTAGGTCAAGAATTGCGCGCAGGGGCAGTTGACCTTCATACAGCTCCTGGTCACTATATTCAGTGTAGATGAAGCGCGTATTGTTTAGAGTCTCTTTGCCGCCAGCGATGACGTCGGACTCGGCCCCCTGCACATCCATCCAGATCAGGTCGATACTCTCCAAGCCAGCCTCACTGCACCAATCGTCCAGTCTCCGAGTCTCAACTGAGATGGGTCCGTCAAACCGGACCCACTGATATTCGGAAAGGTGATTCTTGGGCTGGCGTATTGAGCCTGACAGATCCCATTCCTTTGCATCTCCATTACTGGGGTGGAAATCGATTCTGCCGTTTCGATCACTGATCGCGACTTCAAATAGCCTCATCCTGTCCAAAGGCCCCATGTTTTCCCTACAGCGAGCAGCGGCTCGGGGGTCTGGCTCAAAGCAGAAAAGCTGGGCCTTCGGACGAAGCTGGAGAAAGCGTCGCGCATCGCTTCCATCATTGCAACCGATGTCCAGAATCACGGGGTCAGGCTTTTCAAGGAGCGAAACGATCTGTCGATGGACCTTCAAGGAAGACGTTGGCTTTCCTATGCCCTCCGCAAATTCGCGAAGGCGTTGCTGAAGAGAGATTAGCAGGCCTTCTTTAAGATACCGTCCTACTTCCATGAAATTACACCTCAATATTGATTGCAGATGCGGGTGCTGACCGCTGGTGAGACATTGAGTGCTCGTGCCGCGCTTCGCTGGAGCCTCAACGAATGCCGCCCATCACTCATGAGCGTCTCGGCCCCACCAGCATGGGTGAAGGAGAGGGACGGAACTACCGCGATTGTCATAGGCGGGCACCGCTTGACAGATTGATTGAACTTGATAGTGGTTCCGCTGCAGAGCCGGCGCGCATTGGATGCAGTCGCACGCTACGCTGCTCCCAAAGCCCACGCAGTTCATTTAGGAGCGCTTCACGCTGGTTCTGATTGGGCGCGATGAGGTCCAAGATATCGCCGAGCGGAGCTTCTCCATCAATCCGCATTAGCAGTTCGAACAACTCGGATGAAATCCGCACGGCTTCTCGGCTGGAGGGACCCGTGCGGATCTCGCATACCGTCTCTTGGCGGTCTAACGCCGTAAATGCACGCACTTGATGGAGGCTTGAATAAGGCGGCAACGAAAGCGCAAGTCTACTCCAGTCCTCCGGTGACGCAGTCCGCTTCTTGATGAGATACGACCCAACCACGAGTCCATCCAAGTCGGTGGTCAAAAATGTGGTCACCGCATCCGCAACCGAATCCACTATCGGCTCAACATTATTGTTGAAGGACGTGTTGAGCAGAATCGGGACACCTGTTCGTTTCCTAAAGGCGGTGATGACCTCCCAATACGCTTGATTGATGTTGCGCGATACTGTTTGCAAGCGCGCCGTACCATCGACGTGCGTGACGGCACCGAGCAGATTGCGCTTGGATTCGCGCACAGGCACTACGAAATTCATAAAGGGAAATTCCTGCCTGCTATCTGGCAATTCAAAGAACTCGTTGGCGTCCTCCTCCAACACGGATGGCGCAAAGGGGCGATAGCCTTCGCGCTTCTTGACAATCGCGTTGATCCGATCCTTGTTTGTGGCCGGCCTAGGGTCGGCAAGAATGCTACGGTTGCCAAGCGCACGCGGTCCGAATTCCGATCGTCCCTGCATCCAGCCGATAACGGCGCCATCGGCGATCCACTCGGCTGCTCTGCTGGCCACATCATCGCAGCGTTCGATTTCAATGTGGCCGCCCCATGCAATTAATTCCTGCTCCACGGCGCGGTCGCTCCCGAGATCAGGACCCCAATAGACCTCCTGCAAACGCTCTCGAGGTGCGGACTGCCCTAGTTCATTAGACATCATCAATGCAGCGCCTAATGCGCAGCCAGCGTCGTGTGCCGCGGGTTGCACGAAGATGTCTTGGAAGATTCCCGAGCGCAACAGCTTACCGCTCAAAGTGCAGTTGTGAGCTACTCCTCCGGCCAAGCTTAAGCGCTTTATGCCGGTGATCTCGCTGTGATGCCGTAGAACGTGAAACACAATCCGTTCGAGTGCTTCTTGCAACGAAGCACTCAAATCTTTATGCTGCTGAGTGAACGGCATCCCTTTTCGGCGTACCTCAATGCTGCGAAGCAGCGTGGGACCAATCCGGTCCAGATAGATCCGGTAGCCACCGTTGTCTAATAGCTCGTAGAACTGTTCGAAGAGGTCGCGATGGGGAGCGGGGTCGCCGTACGGTGCAAGCCCCATGACCTTGTATTCATCAAACATGCCGTAACCGAGATATTTTATGGTCTCAAGGTACAAAAGCCCTAAAGAATCGCTCTCCGGAAATGTCGCAAGCGGTGTGACTTCCGTGCCAGATCCTATCGCCAAAAGACCCGAGGCGAAGTCTCCACCGCCATCAATTGTCAAGATGAGACTTTGTTCGAAACCCGACATAGAAAACGCGCTCCAGGCGTGCGACAGGTGATGGCTTACGAATGAGATTCGCGACGGATCGACCTCAGTACCAAATTCCTGCGCGAGCAACCCACACAACAACAGCTTGGCATACAACGGTATTGACATGTGCGGCTGAGAAACGAGCAAGCGCTCGAGCATAGCATTGCAAAATGCCTCGGTTGCATAATACGCGAGCAGTCGATGTCGCTGAGCTGAACCCCGGCGTATTCAAGGCAGTATTGAATCGAACGGCGCGGCAGCTTGTTGGAATGTTTGATTCTATTAAGCCGCTCCTCTTCGACAGCAGCTATCACTCGGCCGTCTCGGACGAGAACCGCTGCACCGTCGTGCATAAATGTATTCGGCAGATCGAGCGTGTTTTCGTAAATCTTGCTTAGACCGCCACTCAGTCCTAGACACAGCATGTTGCTCTCCAATCTCTCGTCACTTGTAACAGGTAGGCCCTGTGCTCCGACTGAATTTAGTCGTTTGCTAAGCTCAAGCAGTGCTCTTTCTGCCGTAGGTCAGGACATTAAACGCCGCCGAAGAAGTCCCACAGATAAGAAGAATGGCATCACTGCAAATATACAAAGCGCGCTGATGTGCAGAGCGACGCCTCCGCCTGGGCGATCTAGCATCGCTGGACGAATGAGCTCGATTGAATGTGACAGCGGCAGCAGATGCGATAGCTTCTGAAAAAATGTCGGGCAGTTGGCTGACTGGGAAGACCGCTCCTGACAAAAACAGCATGGGTGTAAGGAAGAGCGTCTGGTAAAATATGAAATAGTCGTAACTGGGCGCAAGTGCTGTGACGATCATCGCCAGGCTTGCAAAGGCGAACCCCGTGAGTGCGATCACTGGCAAGGCAAAGAGAACGGACGGCCACGATGCAAAGCCCATTGTGGCTGCAACGAGCATCATTGCTGTCCCGGCCAATAACGCCTTGCTGGCTGCCCACGCCAGTTCACCGAGGACGATGTCCCCGAGCGTGAGTTGGGTGCACAGGGCTGATTCCCAAGTTCGTTTTGCGTGCATGCGAGCGAAGGTCGCGTGAATAGTCTCGAACGTCGCGGAGATCATTGCGCTTGTTGCAACCATGCCAGCCGCCAAGAACGCGACATATGGAATGCCGTCGACGCGACCCACCATCGCACCCAGGCCGAAGCCGAGACCAAACAGCGAAGTCACGGGCTCGGCGAGGTTACCGAGAATTGAAGCGATCGCGGCTTTCTTCCATGCCATATAATTACGGCGCCACACTGCAATCCAATTCCAAGGATTGGCGGGTAGGACCGCCGCGTAACGTTTCCACATCGCTCAGTCCTTCATTTCGCGCCCGGTCAACCGCAAGAACACATCTTCAAGATTCGGTGGACGCTGCAATAGGCGTAGACCGGTTCGCCCGCGCAATTGCAAGCGCACCTGTTCTGGATCGGACGAATAGCAAAACAGCGTCTCACCGCTCACTTCGACACGCTGAGCATATGGTCCGACAACTGAAGTCAGCTCCCGCGGATTGCCGCCGTAGATCTCAATCACGTCGCACCCGATCTGCTCGTCGATCAGCGCGTGAGGGCGGCCTTCCACGATCTTCCGTCCGTGCTCTATAACACACAAGCGGTCACATAATCGGTCCGCCTCTTCCATGAAGTGGGTAGTCAGTAGAATCGTCTTGCCAAGCGCCAACAAGGACCGCAGCCGTTCCCATATTAGGTGGCGAGCATGCGGATCGAGGCCGGTAGTCGGCTCATCCAGTATCAGGAGCTGTGGGTCGTTGATCAGCGCACAAGCCAGCGTCAGCCGTCTCTGCATACCGCCGGATAATTGCGCCACGGGTACATCCGCCTTGCTCTCGAGCCGAGCGAAATCGAGCAGTGGTGGAATGGCTTCCTCGAGCTCGCGAGTACGCAGGCCGAAGTAACGTCCGAACACCAGTAGGTTCTCGCGCGCCGTGAACTCGCGATCAAGTGTGTCGAATTGCGGAACCACCCCTATGCGGCTGCGCGCCAAACGCGCGCGGGCTGGCACCGGCTCTCCGAGCACTGTGATCGTGCCTTCATCAGGCGGTGCCAGGCCGAGAACCAGACGCGATACCGTGCTTTTGCCCGCACCGTTCGGTCCCAGCAAGCCGAAACATTCTCCTGAGGTGATGGTGAATGACAGTTGGTCGACAACGACTTTGTCGCCATAAGACTTACTGACGTTGGTAAGCTCGATTGCCACATCTGATTTGGAGCAAGATAGCGAATTATCCGCATTGCTATGCCCGTGGCACTTCTGCTTGCGTGCATTGCTCTCAGGCCGCCGCGACGGTGAGCTTGAGACATTTGCTCGAGTCAATAGCTGCAATTTCTCGTCCTATCTTAAATTCGCTTGCCTGTTTGGCAAAGCCGGCTACCGCCACCGCAGTGACTGACTGATGTCAGCAGCCTCGCAAGCTGCGCAAGGCTGAGCCAGCGACGCGGGTGCCGCAGTTTCAGACGGCTCCGCAGCGCTTGTTTTAGCAATGGGGTTCAGGAGAATCCTTTACGCCGTTGGGTGCGGCAGCCGGGGAACCACGCGACAGCCAGTCGCTGTTGCTCAACGTGCACAACGCATATGCTTTGAGGGGGAGCAGGAGAGCGACGTTGAGGAGGGTGTGCAGCGAAAACCCAAGGAATCGCAGCTCTCGCGCTCGAAACGCCGCCACGCCGCAGCGGACCATTGTCATAGATGCAATCATCAGGATCGTCGACCAAGGCACTGTGGCCGTCAGAGCGAGCTGTGCTAGCCCCGTCAGGACCGAGAGGGCTAGGAGCAGCGGACCAAGATTCTGTCCGATCACGTCCAGCGTAAGATAGCGATCAAGGCCCGGCAGTAGGCGGAGCGCGAGCAATGTGTCGCGAAACGTGCTGCGTGCCCAGCGCAGTTGTTGGCGCAGATAGGCCCCCATCGAGTTTGGAACGACCGTCGCCGCGATGGCGTCCGGAACGTACTCGGTTCGAAAGCCTGCATTCAGCATGAGGATTGTGAGGTGGCGGTCTTCCCCGAAGTCGCTTGGCCTGCCTCGAAACAGTTGCGTCTCGTATTTATCGAGCAGCAATAGGAGTGCGGACCGCCGGTACATGGCACACGGGCCGCAGCAACACATAACGGCTCCAAAGCGAGCCTGTGCTGCTCGTTCCTCGTTGCAGGCGAGCCAGTACTCCATGTCGATCAACCGCGTCAGCCATGTGTCGCTGCGGTTGCTGGCCGTCAACTGACCCATCGCCGCGCCGACCGCGGGACTGTACATCTTCAGGGCAAGTTTCGTGACTACGTCCGGCGCAATGGTCGTGTCCGAGTCAACGTTGAGCACCAAATCTCCCGATGATTCCCGTATTGCGACAATCTGCGCCTTGCGCTTTCCGACGTTCTTTGGCATCAGGATAAAGCGGAACCTCGGGTCGCACGCATAATGATCGTGTACAGGTATGATGGCGTTGCGATTGCCAGAACCGTCGTCAACCACGTAGACCCGCAACTCTCCAGCGTAGTCTTGCTTTGCAATGGAAGCTAGGCACGCCGAGAGCGCGCGCGGATCCTCATTGTAGCAGGGGACGATAACATCCACGCTCGGCGGTGCACCGGAGCCGGTCACGGGCGTTGACGCAGCTGTGGTGTTTGTTGGCAAAGCGTATATAGCTTGCATGCCTTTGTAAGCCGTCGAGAGTGCTGCATACAAGGAGATGGCTACGGCGCCGGTCGTGCCAAGCAGATCCATGAAAAACCGTCCGTTTAATGATTCTGAGGAAGCGAGCGGATTATAAATCCGCGGTCGTGCAAGGCAGGGATGAGACGAGACAACGCCGCCACCGTCTGGTCGCGAAAACTGGCGTCAGTGTTCGCCAACTCGTCGGGAGGGCACCCATCGTGCAGGAGAATGATTGAACCGGGCCGGACCGAGGCGAGTACCGCATCGACGATTGCGTCGATACCGGGGCGGGACCAGTCCCGCGGGTCCACAGACCAGTGCACAGCCGCCAGTCCAGCGTTTGCCGATGTTGTCAGCACGTCATCGCTCCAAATTCCGTAAGGCGCACGTATGTGCCGCACCGAAGCCTCGGGGCAGGCCATCCTGATGGCCCTGTTCGCCTCGAGTACTTGGCGTTCCACGTCCCGACGTCCGCAGGCAGACAGGTCCGGATGGGTCATTGTATGGTTGGCGACCTCGTGCCCTTGCGCAACCATGCGTCGGATGAGTTGCGGCCGGTCCTTAGCATAAGCCCCGATGACGAAGAAAGTCGCCGGGACACGGTGTTCGGCCAGCACATCGAGGACCTCAGGGGTAAAAACCGGGTTAGGACCGTCGTCGAAGGTCAGGTAGACGCTCGGGGCCCCAGTGCCGCTTCTGGGCACTGTCCGGAGATAGTCAAGCTGTTTCATAGTTCCGGACCGTTTCGTTCGATCAGTGTGCCGGATGGCCATTCGCTCATTGGACGTCCAATCGGAAAGACCACAACGAGTACGTCTTCAGTGCGCGTTGGCGGCAGGTTGAGATAGACATCTGAAAGGGTGGACCGCACGCGAACGCCAGCCACAATTGTACCGAGACCGTTTCGGCAGAGTCTGCCCACAAGCTTGTACAGCGCGTGTCGAACGGCGCCAAATGCGAACGGAACGCCAAGCTGCTGCAGCACCGGATACATGACGCGGATGGAGTGGTTGAGCCCGAGTCCTTCGAGGTCCGGGCGAACCCCCCACAAACCCAGTTCCGCCACCAACAGATCGGCATCGCCCACCCTGATAAAGCGGCGCAACAGCCCCATGTGAGCAGCCACTCCGTGAGCGTCGTAGCCGATTACACGGAACTCCGGCCTTGCTCCGGCCCAACTGTGCCCACCTTCAAATGGTCTTGCGTTGAACGTCCCGGTCGGTCCATAGGTCTTCCGGAAGAACTCAGCGAGTTCAGTGTGGTCGGAGAGCTCCAGCTCATTTTCCCAGCACAGTTTCCACCGCATCTGAGGACGCATATCCAAAGAACTCCACATCTTGCTGCTTCTTGAAACGTACATCAAACGTCCGAAGTGGCCGGGGTCGATGGACGCCCGACACTGTCGTCGAACCCGCATTGCGGACCAAGTTGGTTGTTATAACCTGCACAGTGAGTGGGGGACATTTCCCGACCTTCCCGTATCACTCGCAAATCTCTACCAGCGACACACTTGATTTCTTCAAACGTGAGCATCTTCTAATAGTGATTGGACGGATCCGTAAAATTGATTGTTTGGATTATATCCATTCATACTGTGGATACACCCGGCCCAAGTCTCCCTGCTAGCAACGGTTGATGAACGAACCCGACACCGCGGCGGGAGCATCAGCTTCGGCCAGCCAATCACGGGCGTGCGGCCACGCTCTCGAAAACAAGGAAGTTGGATCAAAGAACAGGCTGAGACTTGGCCGCCAACGGCAAAGAAGCTAATACCGCTACTGCTCCCGCGCCGTTCGGCAGATACGTTTCGGCCACAGCCACGGCTTGTTCGGCTCGGGCAGCTATATCAGGCAGTGCCGTCTCGTCGATCATGATGCGCTGATTTTTCCTGTAGGATGGAACGTGGGCGTAGCCAAATACGGCAAGCCGGTCGCGGCGCATTGCGACCGCTGCCGTCGCGCTCTGAACGCAGGACTGCACGGTCTGGTGCGGGAGGCCGTACATGAGGTCGAAGTTGATGCGACTTATCCCAATCCGGCGCAGGTTTTCAATAGCCGCGGTCGTCTGCGCCTTTCTCTGGACCCGGTTGGTTGCTTTTTGAACAATGGGATCAAAGCTTTGCACGCCGAGACTCACGTGGCTTACCTCGGCCGCTCCTAAGGCTTCGGCCATCTCGGCCGTGAAGGTGCGCGGCTCGATCTCGACAGCGATGGTTTTCCTGAAGGCGAAACTGCGACGCAGAAGATCCATCAGAGCCAGAAAATCTTCTGGCTTGATGATGGTTGGTGTTCCACCGCCGAAGTGCACGTCGCTCACGGGCAGCGCCTGCGGCGCTTGGGCTGCTACCAAACTTATCTCCTCACTAGCGCCGTCAGATAGTCGAGGATCGATGCGTCTCGACGAGTTATGCTGTTGGGAAATCCGCAATACCAGCACATCGACCGACAGATCGGAATGTGGAGATACAACGACACCGGATCTGACGCCGGCAAGTTCCTCAGCCACCCCTTACTAGTGGATGGAATCTAACACTTGGTGCCCCCGTTTGACGGCAGCGATGATTTTGTCGGGATCGGCGGTCCAGGTGAAGGGCTTGGGTTGTTGGTTGTGCTCTGTAAGGAAGCGGTTGATGGCGGCCTGGAGGTCAACGACCGAATGAAAGACGCCGCGCTTGAGGCGACGCTTCGACAGTTTGGCGAAGAAGCCCTCGACGGCGTTGAGCCACGAGCAGGACGTCGGCGTGAAGTGGAAGGTAAAGCGCTGATGGCGGTCGAGCCAGGCGCGCACCT
>NT_187167.1 GCF_000265205.3 Sinorhizobium fredii USDA 257
GGTGCCAAACAGCAACGCGTCCGCCTGTTCGCTGCGCCAGACCTTCAGCCGGCGCTGAAGTGTTCGAAGCAGTTTGTCGGGGTAATCGCCGGGATACTCGGCCTGCAGTCGCGACAGAAGTTCGCTGCCGGTCCGCCATGGTTCGGCTTCGAACCAATTTCGCACGTCGGTAGTCGCCTCGACGAGAGCACGACGCCGCCGTCCTCTTTTGGTTTTCGCAAGCGGGCGATCCGTCCGCCGGTAGCTCTCTCTTTCCAGTCCGCAAACTCGCCAGGAAAAGGTCGATCGGCTGATCTACCCCGTCAGAGCGCATGGCCGGCGGAGTGTCGGCAAACGCAGCGAGTCGCTCCTGCACGGGCGCGGATATCGCGCAAATAGCGGGACAGGATCTAGCCCGGCGTAGATTTCCTGCAGACGGGAGCGGCTACATCTGACGCGTGAGCGTCGGCAACCAGACGCTGATGCGGCGTAGCCGATAATCTGCCACGGCTCGTCCTCCTATGATTAGGATCGGGTCGGCTCATCCGAGCAACCTTGGAAGTGCAGTGTAGGACGAGCCACTCGGCCACGAAGACAGACATACAGTGTTACGATTAATGTCAGGTTGAGGCTCGTCCTATGTACGACAATGTTGGACACGCGAGACCGCTGCTTGAGTCATTTCGTTGCATTAAGAAGAGTTCTTCCTTTTGGCACGCATATTGCTTCTAGGCATTTGCAGGACACGTCACGGACCCACCTTATCGCGCAGAGATTTCGACATGTTAGCCAATGGTTTCTGCCGAGCCCGCCTTCCGATCATCAAGGGGTGGATCGTTTCAGATGCAGACGTAACCGGCTGCGCGCGCCTGGTCGAGCCGAGGCAGCACAGGGGCATATCTCGCAGTCGAGCCCGGGCCGGCGGCACGACGGCGCCCGAGAACCTCCCCGCCGTGGCGACCTTCGACTCGCTTTATCAAGCGCGATTTGGATCAGACATTCGGGAGCTTGCTTGTCGAATCTTCTCTAATGCCGATTGCCGCAACCACGCCGAAGCCGAGGCAGTAAACTGAGCGTCTGGCGGGGGATTGGATATATGCAACAGGAGGAACTTAAATCATGGCTCACTCTTCGGACCTCGCCCTGTTCCGCCACCGCATCGCCGAGGCACTCCCTTCGGCCAATATTCCAACCCTATTACTCCTTCTGTATCAGTTCACGGGAAAAGAATACTGGCTCACCCCACCGTTTCTTCCCGTAAAGAGTGTCTGGGGCGACAACGATTCAGGGGGCTCGCGGCCGAATTACAGACGGAGATTCGTAATGCAGCACTGGACGCCATCATCTGTTGGCACAGCGGCGCACCAGTCACCAAGCAGGACCTGTCGGAAGAAGAGTTGATCCGCATGCTGACTGTGTCGGAGGCCGAGCCTATCCCGCCAGAATACGCTGACATGATGCTTCATAAGCTACGGAGATATGCAGGCGCCATTCCGGACCCCGTGTCCTTGCCGAAAGGATTTCGTGTACTCATCATCAGGGCGGGCATGTCCGGTGTCGCAGCGGCAATTCGGTTAAGACAATTGGGCATTTCCTACATCCAGGTCGAAAAGCAAGACAGCACCGGCGGGGTCTGGCACGCACATCACTATCCTGGCTGTGGAGTGGACACGCCGGGGCATCTCTACTCGTACACTCTTGCCAGTGGCAACTGGAGCACGTTCTTCCCGTTGCAAAAGGAAATCGACGACTATTTCAACCGTGTTGCCCGGGACTTTGGGATCGAGAGTTCCATCCGCTACGGCACGGAGTGCCTGGTCACCCGCTATGACGAAGAGAGCCTAACTTGGCACTCCCGGTTACGTCTGCCCAACGGCACGGAAGAAACCCTCGTGACCAATGTGGTCCTCTCGGCGGTGGGGGGCTTCACCACGCCGAAATGGCCCAACCTTTCGGGCCTGCGCAACTTCGACGGCCCGGTGGTGCACACCTCGGAATGGGATCCAGAAGTCGCGCTCGACGGTAAACGTGTGGCCGTGATTGGCAATGGCGCTTCGGCAATGCAGGTTGTTCCCGCCATCGCAGATCGGGTGGGTGCCTTGACAATCTTCCAACGCTCACGTCAATGGGTGGCGCCCTTCCCGAAATTTCAAAAACCGGTCCTGGAACCGATGCAGTTCTTGTTCCGCGAGGTGCCACACTATGAATGGCTGTACAGGCTCCGCCTGAGTTGGATTTACGACAGTGAAGTGCATGAGGCCCTGCACAAGGATCCGGCCTGGCCGCATCCGGACCGTTCCGTGAATGCGGTTAACGACCGCGACCGCGAGACTTACACACAATACATCGAGGGACAGCTGGCGGGGCGCCCTGATCTTATCGCCAAGGTCATCCCGTCGTACCCTCCATTCGGCAAGCGGATGCTCCTGGACAATGGCTGGTACAGAACCCTACTAAAGCCGCATGTTACGCTGGTAGACGGAGCTGCTGCGCGTGTTGAGGGCAGGTCGATCCATGCGATTGATGATGAAACGCATGAGGCAGAACTTATTATCGTCGCCTCAGGCTACGATACGACACGATATCTACTTCCGGTTGAGGTAATCGGACGCAATGGTCGGACGGTACGTGACGTCTGGGACGATGATGACTGTCAGGCTTATCTTGGCACCGTTGTGGCGGGGTTCCCAAATTTCTTCATGCTCTATGGTCCCAATACGGCGCTCGGCCATCGCGGCAGCTTCATCTTCACGATCGAGAGCCAAATCGATTATGTACTAAGTGTTCTGCGCCAGATGGGCGAGAAGAGACTTGTCGAAGTAGAATGCCGGCAAGATATATATCAACATTACAACCGGAAAATCCAACAAATGCACCAGCAGATGATCTGGAGCCATGAGGGTATGTCCACCTTTTTCCGCAACGACCGGGGCCGAATCGTGACAAACAGCCCTTGGCGTCTGGTCGATTATTGGAAGTTGCTGAAGGAGGCGGATCTCGATGACTACCGTACCATGCCGCAAGTTGATTCCCGATTAGAGACTTCGGGTGTACCGCGAGAGGGCGTTCAACGCCCCGGCTCGCGACTCCGGCGTCGACCTTCTTGACGCGGCGGCTACGGTCAGCAATCGAATGGCGACCGCCGGGTGAGGCCCCCTTCGGCGGTCATATCGAGTGTCTGATCGGCACTCAGACGGGAAAAATCCGCCTCCTGCCAGCCACGACGTTCAGCAAGGCGCAGAAGCTTGACGCGCACAATTCCAAGGGGCATTCGGCCCTCACTTTGCGCGACGCCATGTACCTTCAAACGCCGTCCGGCCGGGCACCGTGACGTGCAACCGGCGAATATCTCCCCTGAGGGGAGTGCACTGCAAGCACCGCGAAAATACGTTTGATTAGTCCGTCCATATGACGAAAAGATGTGATGGAAACTCACCGGACCCGTCCTGCCCACCGCCGAATGCGGCTCAAGGCGAAAACGAGAAAGTGCGTTGTCAATGACTGCGTGTCCTCAGGTCTTCAACCTTTACGTCGCTGTCGAAAACATAGCCCGCACCCCGCTGGGTACGCATATACTGCACGCTCCGGCCCGGGCCCCTGCCCCAGCTTGCGACGAAGGCGCAGGATTTGAACATGGGTAACGTCATCCCCTGGTCGCATTCGCCGGCACCATCAATCCATCGGCCGGCAGTGTAAGTGTCTTTGTGCCACTGGAGCATGCGGTACTCGCCCGCGAAATGGCAAGTGTCGAATGGACGACAATGTTCGCCCACTATAGTCTCGGGACGCTTGCAAGCGTCTCCGACGTGGCCGCGCCTTGCCGCCTGTTTTGTACCGCCATGCTGCCGATAATCAGCAGACGCCTAGCGTGCGCTCGCCCACTATCGAGATCGGCCGAGCTTCTGCTTGCCGCCCGTCGATTTCCGCAGCGGGGCAAGCCCGAGCCGCCAGCCAGCAGTGCGCAAAGTCGCCGACCAGATCAGGCCAAAGGTGCCCAAGCTCGCCTCAATCATGGATCATGCCGAAGAGGACGTGCTGGCCTACATGACCTTTCCACAAGCAGCACTGGGCCAAGTTGCACTCGACCCGATCGAGCGCCTCAACGGCGAGATCAAGCAACGCACCGAGGTCGTCGGCATCTTCCCCAACGACGACGCCATCGCGCGTCTCGTCGGCGCATTGCTGTTGGAGCAGAACGACGTGTATGGACCGCTCCCTGTTTGCAAGGCGAAATTGAACATAACGGCAGACACGGTTCTTGCGGTCGTGTATCCGGCCTGTTTACGCGAGCCACTCGGCCGCAGGCCTTGATGGTATTCGCGGATCGGCGGCCAGACAAATGGACGAGCTCATCTGGCTCGCATCGTTTCATGGGCCTTTGCCGAACCCGGATCATACCGGTTGCCATCACATTCGATTACCCTCGCAAGCCAGCACTGATCATAGGAACAGTGCTGAAGCTGCTATGCTGCAGACGGTGTCGCAGCAATTGGTTTGCGATACTTCTCATCCCGCGTCAGCATTGCCCATAAGGCGCGTGCCGTTTTGTGCGCGACTGCGACAGCGGTGACGTTCGTCGGTCTGCGTGCCGCGAGGGCAAGCAGCCACGGACGAGGCGGCACGTTTTTGCGGAACAGCGTTCCGACAATCGCTCTCGCGCCATGGATGAGAAGCGCCCGCAGATATCTGTCACCTCCCTTGCTAATCCTGCCGATACGCTCCTTCCTCCCGCTCGCATGCATCCTCGGAGTCAGCCCGAGCCAGGCCGCAAAGTGCCGGGCGGATTGGAACTGACAACCGTCTCCCACAGCTGCGACGATGGCGCTCGCAGTGATTGGGCCTACGCCGGGTGCAGTCGCCAGCCGGCGGCTATCTTCGTTGTTCTTGTGCCACTCGACAATTTGTCGTTCGACAGCAGCGATCTGTTCTTCGAGCATATCGATATGATCGAAGAGGGTATTGATAGCTTGGCAGGCGATCGCCGGCAGGTGGTCTGGCGTCATTGCGTTCGTTCGCTGCCGCAGCTCTGACATGCGGTAGCGGCCTTTTGCGGCGATGAGCCCAAACTCACCGACCAATCCACGAACAGCATTGATCGATGCTGTTCGTTGCCGAACCAGCAATGAACGAGATCGATGCAAAGCGAGCACGGCTTGCTGGTCTCGGGTCTTGATTGGAACGAAGCGCATGTTTGGCCGAGTCGCCGCCTCGCATATCGCCTCTGCGTCTGCGGCGTCGGTCTTATTCCGTTTGACACAGGGTTTGACATATTGCGGCGGAATGAGCCGAACGTCGTGACCAATCGTGACCAGCTCGCGAGCCCAGTGATGAGCGCTCGAGCATGCTTCCATCGCAATCAGACAAGGCGGCAGCTTAGCGAAAAACGCGAGCAACTCGCTTCGTCCAAGGCGTCGGCGTAGAACGGTTTGACCGGCGTCATCAACGCCGTGAGCTTGGAAGACTGTCTTTGCGAGATCAAGACCAACGGCAACAACAGGCATGGAAACATTCCTCCTTGGCTAAAAGACGCCCGCCATCTTCGCTGAGGGGAAGGGAGCGGTCCATGCCATCAAATGGGCGGTGCAGCGGTCCATCTACATGACCCTTGAGCCATCGCCGCTATGAGCTATGATCATCCGCAAATCAGCCTGGCCGCTGTGGCAAGCTGCCCCCGCCCGGCTCCTGCTGGAAGCACGCCTTGCTGCCGACTGCTACACCACCCCCTGGGACATCATCATTTGGCTGAAACCTATTACAGTGGAGGACCCGTCGCGTGCCGATCACTGGTATGTCATCCTCGACCGAACGTGCACAATGCCTCCCGCGTTGAGCTCGGTGATGTCAGCAGACGAATCATTGCGCAACACCAACTGCGCATATCGCAACGACCCAGGGTTCACCAATACTGTCCGGCTTCGCGTCGGAATCACCGGAATGAAATCGAAATGGGTGGCCCGCTTCGTTTCGGAATCATTGTCCGACTGGACCGGCACACGCAGTCACTCGTGAATTAAAACCAAAAGCGCAATACACTGATGTGCTTGAACGCAATCCGTCCCACATTCCATGGTGTGGATAGGCCCCATACAAAAAATCGATTTTCCCAATCTTGGCAAATGCTGCATAGCGAAAGACCACCCGACGTGCGCTTCACGCCGCTGTTTGATCCTGTGACGGATGCCTTTTGTTGGGTCACGCCATTTATGACAATGGAGAAAGGCTGGGACATGAAGAATGTCGCATACCTCTTAGACCCGGAGACGACACTCTTTCGCACCGTCGAGGTTGCCGACGGCACCGGACTTGCGCCAATCTTTAGTCTGCTCGGTTGCCGACTGGTGCAGATGATCCGCTTTGACGACTCGCATGCACTATTCTTAGATGACGAAGGACTGCGGGATGGGATAACAGCCTTCACTGTTTTTGCCTCCTACCCTCAGCCTCTTGGGGGGAGAATCGTTCTTATCCGAGGTGATGGAAGCGAACCTCATTTTTCCCCCTCGATAAAAATCGAGGACGCTGCCGTTCATTTCAAATGCTGTCGTCCGGTGCTTGACCCAGTTTTTGTCACGGCAGATGATGCTACTCCGAAGGGTCTCATCCTTCCCGGCGCTTTGTCAGACTTGAAAGTTCGAATCGAGCAACGTCCGCCCATGCTTATGGACGGAAGGCATGATGTATATCGCGCTCACGGCGACGGCTTGAACTCTTAGAG
>NT_187168.1 GCF_000265205.3 Sinorhizobium fredii USDA 257
TCGACTTGCCGGTCTGTCGCATGATCTCGACGGGGCCGACGCCATCGGCACTCAGCAGGATGATCTCGGCGCGCCAGACGTGCTTCTGCGGCGCATTGCGATCACTGATGAGGGCTCTCAGGCGTTGGCGATCGGTCGGCGAAACGGTGAAGGCTCTTCCTGTGCGCATGCGCCACACTCGCATACGCACTCGCCAAAGGGAATCCCATACGGACTCTTATGTTAGGCGGATACCACTAGGAAGTGTGAATTCTTGGGATTGAACTAACCTGCTGACGCGGGAGAGGACGGGTTTGGAGGCGCGGTCTCCTGATGGGATGTTGGGGTGTTGAGAACCAACCCCTGACCAGGAGACCGATCGATTACCGACGGCCCAATCCCAATGCGGATTTCAGCCTAAAGTCATCCCGCTCTAGCCAGATTGCGCCGCGCTATCCGTTTCGCGCAAAAAGTTCAGCGAAATTCGACCGCAACCCATAACACGGCGCTCATCACGCTTGGCGATGCGTGCTTGTGTGATTGATCCCGCAGCGCGCTTACTGAGGGTGATGGGTTGCCTTCGCCAATGCGCCCACAACCGCGCGAATGAGTCATCGGCTCATTTTCAGAGATCACCGGACCAGCCGCCGCCGCGGATTGGCAGGAGTTCCGAGGGAAGCGACCCGCCGCCGCTCATGGAATATGGGCGGCAAACCGCTAAAGAACTCCGCCCGGTCCGGCTCGCAGCCTGCGCTCGGCCGCATGGAAACCCGGCGCCTGCTTCTCCCGCTCCGCCGGGCGCGTGCAGGCCGCGAAAGCGTCGAGGGAGCGCTTATAGACGCCCGTTTGCACGTCCATCATGCCGAGCACCGTATGGAAGAGGTTGTCGTGCGACTTCGGGGTGTCTGCGTCCGTGGAGAGACAGGCGGCGTCAACCCCCATCGCGGTCTGATATGGTTTCGAAAACCAGGCGATGAAGGGGACCTGCGTCTGTTCCTTGGGTGCGATCGCATAGGGCGCGCCGTGCAGGTAAATGCCGTTTTCGCCGAGCGATTCCCCATGATCCGACATGTAGATCATCGCGCCTGCAATGCGGTCCTGATGCTTTTCGAGCAGTCTCGCGACGCTCGCCAGGATATGGTCCGTGTAGAGGATCGTGTTGTCATAGGCG
Source organism: Sinorhizobium fredii USDA 257 (assembly GCF_000265205.3). Classification (NCBI taxonomy): domain Bacteria; kingdom Pseudomonadati; phylum Pseudomonadota; class Alphaproteobacteria; order Hyphomicrobiales; family Rhizobiaceae; genus Ensifer; species Ensifer fredii. The sequence goes on from NT_187168.1 coordinate 1,151, forward strand.
TTGACGATTTCCTCCGTCGTGCAGCTCATCAGTTCCGGCGTGCGGCAGTCCGGCGTGAAGCGGCGGAACGCCTCGGGATAGCGCAGGTAATAGGATGGCCCGTGGCTGCCGAGTTGATGCAGCACGATGACGCTATCGTTGGTCGTTGCGCCGAGCTTTTTATCCAGGTCGGCGAGGAAGATTTCGTCGAGACATTCGCCATTGTTGCACAGCGGGCCGTTCTTCCTACGCGTCATGCTGGCGAAATTGATGAGGTCGGCGATTCCCTTGCTGCCCGTGTTGTTGTCCCACCAGGTAACCAAAACGCCCGCATGCGTCAGTACGTTGACCAGGTTTTCGGTCGAGCGAGCCTTCCAGTCGCTGTACTCTGCGCGGGGATAGACGGAAAACATGCAGGGCAACGAGACGGCTGTCGCCGTGCCGCAGCTCGTCGTGTCGCGGTAGTTGACCACGCCAAGCGCCTTCAATTCCGGATTTGTCTCCCGGTCATAACCATTGAGGGAGAAGTTCATCGCCCGCGCCGTCTCGCCCGCTACCACTACGACGACGACCGGCTTGCCGGCTGCGGCGATGCGCGAACCCTCCTTGGCGTCGGTCCCGAGCGGCTGCACGACCAGATTGCGTTCGCGATAGGTGGAGAGACCGTAGCGTACCGCCGACGAGATCGGCCCGGCCGGATTGAACCGGACCATCAGGTCCCGATGCTCCCGCAGCGCATAGGCGATGCCGGCAAAGTTGACGTAGATGAGCACGCCGCTCAAGACAAGCGCTGGAGCAATGAAGAGGAAATTGACGGCGGCCTTCGCGAAAAAACGACGATGCCTGACTTTCACCCAGGCGATCAGAAGCGAGGGAATGAGCGCGTAGATCGCAAGATGAAGCGCAAGGCCGCCTGTCAGCAGATGACCGGCCTCGGCTTGAGTGGTGACGGCGGCATTGCCGATCATCTCCTTGTCGATGACAACGCCGAACGTATCGGTGAAATAAGAGACGGCCGCCGAGATGGCGATCAGCAGGATCAGCACCGGCTTCGTGACATATTTCATCACAGCGACGTCAGGGTCGAAAAGGTGGTCAGAGCGAGTGCCGTACCGAGCGATAGCATGGCGATCCACGCGTGATCGAAATAGACCACCGCATGGCTCCAGAAGGAATTGTTGGCGAGCATCAGCAGGTAAAGGGTGGCGATCGCGCTCAATGCGACGCTGCCGATCTCCGGCCGGCGAATTCTGAAGACAGTCAAAAGCTTCTCTCCAAAAAAATGCGAGCTCATCGCTCTCATCGGGTCCGTTGGGGCTCGCCGACATCGGCTTCTTTCGAGACGTGGCGGAAGTCCGACGCGTCTCGACGCTTCCGCCAGTACCGCGGCCAAACTGTCGAAGTGCTGTCGGGAGAAGGGTTGAGGACGGCCAGGTGCACTGGGGTCGGTGACATCGAGAGGCGGACAGGTTCTCGACAGCAGGGCAGGGCCAAGGTGAGCCCGCCGCCGCCGTGGCGGCCCGTTTCCAAAGGAGCCGCTCGTGAAATCGATGCTTATCTGTGTGTTGGCGACCGTCGTCCTTCCCACCTTCGCATTTGCGGACGATGACAACGCGTCGTGCACGAAAGAGCCGCAGTCAGCCTGGATGAAACCTGACGCCGCCGGTTCGAAGCTAGAGGAGGCGGGCTATACGGACATACGCAACGTCAAGGTGGCCGGCACGTGCTACGAAATTTACGCGTTCACGGCCAAGCATGAGCGCGCTGAGGTCTACATGAACCCCGTGACGGGCGAAATCGTCAAAGCGGAGCTGGAAGACTGATGCCCAAGTCAGCGGCTGGAAGGCGGGAGGCGTTGGCTTCCCGCAACGGAGATGTTCGGGTTTGGGACCCGGTCGTCCGGCTTTTCCACTGGGGCCTGGTCGCCTGCTGCGTCATCAACCTCTTTCTGCTGCCACCGGGCAAGAGCGTGCACCGCTATGTCGGCTATGCTGCAATGGCGCTGATCGCATTGCGCTTCGTCTGGGGATTCGTCGGCACGAGACATGCGCGCTTTGCCGATTTCGTTCGCGGCCCCTCGGCCGTTGCGAGCTACCTGTTCGCCTTTGCCGCAGGCAGAGCGGAGCGCCATGTGGGACACAACCCCGCCGCAGGCTGGGTGATGATCCTGCTGATGGTTTTGCTGGCGGCCGTCGGCACCTCCGGCTGGCTGACGACGCTCGATGCCTTCTGGGGCAACAAGGCGCTCGGGGAAACTCACGAGTTGCTGGCAAATTCGCTGATGATCGTAGCTGGGTTGCACGCATCGGCGGCGGTCGTTGAAAGTTGGCACCTCAAGGAAAACCTCATATGGTCGATGGTCACCGGCCGTAAGAAGGGTTGAGTTCAGGAAAACGCATGCGCCTGCTGCTCGTCGAAGACAGTCCCCGCCTCATCGAGCTTGTTGGCGAGACCATGCGTGATGCGGGCTGGCGGCTCGACGCGGTCTCGAGTGTCAACGAAGCCGAGGCGGCGATCGGCGGGCGGGAGCACGATCTCGTCCTTCTCGACCTGGGCCTGCCGGATGGCGACGGCCTCGATCTTCTGAAATGGATAAGGCAGCAGCACGCCGGGTTACCTGTCCTGGTTATCACCGCCCGCGGCTCCGTCGACGAACGCGTCCAGGGGCTCGATGCCGGGGCTGACGATTATCTGGTGAAGCCTTTCCACCATCGCGAATTGCTTTCCCGATGCCGGGCCATGCTGAGGCGCAATCCGCACGCCATACAGCCAGTGCTCGAGGCCGGGGCGTTGCGCTTCGATCCAGCCACCGCAGAGCTGACCTGTGATGGGGTCATCGTCGCGCTTCCACCGCGCGAACGCTCGCTGATCGAGATATTGATGCGCGAGGTCGGGCGCGTCGTTCCGAAACGCCGGCTGGAGATCGCCCTCTCGGAATATGGGCAGGAGCTCAGTTCCAATGCGCTGGAGCTTGCCGTTTCCAGAGTTCGGAAGCGATTGCAGCCGCTGGACACAGGCGTACAGATCGAAACCGTACGCGGCATCGGCTATCTGCTGCGGGCCGCCGCATGAGAAAACGCAATCCGTCGCTGATCGGCATCGTGGCGTGGCGGATCATCGCCTTCTCGCTGCTTGTGTGTTTCGGCATGCAAATTTTGGACGCCGATAAGGGGTGAATTTTGCACGCCGATTGACAGCACGACGACGGGGCCGGCAGTTGCCTTCGGTGGACGCGGCCCGGAGCGGAGAGCTCGCAGGAACGCTAGCTGCGGTTTGATCAGCAAGGAAAGTCGGTTTCCGACATTCCGACGCTATCCCTTTTAATAGCACGATTGTGGCCGATATCCGCGCGCTCGCTTCTGGCGCGCCAGGACAAGGAAGCGGCTAATCGCTTGGCGGTCATTGTCAAACAGATGGATGCGTTCCTGGCCGCGCGTGCCGATGCGTCCCCAGCGCCGAATGAGTGCAGCGCCGCCGAAGAGATCCGGCTCGACAGACAATTGGTAAAAGCGCGCCATATGG
>NT_187169.1 GCF_000265205.3 Sinorhizobium fredii USDA 257
ATTCACGACCTCGCGAAGATCGGTGCTGCGCGGCCTGCCCAACCGCCGCGGTCCAGGCAGGCAAGGCGAGATCAATCCCCATTCCCGGTCCGTCAGATCGCTTGCATACCGCCTTGCGCGTCGGGCATATTGCCGACGGGTGAAATCAGTCCAGCCCATTGTGGTCTCCGTTCGTCCTAAGCAAACAAACAGAATCACAACTGGCTGATTTCACTCAACTCTTTTTCGGTCAGGCTCTCAGGCGTCTTGCTAAAAGATACGCGCGGGCCAACAGGGTCTCGCTACACCAAGCTCTCGACTTGCTTGCGGGGGAATTGGGATTCGTTAGCTGGACCAAACTCGTCTCCACCAGCAAAAAGGATTGGATCCCCAGTCCCGAACAGATGGCGAGCGTCGAAGCCATCGTTGAGGGAGCTCTTCCAGCAGATTTTCAGGCTGGGCATCCTGCAGCAATGGCCCACCGCTTGGCGTACCTGGATAACGCCGAACATGGCATGATCGGCGATCACCCATACCGCCTTCAGGTGGCTTTACACGATGTCATCATGGTGGGAGATGGGTGGAGCATCACAGTGCCAGAAAACCCTGGTGCGCGGCCGATCGTCCAGACAGTCACCGAAAATGATGGCAAATGCCCGGTGTTTGAGCTGGAATTCCTCCAGAAAGCACTTAGCCTAGTGAGAGATCGGGCTGCTCGGGTTCGGGGCGAAATCTCCACGGATTGGCCCCGACGGTCCACGAAACCCGACCTCGACGGGGTTGTTCGCCGCCCGTTGTGGGGGCGCGAGTCGGACGCGTGGTTCTGCTTACATTGTAGCGGAAAGATTACCGGTATTCAGATCGCTCAAAACCTCTGGCACTGCCCGGGTGTGGCGCATCGCCCCTCGACATCTTCGACAAGGCCTTCTGGTGTGAAGACGAGGGGAAGTCTCTGCCGTCAGTGAGAACTGACGGCGCCGTTGAGGGTGACAAACCCGATTTCCGGGTTGTCGATGACCGACCCAAACTTGAGTTGAATGGAGAGAAGATCACTCTCCTCATCCGAAGCGCATTGCTAGATGATGCGACGAACATCAGCGAGAAACTGGGCGCGCTTCAGGCTGAAATCACTGTCGAGGACGAGAGTGACGTCTGGATCTCGCTTGAGGAGGATTTGTGGCCGCACGACAAAGAGCCGGTTCAGGCCTTGATTGTAGCGGCACAGCTGGGTCTCGAGGTCGAACTCGAATCGATGTGGTCGACAATACCTTTCCACTGGCCAGGACTGGGTGAGCTAACCTCGAGCACGAGTGAATATACGCATGATGCTGGATGCGTACGCCCAATACGATTCCTTACCAAATAGCAAAACGTAGCCCGTTTGCGACTAACTTTCTCACCGGAAACCTATGCCAGTTGGTTAGTTGGTTGGTCACGATCGCTTTACACCTGTGATCGAAGGGCGACTTAGGCGAATCGTGGTCATCGCGCGGCGATAGTTGCCACGGAGACGGCTACCGTGCAAAATCGACATGAAACGCGGCGCGTGTGCACCGCGGTTCACCTTAGTAGGCCAGATCGGTGATAATCATGTGCACCACGTCCTTTTTGGTGGTGTCCTTGGTGGTTATCTCGTCGGCCCTTTCGGCCACGGTACATGACGGCGATGCGGTCGGTTACTCGCATGACGTCGTCCATGTTGTGCGCGATGTAGACGACCGCGACACCCTGTGATCCAAACCCGTTCAATTCGGTTCCGCTCGCCGTCTATACTGAAAAGAGCATCAACGATCTGCCTGACGTTCTCAGAGAAGCTCACTATTCCGATGCATGGTGGAAGGGCTTCGAGGGTGGCTCGCATCATGAACATTTAAGTGGTTAGACTGTAATCAGCCACTCCATGTCGCGTTGCGGCGCCGCGGCGGTAAACCCTTCGTCTAGCCTTAGGTCGTCGTCATTCCAGCTGTGATATAAGTGCGTCGTCTTTGCCGTCACCCATCCTCTAAACAGAGAGGGTCTGAGTTATGAAGGAAGGCTGGGAATGGTCATTTACAGACAATACAATCTTCTTTGCTTCGCCTTTTTTGTTTTCGCCGCTCCAACAGCCGGCGCGCAAGAAGCTAAGATACCAGAAGGGTATAGACTTGTATGGTCAGACGAATTCGATCGTGCCGGCCTGCCGGATCCCGCGAAATGGGTTTACGATACGGAGGGCAATAAATCGGGCTGGTACAACAACGAGAAGCAATACTATGCGGTAAAAAGACGCAAGAACGGCCGGGGTAAGGACGGTAAACTCATCATCACTGCCCGTAAGGAACGGCTGACGAGCGCATCCGACTACGGCGGACAGAACTACACCTCCGCGCGCCTTATCACACGCGGAAAGGCCGCTTGGGTTTACGGGCATTTCGCAATCCGCGCACGCCTGCCCTGTGGCCGAGGTACCTGGCCGGCATTTTGGATGCTTGGCGCTGATAAAACGCCTTGGCCTGAAAATGGGGAGATCGACATCATGGAGCAGGTCGGCAGTGCGCCAGACAAGATCAAGGGGACAATTCACACTAAGGCAACAGCGCGCACGTTCGGCATCGGGGGTGAAACCGTTCTATCAGACGCGTGCCGTCGCTTCCACATCTATACACTAACCTGGACTCCCACCGCGATTTCCATCGGTGTTAATGGGCACTCCTACTTCACCTACAAGAACCCTCAAGAGGGCAGCAGCAGTTGGCCTTTCGATACTCCCCACTTTCTCCTCTTGAACCTAGCTATTGGTGGCGACATGGCCGGCAAGATTGACGACGCAATCTTCCCGGTTTCAATGGACATTGACTACGTGCGCGTTTACCAAAAAGTCAATTAGCCCGACCGCGACGCGGTGCTTAATCTCCGCCCCCGGCGCCGAAATCAGTAACGCGGCGCAGATCCACACAATATGCAAGCAGCTAGACGCCGCGACACGCGGATAATCCCCACACCTTAGTCTAAAAGAGAGGCGCTAAGCGTCGTACAAACGCTCACCCTAGTGGATGGAATCT